>JAQWRG010000098.1 GCA_029243855.1 Flavobacteriales bacterium | reverse complement strand
TTACTGACCAAGTAAAATTAGAACCTCCTGTAGCATTTAACTGAGTACCAACACCTTGACACATGGTTACATCTTGACCAGCAAATGTGCTGGAAATTACAGTTACTCCAACTGCTGCAGATGTTATCCCTACAATTGGACAAGCATTATCATAAACATCAAAACTTATCGTTGAAAATGGATTAGTACCGGGCAATACATCAAAACAAACAGTAGCACTAGCAGGTGAAAAAAACGTATTTTGAACAATAGTACCACCAGGAAATAATTGAGCTACATTTGAACTAATATAAATGGAATCAATTGTTCCATTTACAGAAACTGAATCTGTGAATACAATATCAAAACATATGTTATCCCCCTCACATGCTTGAATAGCATAAGGGCCAGTTAATACAGCTGTACTGTTAAAATTTGACAAGCCTCCTGCAGGTGGGGATGGATTGTTATTTCCACAACCGGCAACATTAACAATTTCAAACTGAAAATCTTGAATAATACTTCCAACTAAATTTCCATTAGTATCAAATTCTTCAATAAGTACAGCAACAACAAAATTTCCTACCACAGTAGGAGTGAAAGTAATTTCACCTGTTTGAGGGTCAATATTGATACCATTGATTGGAGAAGCACCACTATATCCTCCCTGATATGGAGCTGAAGTTCCAGCCCCTGTAAGTGCATTTATAAGAGAATAAACCAAGGAATCGCCATCTGGCTCATAAACTCCAAAATTGTAAATCACAGGTTGATTTACGCAGTAATAAGGTATTGGTTGTGATGTAATTAAAGGAGAAGTATTGCATGCGGCAGTATTGCTATTAAGAACAGATTCCCAATAATAATCACTACTTGTTCCTGTTAAGTTGTTGGATGCATTTCTACAACAAGAGCTATATGAAAAAACCCAACTATCGCAAGGCCCAGGCAAAGTAATAGTGTCTTGCCATACATGCATATATACACCGGGTAATGTACCACCATTACATTCACTTGCAGGTAAAGAGGCAGCACATAATTGAGAAACTTCTTGTTGGAAAATAATATTCGGTAAGCTTATCGATGCTGAAAAATTATAACCGCAATTGTTAGTTATATCAATTGATTCTGGAAAATTACTGGTAAAAGCCGTTCCACAATCTTCAAAAAGGGTTAAGGTTATGACATATGTATTAGGACCTATACACTGATAGGTTATGTTTCCACCAGGAACGTGTGATGCCTTTGAAGAAAAAGGTATAATAAGAAAAAGTGTAAATAAAAATTGAAGAAATCTTTTATGAAACATAACAAACAAATTAAACTAATTGATATACACTTCAAACGCCCAATTGACATTTGGGTTGCCTATCTATAAAAATTATTTTTTTGACCTTTCTGGAATAATCATAATAGACATGTATACTAAAAGGATACAAAAGACAAAAGGAAGGTAAACAACAGGATTCATTTAATAGGTATTATAAGTGTGATGCTAATGCATTATCATAAATATCCTTACAATAACTTACTTTTCCAAATGATTCATCATCAATAACGAAATCCCCTTCATTAACTTTCCCAATAGTTTCAAAAGGAACGTCAAATTCTTTTATTAAAGATTCAAACTTAGCTTTTGAATCATCTGAAACAGAAACAACTACCCTACCCTGAACTTCTCCAAAAAGATATGCGTCTTTTCTATATTTTGGATTTGTTTGTACTTCAAATCCTAAATTTGCTGTCATTCCCATTTCAGCCAATGTTACGAAAAGACCACCATCAGCACAATCGTGAGCCGCATTTATTAAAGACTTAGAAATCAATTGTTTAACTAAATCATGCAATTCATATTCTTCCTCTAAATTAAAGTAAGGAGCTGTTGAAGCTTTTACATTATGAAAATTATATAGATACTCAGAAGATGATATATCGTTTTTAGAATGTCCAAGCAGGTAAATGGTATCTCCAATATTTTTAAAGTTCATAGACATAGATTTTTCTACATCATCTACTAAACCAATCATTCCAATAGTAGGAGTTGGAAAAACAGGAACTTCTTTTCCTTCAACTATTGATTGATTATAAAAGCTAACATTTCCACCAGTTACGGGTGTTGAAAATTTCTTACAGGCAGCTGACATTCCTTTTATGGCACCAACAAATTGCCAATATGATTCAGGGTGATAAGGATTTCCAAAGTTCAAACAGTTAGTTACAGCAGATGGAGATCCTCCTGAAACCACAATATTTCTAGCAGCTTCAGAAACTGCAATAGTTGTTCCAACTTCAGGATCTGCATTCACATATCTTGAATTACAATCAACTGTCATTGCAATTCCTTTTGTAGTTCCTTTTATAAGGGCAATTCCAGCATTTGATGGCGCATTGGTATTTATATTGTTTGTACCAACCATACTATCGTACTGTTCGTAAACCCATTTTTTAGAACAAATATTAGGCTGTTTTAATAAAAAATGCCCAACCTCAACTAAGTTAGAAGGAACTTCAACATCTTCAATTTTAAATTTTTTAAATTCATTGTAGTAAGCAGGTTCTTTATATTCTCGTTCATACTGAGGAGCGCCTCCTCCAAGAACTAAAGAAGTTGGCGATAAACTTGCAATTAATTCACCATGCTGAAAAAACTCCAATTTATCTCCTTCTATAACTTCACCAATTTGTTCACAATTTAAATCCCACTTATCAAAAATAGCTTTAACCTCATCTTCTTTTCCTTTTTCTACAACAACAAGCATTCTTTCTTGAGATTCAGAAAGAAGAATCTCCCATCCTTTCATATCATCTTGTCTTGTGGGTACTTTATCCAAATCTATTTTCATACCAACACCACCCGCAGCACTCATTTCAGAAGATGAACAAGTAATTCCGGCTGCACCCATGTCTTGCATTCCTACAATAGCATCAGACTTAGAAAGCTCTAAAGATGCTTCAAGTAATAATTTTTCTTGAAATGGATCACCTACTTGAACAGCAGGTAAATCATCCATTGAATCTTCTGTAATATCCTTAGATGCAAAAGCAGCACCGTGAATACCATCCTTACCGGTAGAGGAGCCAACAATAAAAACAGGATTGCCAGGACCAGATGAAGTTGCAGAAATCAACTCATCAACTTTCATAATTCCTGCTGAAAAAGCATTTACTAATGGATTTTGGTCAAAACTATCGTCAAAGAAAACCTCTCCTCCTAGTACAGGTATACCAAACGAATTACCGTAATCGCCAATTCCTTTAACAACTCCTTTTAACAACCACTTTGTTCGATCTTTTTTAATATCACCAAAGCGTAAAGAATTTAACTGAGCAATTGGTCGAGCACCCATTGTGAAAATATCTCTATTAATCCCTCCTACTCCAGTTGCTGCACCCTGATAAGGCTCAAGTGCACTAGGGTGGTTATGAGATTCTATTTTAAAAGCACATGCTAATCCATCTCCAATATCAACTAACCCTGCATTTTCTTCACCAGCTTTAACCAACATATGAGGACCATCCTTAGGCAAGGTTTTTAACCATAAGATAGAGTTTTTATAAGCACAATGTTCAGACCACATTACAGAGTATATACTCATTTCTGTAAAGTTTGGGGTTCTTCCCATAATTGTACAAATTTCCTGAAATTCTTCTTTTTTTAAGCCCAATTCAATAGCTTGGTCTAAAGTTGCAATTTGAAGACTAGATTTATTTTTCATGCTTTTAATTAATGAGGAACAAAAGTATCAAAACAAGTTAGAAGGCAATAGAAAATAATACTGTAATTACTAACATAATTCTTTAATTTCAACGATTTAACTTATAACCTATTTTCAAGCTATTGGAATTTGTCATATCATCCATATATGTATTACTGTTTTTAATCCTAATATCTAAATGGAAAATATTTTCAATTAATGACATTCCTAGAAAAGATATCGCAGCTGCATTTTTAATTAAAATTTTAGCTGCATTTGTTTTAATATGGATTTACTCTGATTATTACAAAGAAAGACATACTGCTGATATATTTAAATACTTTGATGACAGCTTAATAATCTCCTCATCATTTTTAAATAACCCAAAAGATTTTTTTTCTATGATAGTTGGTTTTGAAAACAATTACGAATATCTCCATCAGAACTACTTTATAAACATGAACCATTGGGATTCATCTTATTCATCAACCATTTTAAACGAATCCAGACTGGTAATTCGATTGAATGCAATTGTTGGCTTAATCTCATTTAAAATATATTTTATTCATGCGCTGTTTTTTTCCTTTATTAGCTTAATAGGCTTTGTGTTTTTAGTAAAAACAGTTAAAAAAATCTCTCCAAAAGAAAATGTAAGACATGTGTTTTGGGTACTAATTCTATTTCCAAGTATTCTAGTTTTTTCCTCAGGAGTATTAAAAGAACCATTAATCATTTTAGGACTTGGTGGATTCTCTTATTTGCTTATTACTCTATTTAAAAACAAAAAACAGATAATAAAAAAAATTATCTTTTTAATTCTGTGTCTCCTATTGATTTATAAAATCAAATTTTATGTCTTTTGCTGCTTATTTTCTGGTTTATTAATTTTCATTAGCATTAAAAAAATTAATAAAAATCCGCATCTGATATTTTTAGTCAACCTTATTGCAATTGGGTTTGTATTTATGCTGCTTCACTTATCAAATAATACATATGACCCTATTTCAATTATTTCTAAAAAACAAGAAGATTTTATAAGGTTGGCAGAATTTTATAATGCTGGAAGCATAATGAAAATTACTGAAATTAAAAATGACTTTTTTTCTTTTCTAAAAGCAATACCTAGTGGATTTATGAACAGTTTACTAAGACCGTTTCCATGGGAAATAACTTCAAAAATTCACTTAATATCTATATTTGAGAATTTTTTGATGTTGGGACTTATTGGATATGTTTTATCAAAATTGAAAAAAGTTAAAAAAAACCTATATCAAAATATGTATGGATATATTTATTCCTCTTTGATATTTATTGTGTTTCTTTATTGTATTGTTGGCATGACAACACCTGTTTTTGGAGCATTGATTCGATATAAAATTCCAGGATTAATAGTGCTTTTGATAATTTTAGTTCCATTATTTAAAAAAACATATAAGTCAAAAACATGAAACAATCGGCTTCACTTATATATATTCTCGCTTTTCTTATTTTGGTTAACCCTTCTTGTATAAAAACTGAAGAAGTTGATACTATAGTGCATAATGCAGTAATATTTTCTCTTAATCAGGAAAATATGATTTTTGAGTCAATGGCTATTAACGATGGGAAAATCATTGAAATTGGAAAAGAAAATCAAATACTTAATAAGTACAAATCTAAAATCAAAATTGATTTAAAAAAGCAATTTATATACCCCGGATTTATTGATGCTCATTGTCATTTCTTACAATATGGAATTCAAAAACAAAAAATTAATTTAGAAAACACCAATTCTTTTGATGAAGTAATTACACTATTACTTAAAGCTAAAAGTAGTGATTCAACAACCTGGATTCAAGGCTATGGATGGGATCAAAATCGTTGGGAAAATAAAAATTGGCCAACCAATGAAAAATTAAATTCAATATTCCCTAATCAACCTATTATAGTTTCAAGAATTGATGGGCATGCCATTATGGTTAATCATAAAGCAATTGAAATTGCAAATATTCCACTTGATACTGTTATCGAAGGCGGATACATTGAAAACATACAGGGTGAATATACTGGCCTTTTTATAGATAATGCCATGGATTTGATATATAGTAAAATCCCTGACCCAACAGATGATGAAAAGAAAATGGCCTTGTTAAAAGCACAACAAGATTGTATAGCTGTTGGTTTGACAACTGTAGATATTGCTGGAATAGATTACCAGGAGATTAAATTGATTAAAAATTTACATAAATCTGGCGAGTTGAAAATTAGAATTTACGCAATGATTAGTGATAAAAAAGAAAATTTTTCTTATTTCTTGGATACTATTGGTGAGCCAATAATTCTTCCCAAATTAAGTGTGCGATCATTTAAGTTTTTTGCTGACGGTTCTTTAGGCTCAAGAGGAGCCTGTTTGATTAAACCCTACTCCGATCTTAAAAAGAAACATTATGGTCAACTACTAACAAAAATAGAAGAGTACCACTCAAAACTTGAATTATTACACGAATACGGTTTTCAGGCTTGTACCCACGCAATTGGAGATTCAGCAAATAGAGAGATCTTAAATCAATATTCAAATATTCTTAAAGGAGGAAACGACCTTAGATGGAGAATCGAGCATGCTCAATGTGTTAATTATGATGATTTACATTATTTTCGAGACAACAACATAATACCTTCTGTTCAACCTACACACGCTACCTCTGACTTCATTTGGGCATTGACAAGAATAGGAAAACAACGACTTTTAAATTGCTATCAGTATAGTACACTATTTAAGGAAAATCAGTTGATAGCATTAGGAACAGATTTCCCTGTGGAAGGAATCAACCCTCTTCATACTTTTTACGCTGCTGTTTACAGAAAAAACAAAGCCAATAAACCTATTGGTGGTTTTCAAATTGATGAAGCCTTAAGGCCAATTGATGCATTGAAAGGAATTACATTTTGGGCAGCATTAGCCAACTTTGAAGAAAAAACCAAAGGTTCATTAGAGAAGGGAAAATATGCTGATTTTGTTGTACTAAACAATGAAATCACTACCTGTAATGAAGATGAAATTTTAAAGACAAAAGTTCTTAGGACATTTATAAACGGAGAAGAAGTTTACAAAAACTAATCATTATTCTCTTGAATGATTCGCAATTCTGTTCTCCTATTAACTTGATGCATGGCATCCTCACATTCTTGATCGTCTTCACATCTATTTAACAGCTTAGATTCGCCATAAGCCTTATAAGTCATCCTTAGCAATTCAACACCATTTTCATGAAAATAGGTTATTACTTTTTTCATTCTTTTTTGTGACAACCTCATGTTATATTCTTCCGTAGAAGTAGAGCTAGCATGTGAAAAAATTTGAATTTTAGCATTCTCATGATCATTTAAAGAGGCTATCATAGAGTCTAATACAGGATAATAGGACTTATCGATTTCATAAACATTTGTTGGGTAATAAATAACATGATTCTCAATACTTATTTTCTTTTTAACCTCTTCAACATACTCTTCCTCTTCTAAATCTTCTGTTTGGGTAATGGTATATTTTGAAGAAACCATTCTTTTAAATTCATACATTCCATAGTCATCTTTATCCAAGGTTACCAAAAGCTCATTAGATCTGTTTACAATATTTATTTTTAAATCATCTTTAAAATAAGGTGAACTTTCATCAATTCTAAAAATTAAATCTTCTAGAAGTGGTAGGTTATCAAGAACAAAAGAACCGTCACTATTTGTTTCTGCTCTTAAAAGGAGATTTCCTTCTTTATCTAAAACCTCAAATGGAATTTTATCGTATATACCTTCTAAATTTTTAAATATTCCCTGAACAAGCATTCTTTCTTTAGCAAAAGTTAATGTAGATTCATCTTCAGAAAGCAATTGTATGTTAGTTGTATTATCGTAATCTAACAGTCTATAAATAAAATTACCATTTTTATCTTTTGTCATTGTTGCCATTAAATGGTCAACATTATTATAAACTTTCAATATTAAATCTTCAGGTTCATCAACTTTAACCATATAATTTACCCCGTATGGTAGTCCCTCAAAAACAAAGTTTCCATACTCATCTGTTTCTGTTTGCATAATTATATTTCCATTTTCATCAATTAAATAAACAAGGATGGGATTTTTATTTTTTTCAAAAAGTTTTTGATATTCAATTTGACCTTTAAAATCATATGTGCCAAAATCAAAATTCACATCACCTTGATCAATCAATGATAAAATACCAGCATTTTCATAGGATAATTTTCTGAATACAAATTCACCATGCTCGTTAGCCATTAGCATGGATTTATCGTCATCTTGAAAAAGAGTTAATACAACTTCTCCTTCGTCATTTACCTTAATGGTATATTTTCTATCTGTAGGTAAATAATTGAAATTAAAATTACCATTATTATCAGTAGTAGTCACAGCAAAGACATTTCCATCTTCATCCAACAACATCACTTCCATGTTATCTGGTTTTCCATTAAGTCTATAGTATTCAAATTGTCCAGAAATGGAACTGAAATCTTTATTAAATATCGCTTTATCAACTATTTCAAAAGAATAAATATCATCGTTTAAAACGCCAGTAGTGTCATTTTCATCTATTCTATTTGATACAAAATAACAAGTATTCTTATCATTATTAAAGACTATTCCAAAGTCATCTTCAGATGAATTTATGACATCTCCTAGATTTGAAACATTGCTCCAACTTGTGTTATTTTCAGTCAACGTATCAATAGGTTCAGCTACAAAAAGATCATATCCTCCGTTGGAATCAAAACCATCAGAAGAAAAATAAATTTTACGATTATGTATAGTTGGAAAAGCTTCATTAGCATCACTATTAATGTCATCTAAAGGAACAGGTTCTGACCAACCGTCTGTATTTCTTTTAGAAACAAAAAGATTCAACCCTTTACTTTTACATGGTAAATTAGAAGCAAAAACCAGTAATTTACCATCAAATGACAGTGAAGGATGAGAATAATTATATTTAGAATCGCAAAACGATAATTTTTCTTTTTCCTTTAATTTTCCGTTTTCTATTTGAACAGAATACAATTGAACGTGTAAAGATTTATCGCTTCTTTTCTTTTTTGGAACAAATTCATTTTCTACATAAATAGCCTCCGTATAATCATTATTAAATGATATTGGTCCAACATTTAAATGACTAACCAAAAAATGGCTAAATACTTTTACTTTTTCAAAATTAACTGAATCAATTCCATTAAATGAAATGGAAGATTTAAAAAGGTTATAGTGACCTGTTTCACTCCAATCTGATTCTCCTAAGGTATTGTTGTTCCATTCTCTATTCGAACAAAAAACCAATTCAGAATTATAAAAAACTGGGCATATTTCAGAGTAATTTGAATTTAAGCCATAAGTGTTAAAAACTTCATAAATTCTTTCTTTTCTGACTTTTAAAGAATCGCCTGGATAAGATGCCATTCCTGTAAAAAAACAACTTACAAGAACAATGCAAATTATATGTTTAAATATTAACTCTTTCATTTACAAATATCTTGGTGATATACTAGGAGATTTTTTTCTAATATTTAAGTCGGTTCCTAAAAATATTTCATGAGAACCAGAATTGGTATTTCTAAGTGGACTTAAATCAAAGTCATAGCTATAACCCATTCTTACATGATCATTTACATTATATTCCAACAAAAGAACTATATTTTTTGTAGATCTGTATGATCCTCCTACCCATAAAACCTTATTTAATAAAACACTAGAATTAATATCATAATTTAAAGGCATACCAGGAAGGTACTTTAGCATTATAGAGGGTTTATAAACTAAATTATTATTTAGTTCTATAGCACCACCAGATGCAAAATTAAAATACCTATTTAACTCTAAACTGGTTACGGATGATTCTTGAATTACTAAACTGTTGCCTTGAATGTGACTAAAACTAAATCCAGCGTAGAAATAATCATTATAAAAATAAGTTCCAAAATCAAAATTAGGCTGAATAGCCTGAAGCATAATTTTATCATCATGTTGGTCATCTGTCTCCACGAAATTAAGCAAGCCCTTTTGTAGAGTAGTGGATAAAAAGCCTCCCCTTAAACCAAACGAAAGATCTACATATTTAGTTTTAACGTGATAAGCGTATGTGCCTTGAAATGCTGATGATTTTGTTGGCCCAATTTCATCCAATACAACATTAACTCCTAAAGCCATGTTTTTAGAATGAAAAGGGGAATGAGCTGAAAGATTAACAGTATTTGGGGCACCTTCTAACCCAACCCACTGTGTCCTATAGAGTAAAACAGCACTAAGCGCATCTCTAGAACCTGCATAAGCAGGATTAATCGTAAACTGATTGAACATGTATTGACTATATAAAGCATCAGATTGAGCCTTAATTGAAAAGCTACTTAAGAGTGTTATACTTAACACCAAAACCAAATGTTTTATTTTAAATACGTAAATCATTAAGTCGCAAAAATAATGCTTTATCTAAAAGAATGTTAAAGAATTCTTAAAAGAATTGCTAACACATGTCGATATCGATGTATTTTATTAGATTTGTGAGAATTTTAAGGAAAAAAACCACAAATTATGACAGACACATCCTCTAAATTCATTGGCGAAGGCTTAACTTATGATGACGTACTATTAGTTCCTGCTTATTCTGAAGTGCTTCCTAATCAAGTTCAACTAAACTCTAAATTCTCTAGAAATATTCCTATCAATACTCCGATAATATCCGCAGCAATGGATACTGTTACCGAGCATGCGTTAGCTATTTCAATTGCCCAACAAGGAGGTATAGGAGTCATTCACAAAAACATGTCAATAGCCTCACAGGCAAATGAAGTAAGAAAAGTTAAAAGATCTGAGAGTGGAATGATCCTTGACCCAATTACGGTTGGTGAAGATGCTATTATAGCAGACTCATTAAAATTAATGGCTGAAAATAAAATTGGGGGAATTCCTGTAACAGATACTAATAATAAACTTATTGGAATTGTAACAAATAGAGATTTAAGATTTGAAAAAAACATTTCAAAAAATGTTACTGAGGTCATGACATCAAAAAAGCTGATTACAGCAAAAGAGGATGTTAACCTTAAAAAAGCTGAGGCCATACTTCAAAAACACAAAATTGAAAAGCTTCCGGTAATTGATAAAGAAAATCACCTTATTGGTCTAATTACTTTTAAGGATATAATTAAAGTAAAACAACACCCAAATAGTTGCAAAGATGAGTTTGGAAGACTTAGAGTTGCAGCTGCAGTTGGTGTTGCCAAGGACACCTTTGAGAGAATTTCGGCTCTAGTAAAAGCCGGTACAGATGCTATTGTTATTGACACAGCACATGGCCATACTAAAGGGGTTATAGACATTTTAAAGAAAGTAAAACAAAAATTTAAAAACCTAGATGTTGTGGTTGGAAACGTAGCAACAGGTGAAGCAGCAAAAGATTTAGCACATGCTGGTGCAGATGCAATTAAAGTTGGTATTGGCCCTGGTTCAATATGTACAACAAGAGTAATTGCGGGTGTTGGATACCCTCAACTTTCAGCAATTATATGTGTTGCTGAAGCATTAAAGGATGCCAATATTCCAATTATTGCAGATGGAGGAATAAGATTTACTGGAGACATTCCAAAAGCTTTGGCTGCTGGAGCTAGTAGTGTCATGATGGGATCTATGTTTGCGGGAACTGAGGAATCTCCAGGTGAAACCATCATTTATGAAGGAAGAAAATTTAAATCCTACAGAGGAATGGGTTCACTTGAAGCCATGCAAAAAGGATCTAAAGACCGTTACTTTCAAGAAGAAGAAGACGACATTAAAAAATTGGTTCCAGAAGGCATTTCAGCTAGGGTGCCATTTAAAGGAACACTAAAAGAATTAATGCAACAATTGATTGGTGGTTTGAGAGCGGGAATGGGCTATTGTGGAGCAAAAAATATTGATGCTTTAAAAACAGCAAAATTTGTAAAAATCACTCACTCTGGAATGATTGAAAGTCACCCTCACGATGTTGCAATAACCCGTGAAGCACCTAATTACAATTTAAGATAAATTATTTAAATAAATTATACATGAAATTCAAATGGATTTTATTTCTAAGCATTTTTGCGATAGAAACCAATGCTCAAAATCAAGTTTTATTAACCATAGATGACCAACCAGTTTACAAATCTGAGTTTGAACAGATATATTGGAAAAATAAGAAGGAAAAAATTGCGACTAAAGAAGACCTTGATGAATACATTGATCTTTTTTCAAATTTTAAATTAAAAGTTAAAGCTGCCGAGGAACTTGGTTTAGATACTGTTGAAAAATTCATCAATGAATTAGCAGGATACAGACAACAATTGGAAAAACCATATCTTATAGATACGTCTATAAATGAAGAATTGATAAAAGAAGCGTATCATAGAACAGTTAATGAAGTTAATGCATCTCACATAATGGTAAAATTGGATGCTAATCCAAGTCCTGATGACACATTAAAAGCATACAAAAAAATAATTTCTATTAAGAAATCTCTTTTAGAAAAAGAGCAATCTTTTGAAGAAACAGCTGCTGAAATATCTGAAGACCCTTCTGCAATAAACAACAAAGGAAACCTGGGCTATTTTACAGCATTTAAAATGCTTTATTCATTTGAAGATGTAGCCTACAACACTAAAATTGGTGAAATATCAAACCCTGTCAGAACTAGATACGGCTATCACCTATTAAAAGTAAATGATATCAGAGCTGCAAAAGGAAGGGTAAAAACTGCTCACATAATGATTGCAAACAGTAAAGACCAAACACGAAAAAATGTAGCTCAACTTAAAATAAATGAAATACATCAACAACTATTAAATGGGGCTGACTTTACAAGCTTAGCCCAAGAATTTTCAAGTGATAGAAATTCAGCGAAAAAAGGTGGCGAATTAGGATGGATTAAATCTGGAGGTAATTACTATAAGGAATTTGAAGATGCAGTTTTTGGTCTAGAAAATGATAATGAAATTTCTAAACCTTTTAAAACACCAGGAGGATGGCATGTAGTTAAAAGATTAGCCTATGAACCTATTGGTGAATTATCTTCAATGAGATATGAATTGAAAAATAAAATTCAAAAAGATTCAAGATCTTCTAAAACTAAATCATCATTCATAAATAAATTAAAAAATGAATATGATTTCAAATTAAAATACAAAGAAGATATTTTTATTGATTTATTTAGTTCTGAAACAGATACTATTGATTTATCTAAGCTTAAAAAAGCAAATAAAGTACTTTTTTCTTTTAGCGATAAAAAATTCACCAACATGGACTTTGGTATTTATCTTAGCAAAACCGTTAAAAACAAAGCTGCCAAATCAGACAAGAACTCTATAAATAAAGCACTTAAAAACTATATCAATTTTAAACTGATTGAATATGAGAAAAGTCAATTAGAAGTTAAATATCCAGATTTCAAAGCGTTAGTAAAAGAATACAGAGATGGTATTTTACTATTTGAAATATCCGATCAAAAAATATGGACTAAAGCCATAAAAGACACTACTGGCTTAAGAGAATACTATGAACTAAATTCGGAAAAATGGACTTGGCCGCTTAGAGCTAGAGTTGAAATTTTTAGCTCATCCCAAAAAGAAATTCTTAATCAAGCTTTTGAACTTAAAAAAGAAAATAAAATCGCCAGTGATTCCATCGTTAAATTAGCAAACTCAACCTCACCATTAAACCTAAGTTTTGAAAAAGGAATTCTTCAAGTTGAAGACCATGATGTACTATCAAACTTTAAAACCTCATTAGGAATTAGTGATATTAAAACGATTGATGGTAAAAGTACTTTCATCTTTATTTCAGAACTAATTGAACCTTCACCAAAAAAATTAAATGAGGCTGAAGGGTTGATAGTTTCTGCATTTCAAGAATACCTTGAATCAAAATGGCTGGAAGAAATGCAACAAAAACATAAAATTGAAGTTAATTTTGATGTACTTTACAGCATCAGAGAAAAACCTTAGTATTTGAACACCATTATCAATTTCCTATTTGGATTAACTAGTTTAATAATTTTAAGTGGATGTAACTTAGACTCTACTGAGTCTAAAAAATTGGCTAGAATAGAAAATGATTTTCTTTACCTTGATGACATTATAGATGAAATACCTATTAATCTAGAAAACGAAGACAGTATTGTTTACGTTAAAAACTTCATTAACAATTGGATTACTAGTCAGCTAATTGTTAAAAAGGCTCAAGAGATGATTCCCAATAGTTTACTGAACGTTGATAAAAAGATTGAAAAATATAGAAAATCTTTAATCTCCTATGAATTTGAACAGTTCTACATAAGTAAAAGACTTGACACATCAATAACAACTTTTGAAACCTTGGAATATTACAATAAACATTCTGATGATTTTGTTCTCAATGATTACATAATCAAATGTTTGTACTTAAAAATTCCAAAAAATTCTAATCAACTAAATAAGATTAAAAAATATTATAAACTAAATAAAGAGGGTGACATTGATATTTTAACAAAATATGCACAAAAAAGTGCTGAAGTTTTTTATTACAATGTGGAAGAATGGATTTTTTATGATGATCTTCTAAAGCAAATACCAATTGAAGGATACAACAAAGTAAATTTCATTACTAAAAAGAAAAAAATATACTTTGAAAAAGAGGACTTTATATATTTTGTTAATGTATATGATTTCAGAATAAAAGATGGTATTTCACCACTAAGTTTTGAAAAAGACAAAATTAAGAGTATACTACTAAATATTAGAGCAAATAACTTAAGAAAAGAACTTAGATCAAATCTATTTTCTGATGGTATCGAAAACAATTCAATAGAAATATATTAACAATGAAAAAAATAATTTTCACTCTTATTTTCACTTCAATTACAACTGTTTTTTTTACTCAAGAAGTCATCGATAAAGTTATTGCAGTTATAGGTGAAAAACCAATACTTTTTTCTGACCTACAAAATCAAAAAATTCAAATGATGCAACAAGGAGCATCAGCTGATGATGGTTTAGACTGCTATCTACTAGATGAAATCATGCTTCAACAACTTTTAATTCATCAAGCCGAAATAGACAGTATTGAAGTTACAGAAGACATGGTAAAAGCTGAATTGGATCAGAGAATTCAATATTTTTCTGCTCAAATTGGTGGTATTGAAAAGTTAGAAGAGTTCTACGATAAGTCTATCCAAGAAATAAAAGAGGAATTTTTTGAACAAATTGAAGACAAAATGAAGGCTCAAAAAATGCAACAAGAAATCACTTCTTCAGTGATGGTTTCACCAAGAGAAGTCAAAGATTTTTTCAAATCAATTCCCAACGACAGTATTCCATTTATCAACAGTCAAGTAAAGGTATCACAGCTTGTTATAGCACCTGAGATTAGTAACGACCAAAAACAAAACACAAAAGAAAAACTTAATAAAATAAGAACTAGAATTTTATCCAATGATATTAGTTTTGGTGTAGCTGCTGAATTTTATTCTTGTGATCCTGGAACAAAATCCAACAATGGTAATTTTGGATGGGTTGATCGAGGAGATTTTGTTCCTGAGTTTGACGCCATTGCTTTTAGTGTTCCAATAGGAGAAGTATCGCATGTATTTGAAAGTCCATTTGGCTATCATATTGTTAAAATTGAAAAAAGAAGAGGTGAACAATATTACGGCTCACATATTTTATTGTGTACTGAAATAAGTGAATCTGAACTGGTTAATGTCAAAGAAAAAATCAAAGCAGTCAAAGCAGATATAGACAGTGAAAATAAGAGCTGGAATGATGCTATTGCAGAGTTTTCTACAGATGAAAACACTAGAAACACTAACGGAATTATTTACAATGAGTCTAGTGGAGAAATGTTTTGGGACATGCAAAACATAGATAAAGAAATTTTTATCGGCATAAAAAATATCGAAATTGGAGAATTTAGCTCCCCACTTTATTATGAAGATGCAAAAGGAAATATTGGCTACAGAATATTAAAACTTGAAGAAAGAACAAATCCTCACAAAGCAAATTTAAAAGATGATTATCAAATCATTCAAAATTTTGCTCTAAACAACAAGCAAATAGAAAAAATGACTGCATGGATTACAAAAACATCAAGGAATACTTATGTTAAAATTGATGAAAATTATAAGACATGTGATTCAAACCAAAAATGGAATATCATAAGTGACTGAACCATCAAAAAAATACATTATAGCAATTGATCAAGGAACAACAAGTTGCCGTTCAATTCTATTTGATAAAAATGGAAACATAAGAGGAACTGAACAAAAAGAATTTAAACAAATTTTTCCTGAAAACGGATGGGTTGAGCACGATCCCATTGAGATTTTAAACACTCAAATACAAACACTAAAAGACCTTATCAACAACAACCAAGTTGATGTTAAAGAAATTGATTCAATAGGTATCACCAACCAAAGGGAAACAACTGTACTTTGGAATAAAAATACTGGACAACCTGTTTACAACGCCATTGTTTGGCAAGACAATAGGACTATTGATTTTTGTGAAAAATTAAAAACTAAAGACTTAACTGAACTAATTTCAAGTAAAACCGGATTGGTTATCGACTCCTATTTTTCATCAACAAAAATAAATTGGATTTTAGAAAATTGTGATGAAGCTAAAAAAGCCTTAGAAGAAGAAAATTTACTTTTTGGGACTATTGACACTTGGCTAATATGGAATTTAACTCACAATCATTACACTGATGTAACTAATGCCTCCAGAACCCAATTGTTTAATATAAATACATTATGCTGGGATGAAGAATTATTAGAAATTTTTAACGTTCCCTCTAAAATTCTTCCTGAAGTTAAAGAGTGTAGTGATTATTTTGGAGAATGGAATTTCAAGGGATCAAACATACCTGTTTTAGGAGTTGCAGGAGATCAACAAGCAGCTCTTTTTGGACAAAATTGTTTTGAAGCAGGAATGGCTAAAAACACCTATGGAACGGGTTGTTTCATGTTAACAAATACTGGAATTAATGCAATTAAAAGTGAAAATGGTTTATTAACTACAATTGCATGGTCGATAGACGGACAAGTTAATTATGCCCTTGAGGGAAGTGTTTTTGTTGCTGGAGCAGCAGTACAATGGCTAAGAGATAGTTTAAAGATTATTAAAGAATCTCATGAAACTGAAAAATTTGCAGAATCAAGTAATAGTGAAGATGTTGTTTTTGTGCCTGCATTTTCAGGCCTAGGAGCTCCTTACTGGAACATGAATGTTAAAGGTGGTATTTTTGGCTTAACAAGAAATTCAAACATCCAAGACCTATGCAAGGCGACACTTCAATCGCTTGCATTTCAAACAAGGGATGTAATTCAATCAATGGAAAAAGATGCTGGTTTATCTATAAAAGAATTGGCAGTTGATGGAGGAGCTTGTGCAAATAATTTTCTAATGCAGTTTCAAGCTGATATTTTAAATACTAAAGTAATAAGACCAAAAATCATTGAATCTACCGCTTGGGGTGCAGCTCTTCTAGCAGGTATAAAAAGCAATTTTTTTGTACTAGATGATATTAAAAGTAATCGTATTATAGAAAGAAAGTTTAATCCAAGTATGGCACCTGAAAATCGGGAGAATTGGATTAAAAAATGGGAAAACACAATTAAAGCACTAATAGCAATGTATGATCAGCATTAGAGATAGATCAGATTTTGTTAATAATGAAATCAATCAAGTTTATGATGTAGTTATAATTGGAGGAGGAATTACAGGGGCCGGGATTTTATTAGACTCCTCTTCAAGAGGACTAAACACCCTTTTAATTGATAAAAATGACTATGCATCTGGTACTTCTAGTAAATCAACCAAACTAATTCACGGTGGACTTAGATACCTTAAAAAACTTGAATTTAGAATAGTTAGGAATGTTGGTAGAGAAAGAAAAATAGCGCATAAAAATGCCCCACATTTAGTTGTTCCAGAAAAAATGTTAATTCCACTAACCAAGAAGGGATCATTTAAAAAATGGCAATTGAATATTGCATTATTTATTTACGACATTTTAGCCGGGGTAAAGGGGAATGATAGACGAAAAATTCTTAGTAAAAAAGAAACAATAAAAACAGAACCATCCCTAGAAAGTGACCAATTAAAAGGAGCTGGATACTATGCCGAGTATCGAACAGATGATGCAAGACTTACAATTGAAATTATCAAAACTGCTCAAAAACACAAGGGTAAATCGTTAAATTATTTAGAAGCTAAATCAATTGTTAAACAAGAATACTTTTCAATTGATTGCTACGACCATATCCTTAAAAAAAACATTACTATTAAAACAAAAAAACTAGTAAATGCATGCGGCCCGTGGGTGGATTTTACTAGAGCAATTGAAAACAAAAATATAAACTCAAAAATTAGACTTTCAAAAGGTATACATATTGTTGTGGCTCATAGTAAACTTCCTCTAAAACAAGCCGTTTACTTTGACGCAAATGAACATAGAATGTGTTTTGCTATTCCAAGAGGAGAAGTCACATATATCGGAACTACCGATAACGACTATAACAAACATCCCGACAATCCAAAAACATCAACTAATGATGTTGCATATATTCTTGAATCTGCAAACAAAATCTTTTCAAAAAAACTTACAAATAAAGATGTTATTTCATCATGGGCTGGACTTAGACCCTTAATAGAACAAAAAGGCAAAAAAAGCACGGAACTTTCAAGAAAAGATGAGCTTTTTATTTCTGAATCTGGAATGATTTCAATAGCTGGAGGAAAACTCACTGGCTATAGACTTATGGCTAAAAAAGTAGTTGATTTGCTCATAAAAGATTTTAAAATTAGTAGAAGATGTACAACTGAAAACATTTCAATCGGAGGGAATTTTAAACCAAACTTTGAAAACTACCACCAATTTAAAAATACGGTGAAAAAAGAATTATCATCAAAAAATTTAAACCAAAAAATAGCTGATTATTTAATTCAAAACTATGGTATAAATTGTTTAGAACTCATTAAAAAATACGATTCACAAAAACACACTTCTATACAGGATTTAGAAATTATTTATACCATTGAAAGTGAGGGAGTTTGTAAACCAATTGACTATTTTATGAGAAGGTCTGGTAAAATCTATTTTAGACCAGAAGAAGTATCAATTGATATTCAAAATTATTCCAAAATATTTGAGGATCATTTGAAATTAGAACCTTTGGAAATCAAAAACCTAATGAATGAAGTATTGGATGAAAAAAAACATCTAATAAGCTTTAAAAATGAAGATTAAATCAATTAAAACAACCAAAACAGCCAGATATATATTATCCGGAGAACCATCAAAGAACATTAAACATTTATGGATTGTATGTCACGGATATGGACAATCAGCCTTAGGATTTTTAAATTGGTTTAAACCAATTTTTTGCGAAGAGACTTTAATAGTAGCTCCTGAAGGATTAAGTATGTTCTATCTGGAAGGGTTTAATGGGAAAGTAGTTTCTTCTTGGATGACTAAAGAGAATAGAGAAAATGAAATCAATGACTACATCAACTATATTGAAAATGTAGTTAATGAGATAAAACCAAAACTTAACAAAAACATAAAATATAACGTCTTAGGGTTTTCTCAAGGAACAGCTACCATTTCAAGATGGGCTAATCAGACTGATTTAAATTTAAATTCAATTAATTTATGGTCCGGTTTATTTCCTGATGATTTACTTAATTCATGGAAAAAAAATATACTACCAAAACTTAATTTAATTATAGGTGACATGGATCCTTTTATTTCTGAAAAGAGTATTGATCAACAAAAAATAAAACTAACAGAGAAAGGGATTGATTTTAATATTGAAACATTCAATGGAAAACATACTATTGACTCAAATACATTGATCAAATTAAAACACAGACTTCAAAACCCTTAATCACATATATATTTCAATTTGTTTATTTTTTAAATAAAAACGTTAAACAAAATAATTAAATTAGGGGTGTTATAATTAATAATGAATAGGCTATTTAACAGATTTTTAACTGAAATTTTAGCTTATTTGGCGTAACTTGACAACCAATATAAAATGATTACGTCTTACGAATACATAAATGTATAGTAAGTGATTTATTTAAATTAACACCATGAAAAAAAGAATTTTCTTTTTCTTATTCCTCTTCACAATATGCCCATTGCTATACCTATCACAGGGAACTATGCATTTTGTTGGAGCTTCAAATGTCCAAAACACACCAACAACTTACCCGTCAATATATGGCAATTACTTTAGAGGAGTTAAGCACCAAATAATCATAAGAGCAAATGAATTGACAGCTGCAGGAATGTCGGCTGGAAACATTACCAGTTTAGGTTTTGATGTAGTAACTCCTTCCGGATCTACGATAGAAAACCTTGAAATTGAAATGAAACATACTTTAAGTAATAGCATTACAAATGGTTGGGACAACAATAGTTTAACTACAGTTTTTGGGCCTATTAATCATTCTGATCAAACCGGATGGAATCAACACCAATTCCATACCCCTTTTAGTTGGGATGGAGTTTCAAACATCTTGATTCAAACTTGTTTTTACAACAACGGATGGAGTGATAATGCAGTTATGAACATGTCCAATTATTCTTACAATACACTTATTTATAGAAGAAGAGACAATACAACTCCATGTACTTCCAACTGGATTAATGGATATGAAACAGAAAGACCTAACATACGTTTTCAATGGCAAAACCCACAAAGCCCTCCAGCTGCTGATTTTTCTGTAAATACTACCAGTACGTGTGGTGGCAGCATTACTTTTACTGACCAAACCACCAACAATCCTACAAGTTGGCTTTGGGATTTTGGAGATGGATCAACCTCAACTCAGCAAAATCCAGTACATACTTATACCTCATCAGGAAATTACTCTGTTCAATTGACTGCATCAAATCCTTATGGGAATAATTCGATGTTGAAATCAAATTACATCGCTGTCAATCTTGCTGGAATCAATCCAGTCCCTAACAGTTGTACCCCTGCTACTCTAAATGGTAATTTAGGTTTCGGAATAACAGAAGTTCATTTTGGAAACTTATCTAATACATCTCTTAGTGCAGTTGAAGGATATGCAGATTTTACCTGTGACTCTACTCTAGTTCATTTGGGAAGCTTTTATGATTTCTTAGCTGTTCACAGCAGTCCTACATTTCATAATTGTAGTGCATGGATTGATTTTAATAACGATGGTATTTTTGACCCAACAGGAGAACTAATAGCTTCAAGTACAAGTTCTGATTCTACATTTGCTCAAGTTCAAATACCTAACAATGCCGTACAAAACACTCCACTAAGAATGCGTGTTGTAGCTGACTACGATTTAATTGGAGCTGTAGATCCATGTTCAGATCCCCAATACGGTCAAGCAGAAGACTACACCATTTTTGTTGCCCAAAATACGTCACCTCCAGTTGCTGATTTTGGAGCAGATATAACTTACAGTTGTGATGGAACCGTTAATTTCACTGACCTTTCATCAAATGCTCCATTTGCTTGGTATTGGAATTTTGGTGATGGTAATTCTTCTATTGCTCAAAACCCAACTCACACCTACTCAGTTGACGGGATTTATGATGTTACTCTAATCAGTTCAAACCAATTTGGAACAGATACAGCATTAATAACTCAATACATTGAAATAAATACTTCTATTAGGTTCTATTTCTGCAGCTTGATTATAATCTTGTATAGCTCCTTGATAGTCTCCTAAATCATACTTTACACCACCCCTGTTATAATATGCCATCATACTATTAGAGTCTAATTCAATAGCTTTACTATAATCCT
>JAQWRG010000117.1 GCA_029243855.1 Flavobacteriales bacterium | reverse complement strand
CAATACTATTCTCTTAAAATTCTCTACAACTTTAGGGATCAGAGAAAATGAAAAGCCACTTATCAGATGGAGTTCAGTTTCAAGACCTGCTTTAGGAGGAATATCTTTTTATATATCCTTTTTAATTGGCACAACAAGTTTTGGAATTTTCTTCAACAACGATGCTTTATTCAATGATGGACAAGTTATAGGTTTATTATTTGCCAGTTCATTGGCTTTCTTAATGGGCTTAGCAGATGATGCCTACAACACCAAACCTTTTCTTAAATTTTTTGTTCAAATCACTTGTGCAGGCATATTAATTTTTAGTGGAAACTATAGTGTTCAAGAAACAAGTTTTACCATTCAACTCTTTGATAATGAAACGCTGAATATTGTTTTAACTCTTTTATGGGTTGTTGGCATAATGAATTCCATTAATATGCTGGACAACATGGATGGCATTACTGCTATAACTTCTTTATTTATTCTTTTAACTGCCATACTTTTTTTAGCGATTAATAACGATTTTAAAAATTATGATTTCATAGTTCTCCTTGCAGTTTTTGCTTCATTAATTGGGTTTTTGTTTCACAATTGGAATCCATCAAAAATGTTTATGGGAGACTCTGGAAGTCAATTTCTAGGGCTTTTAATCGCAGCTGTTGGAATCAAGTACTTTTGGAATTCAACTGATTTCATCACTAATGAACTTATCACTACTAAACAAATTGTGATGATTTTAATTGTTTTCATACTTCCTATTTGCGACACCACAAGTGTAGTTATTAACAGATTAGCAAGAAAACAGTCGCCATTTATCGGAGGAAAAGACCATACTACACATCACCTATCCTATTTAGGATTCACAGATAGTCAAATTGCATTTATTTATCTTGGTGTTTCTTTTCTCTCTGTGATCATTTCCATCTCATTGTATAGATTCATCAATGATTGGAGTTATCTAATTGCTCTTGGATTTTTCATCTATTTTTTAGGGATTTTTTCAGTGCTATATATTACCACTCAACAAAACAAGGATAAAAGAAGTTAATTCTTCATTTTTACCTAAATTTTAAATTTAGTTTTCACGACTTTAAATTATTGTGATAAATAATCAAAACTATATTGAAGTAATTGGTGCTAGAACGCACAACCTTAAAAACATATCGGTTTCTATACCACATCAAAAGCTGATAGTTATTACAGGGCTAAGCGGAAGTGGCAAATCATCTCTTGCTTTTGATACAATTTTTGCAGAAGGTCAACGAAGATATTTAGAAACGTATAATGCCTATGCAAGACAATTTGTTGGACATTTAACTAAACCAGATGTAGACAAAATAAACGGGCTTAGCCCCGTCATAGCCATTGAGCAAAAAACAGTTTCTAAAAACCCCCGATCTACTGTTGGAACCATCACTGAAATATACGATTATCTAAGATTACTTTTTGCAAGAGCTTCCACTGCTATTTCCCCAGAAACTGGACTTGAAATGATCAGCTATACCCAAAAAGAAATAATTGATTTAATTAAAATCGAACAAGAAAACAACACCGTTACATTAATTGCTCCACTTATAAACTCAAGAAAAGGGCATTACAGAGAATTATTTGAACAAGCATTTAAACAAGGGTTTTCAAAAGTGTTAATCAATAGCAAGATAGTTGACATTGAACTAGGCATGCGATTAGACCGTTATAAAACTCATGATATTGGATTGGTTGTTGACCGAATAAAAGTAAATGAAAAAAATACAAAGCGTCTTGAAAACAGCATCTCTATGTGCCTCCAAAAAGGTAAAGGTGAAATAACCATCATCAATCAAGTCGAAGAAAAAAAGACTTACAGCAAATGGTTAATGTGTTCGGCTACTGGAACAACCTTAAATGAACCTGAACCCAATATTTTTTCTTTTAACTCTCCAAAAGGAGCATGTAAAAAATGCAATGGTTTAGGCAGCATATATGAAGTAGAATTTGAAAAAATAATTCCAGACAACAAAAAATCAATAAGAAAAGGAGGAATAGAGCCTTTAGGATATTTTGAAAGAAATTGGACGTTTAAACAAATAGAAACTTTATTAAAGTATAATAATTTTAGCCTAGACACACCTATTAAAGACATTGAAGAATCATGCCTACATAAAATACTTTATGGAACTACTGAATTTGTAAAAGTACTTGGAGAAAATGGAGTGCACGATGTGTTGAATGGATTTGAAGGTGTAGTCAATTTCATTTCTAGACACCATAAAGAAGGAGGTAACAAAATTAAACGCTGGGCATCTAGTTTTATGAATAAAAAAGTTTGTCCTGAATGTAAAGGTTCAAGATTAAGTACAGAAAGCAATTGGTATAAAGTTGGGAACACAAGTATAAACGAACTCACCAAAATGGAAATAAGTGAACTACAACAATGGGTTCAAAACATAAATAAAAGATTAGGAAAAAATCAACAGTTAATAGCAAAAGAATTACTTAAAGAATTATCAAATCGAATAGGGTTTTTAATCAATGTCGGATTAGATTACCTATCTCTTAATCTACCAGCAGCTACGCTTTCTGGTGGTGAAGCACAAAGAATTAGATTGGCTTCTCAAATTGGGTCAGAACTTACTGGGGTATTGTATATTTTAGATGAACCTTCAATCGGTCTTCACCAAAGAGACAATTATCGACTAATAAACTCGTTAAAAGAGCTAAGAAATAAAGGAAATACAATTATAGTAGTTGAACACGATAAAGACATCATGAATGAAGCAGATGAAGTTATTGATATTGGCCCAGGCGCTGGAGTTCTAGGAGGTGAAATAATTGCACAAAACGCCCCAAAAAAACTTAATCCAAAAAAATCAGTTACTGCAAAATATTTACAAAATAACAGTGGCATAAAAGAGAATCTAAGATCTTATGATTTAAAAAATGCTATTACACTTGAAGGAGCAACAGGAAACAACCTAAAAGAAGTAACAGCAACATTCCCATTAAATTGTTTTACATGTGTCACTGGAGTTTCAGGAAGTGGAAAGTCTACATTAATTAATGAAACCCTCTTCCCTATTTTAAATAAATACGTTTACAAAGCAGTAAAAACTCCTTTACCCTATAAAAAAATTAAAGGATTAGAATTGATAGATAAAGTTATTGGAATAAACCAGTCTCCTATTGGAAGAACACCTAGATCTAATCCTGCTACATATACAGGTATTTTCAACTTAATTAGAGATTTATTCGCCCAATTAACTGAAGCCAAAATTAGAGGCTACAAGCCTGGACGATTTTCATTCAATGTTAAAGGCGGAAGATGTGAAACGTGTTCAGGTGCGGGAATGAAATTAATTGAAATGAATTTTCTGCCAGACGTATATGTTAAATGTGATCAATGTAACGGTAAAAGATACAACCGTGAAACGCTTGAAGTTAAATTTAAAGGGAAATCAATAAATGATGTTCTCAGCCTTACCGTTTCAGAAGCAACTCATTTTTTCAAAGAAGTATCGTTCATATATGATAAAATAAAAGTTCTAGAAGATGTAGGTTTAGGCTATGTACATTTAGGTCAATCTTCGACAACACTTTCTGGTGGAGAAGCACAACGTATTAAATTGGCAACTGAACTTTCTAAAAAAGAAACTGGCAACACATTTTACATTCTTGATGAACCCACAACTGGATTACACCACGAGGATATAAATTTACTTTTAAAAGTACTAAATCAACTTGTTGACAATGGTAATACGGTACTTGTTATTGAGCACAATATGGATGTAATAAAAGAAGCAGATTATATTGTAGACATGGGTCCAGACGGAGGGAAAAATGGTGGAGAAATAATTTTTGAAGGAAAACCGAATGATCTACTAAAAAATAGCTTGAGCCATACCGGAAAATTCTTAGATTTAGAATAGCAATTATAAATTTTAGTTTTTATGAGTAATGAAGAAATGAAAAACTGGAACAACATCAAGACAAACGATAGTTGGGCTGTTTTCAAAATTATGTCTGAATTTGTTGAAGGGTTTGAACGTTTAGCTAGAATAGGGCCTTGTGTTTCTATTTTTGGATCTGCTAGAACCAGTCCTGAAAACAAATACTACAAAATGGCAGAAGAACTAGCTTTTCAACTCACTAAAAACAAATACGGAGTTATTACAGGAGGTGGCCCTGGTATTATGGAAGCTGGAAATAAAGGTGCTAAAAGAGGTGGAGGTAAATCTGTTGGACTTAACATTGAACTACCTTTTGAGCAAGTATCAAACGATTACGTTGACAACGATAAAAGAATAAATTTTGATTACTTTTTTGTTAGAAAAGTTATGTTTATAAAATATGCTCAAGGATTTATAGTTCTTCCTGGTGGT
>JAQWRG010000093.1 GCA_029243855.1 Flavobacteriales bacterium | reverse complement strand
ACCAGCTGTTGATGAATTAACCGTTAGTGTTTGTCCAGATCCTACTGTTAAATCTCCGTTTCCTAATGTTAACGTTCCGTTAACAACTGCATCTACATTACTACCTAAACCTACTCCTGCACTGTTGCTTACTTGTAAGTTATAGAACGTTTCATCGTCTGGTAGCGTTTGTCCACTACTACCGTCCAACACTACTTTTCCAGTACTTTCTGTAAAGGTTCCTAAGTCGGTTACCGTACTTGCTAAGTTTAATTGACCTGCACCTGTAAAAGTTACTGTTCCACTAGTTGCATCAAATGCCCCATTGGCATCGTAAGTACCCGTACCTATTGTTAATGTACCATCTATATCTGTTGCTCCTGCTACAGTTGTTGTATAGGTTTCTGTGTCGTAAGCGTTACTTACAACTGTCAAATCACCATTTACATTGATATTACCCGCAGTTCCCTTATTACCACTTGACATTTTTAAATTATAATACGTATCGGTAACAATGGTTAAAGGACCGCCATCATACCATACAGTTCCAGCTCCAGTAGAAAGTGTTCCTAAAGAAGTTGAAGTTGAAGCTACTGTCGCTCCTACTTTAAGCGTCCCTGCACCAGTAAAAGTTACGTTACCACTGGTTGCATCAAACTGACCATTGGCATCGTAAGTACCTGTACTCATTGTAATGGTTCCGTTGATGTCAGAGACTCCGGCTACTATAGTAGTATTTGACCCTAAAGCATACGTAGCAGCAGATTCAACATCCATAGTCCCGCCAACGTTAATGTATCCAGCAGCTGTTTTTGTACCAGCTTGATCTATCACTAAATTAAAGTAATCTTTAGTTGAGTTATTAGCCTGAACATTTGGAATGGTTTGATTAGAGCCATCAAACTCAACAGTTCCTGCTGTGTTTGAAACAGCATTTAGAGCTGGTGTGGATTCTGAAATCTTCAATAAACCAGAGTTTGTTATACTAATCATAGTTGCACTTCCGCCATCAAAATTTCCATTGGCATCTAAAGTACCACTAGCATCTATAATAACAACCCCAGCATTTATGTTTGTAGCTCCTGTAACAGTTGTTGTATATGCACCTGTTCGGTAGCTAGTTGTACCATCAGCAACAGTTAAATCGTTGTTTACGGTAACATTACCATTTGCTGTTTTATACTGCATCCAAGATGAACCATCAACTGATAAGTTATAATAAGTATCCGTTAAAATATTATGTGCTGAACCAGTTTGATCATATAATACCGTACCAGCTGCATCATCTAAAGCCCCTAAAGAAGTGACCGTGCTACTTAAGGCAAGAGTTCCAGCACCCGTAAAATCAATTTCTCCAGAACTGTTTGCAGTAAAAGATCCGTCAGCATTAAATGTTCCTGTTCCAATTTCTAATTCTGCTCCATCAGCAATACTGACAGCATTATCAGATGTCATTGTATTGGATGTAATGGCCAATATACCGTCTGTTACGGTAACTTCATCAAATGAACAAGTACCTGCAAAGGTTACTTTACCTGTTGACGTTTTGTTTACCACTAAATCTAACGTTGCATCGCTTATTGCAGCAGAGGTTCTGTCTCCGGCTGCACCGTCAAAAGTAACCGTTTCACCTGATGTTGTAAAGGTTCCTGAATTGGCAAAGTTACCCGCTATGTTAAGATTAGCATTGTTGGTTCCTATATCCATAGTACCAGCAGTAATGGTTAAATCACCATCAATATTTAGCGCTGCTGCTGCTGTTTTTGTATTGGAGCCGTCAATTTCTAAATTGAAATAATTATCAGTTAAAATGGTTTGTGTACCAGCTTTGTCGTATTCAATGGTACCCTGAGTTGCATCCATAGTTCCTAAACTAGAAACGGTAGAGCCAATTTTAATGGTACCTGCATTAGTTAAATTACCATCAACCTCAAATGCTCCATTCATATCTAAAATAGCATTTGAGCCTAACGTTAGATTACCCTTAACTTCAAGATTTGTTGAAGAAGTTACACCAGAGGTATTGTTTACAATTAAATCAGTAAAATATGGATCAACTGTTGTAGTATTAGTATATGGATATGAAATTGTAAAATAAATATCATACCAATTTGGAGAGCAGTAATTAACATCAGATGAAGCATCCGTACTAAAATTTAAAGTACCATTTGAAATATATGTATTAAAAGTGGCGAAGGGCATATCTGATGCAGAGACAGAGACATAAGAAGCACTGCAGTCAGTACTAGAAAAATCACCAATACTCCAAGATGTAGATCCATTTTCCCAAAATACATCTACATACTCATAATCAGAACCAATATCTCCTTTTACATAAAATGTAAATGTTGGATTAGCAGTAGCATTATCTGTTAGAGCTAAGGCAAGTGAATTAGAATTCATAGTGTTATTAGCAACACCAAAAGTATTAGAAGTACCATTACGAGTTCCCGAACTAGTTGTATGATTTCCCGCATGACTTATGGTTTGCGCACTCGTTCCGTCAAAAGTAACGTCACAATTTGCATCTGAGGCGTCTAAACCATTAACTGCACCTACTGTAAGGTTTCCAGCAAGGTTTAGGTTGTTGGAACCTAGGTCTAATTTACAATCTGTTGTTGCTGCTGTAGTTAACGCTCCGTTGACATCTAAATTGCCAGAAGCTGTTTTTGTACTCGCACCTTGAATAAGTAAATTAAAATACGTATCTGGAATTACATTTATAGCAGAAGTACCATCATAGGCTATATTCCCTATTGTTTCAGTTAATGTACCAAAACTTATTGGCGTATCATCAATGTTTAATTGACCATTTCCAGTAAATGTGACATTTCCACCATCAGCATCAAATGTACCATCTGCAAGAAAAACACCAGTTGATATTGCAAGTGTACCGTTAATATCAGATGTACCAGTAACACCAGTAACTGTGCTTCCAATTGAATAAGTGGAAGATGCTGCTACTGTTAAGGTTCCTGCCGCAGTTACTGTACCCTGAGATGTTTTAACACCTGATTGATCTATCTCTAAATTATAATAAGCATCAGCCAAAACATTCTGTGTTCCACCATCATACTCTACTGTACCTGTAGCAGCATCCAGATCACCTAAGGAAGTTGGAGTTACAGCTAATTTTAAAACTGCAGCATTATTTGTAAAATCTATATTTCCACCTGTTGCATCGAATGTGCCGTTAGCATCAAAAACTGCAGAAGCATTATTTAATTTAAGCTGAGAATTAATGTCAGTTGCACCAGTAACAGTAGTAGTATGTGCACCTGTTTTATAACTTTGACAATTAGCTGTGATTGTAAAAGTTCCATTAACATTTACTGTGCCACCAGCAGTTTTATTTCCAGAACCATCACCATCTAATTCTAAATTATAGTAGGTGTCAGATGTAACAGTTTGCGCAGCTGCTCCGTCATATTCAACAGTTCCTGCTGAAGTACTTAAATCACCTAAATCATTAGTTGAACCCGCTAGAGTAAGTCTCCCACTTCCTGCAAAATTAATGTCAGCATTAGGGAAAGAAGGGGGATCTACAGTAGCATCAAAATTACCATTTGCATCAAATAATCCATCTATAGTTGCTGCACTACTTGAACGGAAACCTACCGCACCATCAACCTCAATTTCACCACCAGCGCCAATAATCACATTACCTACAGAAGCTGCACCAGTAACATCTAATTTACCAGCTAAAACTTGAATAGTTGCCAAACTACCAGTTAAATCACCAGTAACATTAATAGTACCGTTTTGTAAAACAAAATCTACTCCAGCATTAATAGTTAAATCCTCACAATCGCCACCATTTTGTATATGACAAGGAGGGCCTGCGTTAATAATACAATTAGTAGAACTTGTTGGAACTGAATTTGTACTCCAATTAAGACGGTTTGCCCAATCGCCATCACCAGCTGTACCAGTCCACGTGGCATCTAAAACAGGAGGAACATATGTAAATTTATAACCTGAAGGAGCACTACCAGGGTCATAAGAAGTACCACAATTTGCACCACAATAACCTAATGTACCACCCTGATTTTCTATACCAATACTAGCATTCATAGCATAAGTTGGATCAGACCATGTACCATAATGAAATTCGATGTCACCATCCTCCTCAATTCTAATTTGAAAATATAAATAACCACCATATGTACCTGTTGTATATCGACTAAAAGAATACCATGTGATCTGACAGACTCTGTTAGGTGAGGTACCAGAAATATTATGATACATTTCATCATTACTACCAATAGCAATCATATCATCCCAAAATACAGCAATGGGTCCTTCTGGAGTACTTGTATTAGGTATAGCATCATTACCGGGATGTGAATCTATCCCAGGATTAAAAAAAGACACCCAACCATTAGTAGACATATATAATGTAGAGTAATCAGTGCCAAAATAAGGAATATTATATCCTAAAGGAAGTACGTAAACATCATCATCCGATTGAGAAGTTCCACCATCGACAAATTTAGTACCATAAGTAGAATTCCAACTATTAGATATAGCTGCACTTGTATAAGTTTGAGCATTAATTGAAAAAGCAATTGTTGTTAAAAATACAATTGTTAAAAATTTAAATTTTGGTAGTGTGTTATTTTTCATAGCGGACGTATTAATTGTCTAAAAATATTTTCGTAAATTATATACCGTTCATTGTGTATAACTTTACGTTGCTCAAAAATAATACAACGTTAGGATATATAAAAGGTTACTTTAAATAAATTTACTACAATTTTACTACGTTAATTTGTTTAGAGGCGTTTGTTTATGTAATTTTAACATTAATCATTAAAAAAACACACTTTATCAAAGAACTACACTTAATTGACTGAGGTATGAAAGTAATGGCAGATTATTTTATAGGTGCTTACAGCAGAAATACAACAACTAAATACTCTTTAATTGAATTCATGCTCTTCACAATGATATGTTTATGCTGTATCTTATTAATATATGGGATCTTATTATTTTCATTTAACCTATACAGCTTAGGAATAAGCTCAATTTTAAGTTTTATGATATCAATTACAATATGCTTTCTCTTTAGGACAAAAACAAGCTTAAATACAATTACAAATGCTTTTATCAGTGTGTGCTTTGTTTATTTTACAATTTGTATACTATTTACAGGAAACACTTCGTCACCATTTACACCCTGGATAATAGCGATTCCAGCATTTGCAATAACAATATCCAAAAACATAACTGGATTGATATGGACAGTTTTGTGTATGGCTTTCATTACAACAATTACTTTATTAACAGCATATAATTATGAGTATATAAATTTACTATCTCAACTAAACAATCAATTTTTATTCGAAATAATAATTCAAGGAATAATCTATTTATCAGCCATTGCAATTGGTTTCATTGCATGGAGATTACTTTTTAAATCGAAATCAAATGAAATAATACAAAAAAGAAGATACTCTTACATTAGCTATACCGACATTGAACTGTTGATTATGGATTGGAATTTTTTAAAATATAAATTCTCTATAAAGTTTAACGAACAAATTGAAGAAATTGATCAATTGGATTTTTTAACTCCACATGAAAAAAAATATGCCTTAATTGATTATTTTAAGCTTGATTTAATTTTAATTTCTGAAACCTTAAGTGTCTCTGCTAGAACTGTGGAAACAAATTACTATAGAATAAGAAAAAAACTTAAAGAAAATAACCGCCAAGAAAAATATCCTTACCATAGAATAAAATAAGCTATTATTAAAAATATTCTAATCATAAATTTATAGTTTTGCGCTTTATTAAAGCCTAATGTTTTAAAATGGAAAAAGAAGATATTTTAAAAAATTTATTATCATTTTCTTCAGCAGAAAATGAATTAGCCATTAAGGAAGCCAATCACTTAATTGATGTCTTCAAAGCCATCTTTGCTAAGGAAATTGAAGATTACAGTAATAATGCTGAAAATGACAAAAGTAATGAGCTTGTTGATCCCAAGAAGGATGAACTTAACATTAAAATAAATGCAGTTATTGAAAGCTTTCAAAAGAAGAAAAAAGAAAAGAAAGATTTAGCAGAAAAGAAAGAGCAAAGCAACATAAAAACTAAAAAAGAAATTTTAAGTCGATTTAAAGATTTAATTGACAATAAGGAAAAAATTGCTGTTTTAATTAATGGTATCAAACAAATAAGAGAAGACTGGAAAAACTCTGGAGATGTTCCAAGAAAAGCTTTTTATGAATTACAAAAAACATACAGCCAACTAAACGAATCGTTTAATTACAATCTTAACATTTACAAAGAACTTAAGGATAATGACCTAAAGCGAAACTTTTCTTTGAAGAATCAAGTAATTCACAATTTAAAGGCTCTAAAAGACGAGAAATCAATCAATAAGGTGGATACACTGCTTAAACAATTTCAAAACGAATGGGAAGAAATAGGCCCAACATTTAAAGATCATTGGGAGCAACTTAAAAAAGATTACTGGAATGAAGTTCATACCATTCAAAAAAGAATTCACGAACATTATACCAAACTAAAAGAATCGTCTAAAGAAAATCTTGAGGCTAAGAAGAATTTAATTGAAAAAGCTGCTGAATTGGCAAAAGGCATTCCTGATAATCACAAAGATTTTGATGCTAAATCAAAACTTTACAAAGAATTGCAAGACGAATGGAAAAAAGTAGGTCCGATTGCTAAAGCACAAAGCGATAAAATTTGGAACGAATTTAGAAGTCATTTTGACACATTTTTTGAAGCCAAAAAAGAGTTTTACAACAAACAGAAAGAAGCTTCGAAAATTCTGATTGAAGCGAAAAGCAAACTTATTGAAAAAGCCAAACAAATTGCTTCAGATGCAACAGCTAACTCAAGCACTCAATTGATTAAGGATTTGCAAGATGATTGGAAAAAAATAGGCCATGCTGGTAGATTTGCTGAACAAAAGTTGTGGAAAAAGTTTAGAAAAGAATGCGATGCTTTTTTCAAAAAAAGAGAAAGCAGTAAAGGAGCTAGAAATCAACAGGAAAAAGAGAATCTAAATTCTAAAAAATCGATTATTCAAGAAATAATAGATTTAAAAGAAATAGACAGCACAACTATTGGTTCATTAGTATCTAAATTTGAAGCTATTGGAAAGGTTGCGCCAAAAGAAACTCAACCGTTGTTTCAAAAATTTGAAAAAGCAGTTAATGAAAAGATGAAAGCTGCTGAAATTTCAGCTGAAGAAAATAATAAAATACAATTGGCCATAAAAAAATCTTTATTTTCTACTGCATCTGATCCTGAAAGAGCATTTAATGACGCCAAGTACAAAATCACTAAAAAAATAAACGAGGCGTTAAAAGAAACTTCAAACCTTGAAAACAACCTTGGGTTTTTCTCTGTTAGCAAGGGCAAAAACAAAATGCTTGACGATTTTAACAAAAAAATAGAAAATCAGAAAAAGCAAATTGAATCTTGGAAGCAAGATCTCAAAAAATTAAAACAAGCTTATACTCAGAAATGATTCTTATTTTACTGATAAGTTAAAACCACAATTACTATGAAAAAATTGGTATCTATATTTATATTTAATCTAATAGCAATTGTTGGAGGTTATGCAAATACTAAAATCATAAAACTTGATGAAAGTCATTCAATAGAGTTTGTAGCCATTCAATCAAATGAATCAACCAATAGTACTGAAAACAACCTTTTTAGGAATGCGCAATTGGTAAATGAAGAAAATAACGGATCTAAATATTTTTTAGATGAAATACCCAATTATTTAATCTCGCTAAATCAACAATTCTATTTTGGAAAAGGTATTGAAACAACCATGGTAAAATACAATGGTGATTCCTTGATTTTTAATGGGCAACCACAAATTCTAATAAAAGGATTGCCATCTGGAGAAA
>JAQWRG010000074.1 GCA_029243855.1 Flavobacteriales bacterium | reverse complement strand
GAGCCACCTTATCTTTACCAATAAATTGTTCACCAATAACAAATGCTTGAGCAAGTCCATTTGGTTCTGGTTGGATAGCATATTGAAAATTACAACCTAACTTTGAACCATCACCTAAAAGATGTTTAAACAAAGGTTCATCATGAGGGTTAGTAATAAATAATATATCCCTAATACCAGAGTGCATTAACGTAGATAATGGATAATATATCATCGGTTTATTGTAAACAGGCATAAGTTGTTTACTAACCGCTAGTGTTAGTGGATGTAGGCGAGTTCCTGACCCACCTGCAAGAATAATTCCTTTCATTTAATAATTTTATAGTTCTTTCCAGTCAATATCCTGATCATCTTCAAAAAAAGCTTCAGAATCTTTAAATTGTTTAGTTGTTAGTGCTTTTTCAAGTGAAAGCAGTAAAGCAGGTAACAGCACTAAATTAGCCAACATTGCTACAAACAAGGTAAGTGAAACCAAAGTCCCCAAAGCTTGTGTTCCTCCGAAGTTTGATGCAATAAAAATTGAAAAACCAAAGAATAGAATTATTGAAGTATAAATCATACTTGTTCCCGTTTCTTTAATTGAGTTCACCACAGCTTTTCTTATGTTAGAGCCATTAGACTGAAGTTCTTGTCTATACTTTGCTAAAAAATGTATGGTATCATCAATTGAGATACCAAAAGCAATACTAAAAACTAAAATGGTTGAAGGTTTTATGGGTATACCAAAATAACCCATTAGGGCAGATGTAAAAATTAACGGCACAAGATTAGGAAGTAATGACACTAATACCATTCTCCAAGATTTAAATAGAAAAGACATAAGTACAGCTATTACGCAAATAGCTATAATTAAACTGATAAATAGATTCTTAACTAAATAAGTTGTCCCCTTAGTATAAACAACTCCAGTTCCGGTAACAATAGTAGATATGTTTTGATTTGAAATATTTTCTTCAATAGCAGATTCAAAATTTTCTATCCCATAGCTGTCGTAAATTTGATTTGAGTCTTCAGGGAATAAAATAAATTCATCTTGATTACTTTCTGTCATTAATTTTGATTGTACTCTATATTTAAGGGTTGATGAATTGTTATAGAGCTCAAACAACTTGGTGTGTATTGAATCACCTTCTCCTTTAATGATACGTTCATATTTAATACTCAGTGGATTAAGTATTTGGCTAATGGTACTATCTAATCTTAAAATTAAACTGTCCATAGCCGCTGTGCCAATATCAGCAATTTGAAGTGTTATCCTAGTTCTGTGATGAGTAGAATCAATAAAACTTCCAACAAAACCATTGTCACCATCTGATTCATTATTGAGAAAAGTATTTTTAAAATACTTAGACCCTATCACTCTTGAAAAATGATTTCTATCTTTTTCTTTAGAAAAGTCTAAATTAAATTTAGACTCCTTACCGTTAGCATAAGCTTGAGAAATAAATTTCATTGCATCAACAATAGAAAGGGAGGGAGAAAGGTATTTTTCTTGTTTTAAAGCTTGTTGTAATTTTTGAATTTTTGAAATATTTGAAAAACTTTTATAAATGGTATCGTTACTACTTAAAACAATTTCAAAAGGCATAACACCATTTAATTCTTTTTCAAAGAATTTCAAATCTAAAACTACTTGATCACCGTCTGGTAAATCATCAACAATATTACCAGTAGTATGCATTCTTGACATACCATAAAAACCAATAATTAAACCAATAGCTGTTATTAAATAAACTTGTCTTCGTTTCTCAGTGGCAAAATAAACCAATAAATCAACCGCTTTATACAACCAGTTTCTATCCAGGTGTTTGGTATGTTTGGTTTTAGGAGCCGGAAGGTAGCTGTACATGATTGGAACCAGTAGAATACTTAAAAAGAAAACACAAATAATATTAACAGAGGCAACAACTCCAAACTCCTTCATTAAGTCAGAATGAGTGAAAATAAAAGTTCCAAAACCCATAGCTGTTGTAACATTGGTTAAAAAAGTAGCGTTTCCAACTTTTTTAATCACTCTTGTTAAAGATTTAGCTTTATTGCCATGAGATCTATATTCCTGTTGATATTTATTTATTAGGTAGACACAGTTAGGAATTCCAATTACAATAATCAATGGAGGTATTAAGCCCATTAAAATAGTTATCTCATAATTGAACATGCCAATTATACCAAACGACCAAACAACACCAATAACAACAACAATTACGGAGATTAGAACAACCTTTAATGATCTAAAGAATAAAAAAAGAAGAATTGAAGTGACAAATAAAGCCAACAAAACAAACAATCTTAATTCGGCTTTCACCTTATTCATTGTTACAGACCTTATGAAAGGCAATCCTGAGAAATGAAAACTAGAAAATTGATTTTCATAGGATAAAGCTATATCATGAATATCATCTATTAGAGTTCCTCTATTTTTTGAATTAAAAACTTCTTTATTAATAAAGAGCATCATAAGATGCAGATCTGTTGATTCCTTGTATACTATATCTCTATAGAAAGGCAATGACAATATGACCTTATGAACACTATCAACGGTTGCAGAATCAATTGGAAAAGAATGAACAACTTCTTCTAAAACAAACTTCTTATTAATTCTATCCTTAGAAATATTGTATAAATGAGCTTCTGAAAAAATAGAATCAACAATGTTTTTTTTAATTATTTCACCATCTTGAGGATAGGAAATTTTAAGAGAACTTAGGCTATCTCCAAGATGTCTCCAGGCATTAAATTTTTTGTGATTATAAAAATCTTTGTCGTTAACTGCAATAACAACAACCATTCCATCACTACCAAAATTTTGTTTAAAATCTTCGTAGGCTAAAAAGGTTTCATCATTTGAAGGTAAAAGCTTACCAAACTCATACTGCAAAGTGACTTTGGTACCAAAATAACCTAAAACAAGAGTCAACGATAAAAGTATAGAAAGTATTAGTAACCTATTCCTTAAGATAATATTTGCAATGCTATTCCACATTTATTTAAACCATAGAATTATTAAGTTTAACAACAAAGGTATCAATTAAACCAATAAATAATTAAACACTTAGAATAAAGGTTTTACTAAATTTAGTGCTTATAATTGTATTAAATGTATTTAAAAGATAACATAGAACTTTTTCGATCATTTACATTTTATAGAATGCTCAATATTTTCAAACTATATCTGAGCTTTATATTTTCAAGAATTACTAAAAAATCATTTGTTTTAGGCACACCATTTGCCTTAAGTATAGAACCCACTACAACTTGCAACTTAGGGTGCCCCGAATGCCCAAGTGGCCTGAGGCAATTCACAAGAAAAACTGGGAATTTAACTCCTGAAATCAACAAGAAAATTATTGATGAATTAAAAAATAATCTCACTTATATTAATTATTATTTCCAAGGAGAACCCTATATAAATCGACATTTATTTGAAATGATAAAATATGCTAATCAAAATAATATTTATTGTTCGACATCAACAAACGGTCATTTTCTTACAGATAAAAACTGTAAAAAAACTATTGAATCTGGACTACAAAGGTTAATTATATCTATTGATGGTGTAGATCAAAAATCATATGAAAACTACAGAATAAATGGTGATTTCTCAAAAGTTATTACTGGCACAAAAAACATCATTAAATGGAAAGAAAAACTAAAGAGCCAGACTCCACATATTATTTTCCAATTTTTAGTAGTGAAAACAAATGAGCATTTAATAGAAGACATAAAATCATTAAGTAAAAGTTTAAAAATAAATGAGTTGAGGCTTAAAACTGCACAGTTTTATGAATTTAAAAAAGGGAATCCTTTAATGCCTACAAACGATCAATACAGTAGGTATAAATTAAAAGAAGATGGAGAGTATGAACTAAAAAATAAATTATACAATCACTGCTGGAGAATGTGGAGTAGTGCAGTCGTAACTGTTAATGGGGAAATAGTACCATGCTGTTTTGATAAAGATGCCGTAAATAAAATTGGGAGTCTACATACTGACAAATTTAAAACCATATGGAATAGTCAATCCTATAATAAATTTAGAAGCTTAATTCTTAAAGGAAGAAATGAAATTGAGATATGTAAAAACTGTTCTGAAGGATCAAAAGTTTGGGCATAAAAAAAGCCCTAAAAAAAGGGCTTTAAATTATTTTATTTGAAGAGTTAATTAGTGAGCATGATCTCCATGTTCTTCTTCTACAGCAGCTTCTTCTACAGCTTCTTCAGCTTCTTCTACAGCAGCTTCCATTTCAACAGTAGCTTCTTCCATAGCAGCTTCCATTTCAGCAGCAGCATCTTCAAGAGCACTTGCTCCTCCTCCACATGCAACAGTCATCATAGCTGCAATAGGTAATATCCAAATTTTTTTCATTTTTGTTATTTTAATTTATAAATTAATAGTGTACACCCAAATCTGTAAAGATTTTAGGTAAAAACCAAATTTTATAATGAAAATTATACTTTCATTATATCAGTTTCTTTATTAGACACCAATTCATCAATTTTAGAAATATATTTATTTGTTAAGTTTTGCACTTCCAATTCTGCATCTTTAATAGCGTCTTCTCCAAAACCCTCTTCTTTTAATCCTTTAACCATATCGTTTGCATCTTTTCTTTGAGACCTAACCCCCACTTTTGCATGCTCACCTTCAGCTTTAGCTTTTCTCACTAAATCTTTTCTTCTATCCTCAGTTAGTACAGGAACTGAAATTATAATTAGTTCACCATTATTTTGAGGATTCAAACCAAGATTAGCATTAATTATAGCCTTTGTAATTTCATCTAATAAAGCTTTTTCCCAAGGTTGAACAGTTAAGGTTCTTGAATCTAATGTACTGACATTAGCAACCTGTGTTAATGGAGTAGGGGCTCCATAATAATCTACCCTAACAGTATCCAACATAGAAGGGTTTGCACGACCAGCTCTAACTTTACTAAGTTCTTGATTTAAATGGGATATTGCTTTTTGCATTCCCTCATCAGATTCTTCAAGAATCATATCTACTTCTTCAGACATAATGTTAATTTTTAGGCTACTAACGTGCCGATTTTATCTCCTTTAATCACCTTGTTTAGATTACCAGATTCATTCATGTTAAAAACAATAATTGGAACATTATTCTCCCTACATAAAGTAAATGCAGTCATATCCATAACATTCAATTTTAAATCATAAACCTCATCAAAAGATAAAGAATCATATTTCGTTGCATTAGTATCTTTTTCAGGATCACTTGTATAAATACCATCAACTCTTGTTCCTTTTAAAATAACATCTGCATCAATTTCAATAGCTCTTAAAGAAGCTGCAGAGTCGGTTGTGAAATAAGGATTACCTGTTCCTGCACCAAAAATCACAATTCTTCCTTTTTCAAGATGCCTTACTGCTCTTCTTTTAATAAAAGGTTCCGAAATCTGTTTCATTTCAATTGCTGATTGAAGCCTAGTGTCAACACCCACGGATTCAAGAGCAGCTTGCAAAGCCATACTGTTAATCATTGTAGCTAACATGCCCATATAATCTCCTTGTGTTCTTTCCATTCCACCACGTTCAGCTTGAACTCCTCTAAAAATATTTCCTCCTCCAATAACAATTCCAATTTCTACTCCGGATTCGGAAATTTCTTTTATTTCTTTTGCATATTGAACTAATCTATTGTTATCAATACCAAATTGTTTTTGACCCATTAAAGCTTCACCGCTTAATTTGAGAAGAATTCTTTTATATTTCATTTTTTATTTTTTTTGCAAAAAAAAGAGAGCTAAAAAGCTCTCTAAATATAATTAAGTTATTTTAAATGGATAAGGAATATCTTTTAAAATCTGTAACACTAAGGTCTGGATTGGTATCCTTTAGAAATTGTTTGACTGACTTTTTATTATCTCTTATAAATGCTTGATTCAACAATGTTGTTTCTTTAAAAAACTTATTCAATCTTCCTTTAGCAATTTTTTCAGCCATTTCTTCAGGCTTTCCTTCTTGAATAGCTAAATCTTTACCAACTTCAATTTCTCTGTCAATTACTTCTTGAGAAACAGAATCTTGATCTAAGGCGATAGGATTCATTGCGGCTACCTGCATAGCTACTTGTTTACCCTCATCTTCAGCATCAACAGTTAAACCAACTAAGGATGCAATTTGATTTCCGGGGTGATTGTATGATATAACTCTTACCGCTTCAATTTTTTCAAATGAAGAGATTTCAATTTTTTCACCTATAACACCACTTTGTTCTGTTATTTTTTCACCAACAGTAAATGAATCAGAAAAATTTAATTGTAACAATTCATCTTTTGAATTAACATTTGATTGAATTGCGAGATCTAAAATTGTATTTGCTAATTGGCTAAAGTCATCATTCTTAGCAACAAAATCAGTTTCACAATTTAAACACAACAATACTCCAATGGATCCATTTTCTGTAGATTTGGCTAAAACTAATCCTTCAGTTGCATCTCTATCTCCTCTTTTAGCAGCAATTTTTTGACCTTTTTTTCTTAAAAAATCAATTGCTGACTCTAAATCACCATTAGATTCTTGAAGAGCTTTTTTACAATCCATCATACCAGCACCAGTTTTTTTTCTGAGCTCGTTAACTTCTTTGGCTGTTATTCCCATTACTTAAAAAATTAAAAATTAAATTATTCAGCAGCTGTGGCTTTAGTTTCTTCAGCAGTTTTAGACTTTGCTTTTTCAGCAGCTTCAGCTTCGATTTTTTCGTTCGCTACTTTTTCCTTTGAAGCCTTTCTTTCACCAAGACCTTCTTTCACTGCATCACACATCAAACCAACAATAAGCTCAATAGATTTAGTTGCATCATCATTTGAAGGAATTACAAAATCAATGTTTTTAGGACTTGAATTGGTGTCAACCATTGCAAAAACAGGAATATTAAGATTTCTTGCTTCGGCAAGAGCAATGTGCTCTTTTTTGATATCAACTATAAATATTGCAGCAGGGAGTCTGTTCATATCTGAAATACTTCCAAATACTTTCCCCATCTTTTCTCTTTGTCTTGAAAGTTGTAACCTTTCTCTTTTAGATATAGTTTCAGCTGTACCATCTTTCATCATCTTATCAATAGATGACATTTTTCTAACTGTTTTTCTAGTAGTTTTAAAATTTGTTAACATTCCACCAGGCCATCTTTCAGTAATGAAAGGCATGTTTACTTCGCCTACTTTTTTCTCAACAATTTCTTGTGCTTGTTTTTTGGTAGCTACAAAAAGAATTTTTCTACCAGATTTAGCAATCTGACGCATTGCATCAGAAGCTTCACCAACTTTTACGATAGTTTTATTTAAATCAATTACGTGAATACCTTTCTTTTCATCAAAGATATAAGGTGCCATTGCAGGATTCCACTTTCTTCTTAAATGTCCAAAATGCACTCCCGCATTTAACATTTCTTCAAAGGTTACTTTTGCCATTTTTTTTAGTTTACTTTCTTTTAACTGTTTATTTTTTCAGCAGATTTACAGTAGCGAAAATCGATCTATAAATCTTAGATACTAAACAACGTTTATAAAAACGTTCTTTTGTAAAATTATCTTTTGCTAAATTGAAATTTCTTTCTTGCTTTTGGTTGTCCTGGTTTTTTCCTTTCAACCATTCTTGGATCCCTAGTCATCAAACCTTCTGCTTTAAGCAATGGTTTGTAGTCTGGATTGATATCAACTAGAGCTCTTGAAATACCTAATCTTATTGCCTCAACCTGACCAGTAGTTCCTCCACCTTTAACATTAATAGTGGCATCATACTTACCTTTTGTATCAGTTAAATCAA
>JAQWRG010000073.1 GCA_029243855.1 Flavobacteriales bacterium | reverse complement strand
ATGGGAAGAAATCCTGAAAAAGTAACTAAGACTTTCTCGACTCCTGATGGGACTACTAAAAGCTTAGAAGTTGAATTATTTCCTTGGGAAAAATTAGATTTTGTAGATAAAATTAAAGGTGCTTTTGGAGTTTAAAAACTTCTATTTTAATAAGAGAAGAGAACCTTATATCACTTAATTTTATTAAATACATTCCTTTACTCAAAAAATTCAAATTAAGTTCAGTTTTCCGATTGATTAAAGCTGACTCATATACTTTTTGACAAAGTGGGCGAAAACTTTGACAACAGAAAAACTGGATTTTTAAAACTAAAACCAAGAACATTTAAACCAGAAATTCAGATTTGGCCTTATTATTTCTTTCTAAAGAAAATTCGAATTGGCACACCAGTTAAATTGAAGTTTTTTCTCAATTGATTCTCTAAATATCTCTTATATGAATCCCTAACATATTGTGGCAGATTACAAAAGAAAGCAAATGTTGGAGAATAAGTTGGTAACTGAGTAACGTATTTAATTTTTATGTATTTGCCCTTAATGGATGGAGGTGGGTTTTTCTCAATTGCAGCTTGCATCACCTCATTTAGTATTGAAGTTGGTATTTTTTGAGTTCTATTTTCATATACTTCCATTGCTGTTTCAAGAGCTTTGTGTATACGCTGTTTATTAAGTGCTGAAACAAACAAGATGGGTAAATCATTAAATGGCTCTAATTTTTCTAACGTAGCATCTTCATAATTCTTAGTCGTCTGTGTCTCTTTATCAATAGTGTCCCATTTATTAATCAACAATACAACCCCTTTTTTATTTTTTTCAATAACGGAAAATATACTTAAATCCTGTTTCTGAACACCATCATTGGCATCAACCATAAACAAGCAAACATCACAGTCTTCAATTGCTCTTATAGCACGCATGACAGAGTAGAATTCAATGTCTTCATGTACTTTACTTTTTTTTCGAATTCCAGCAGTATCAACTAAAATCATATCAAAACCAAAAGCATTAAAATGAGTATCAATTGCATCTCTTGTAGTTCCCGAAATATCCGTAACTATGTTTCTATCTTCACCTAACAAAGCATTTGTTAACGAAGATTTCCCAACATTTGGTTTACCAATAATGGCGATTCTTGGTATTTCTGATTTTTTAGTAACCTCTTCATCTTGAAGTTGAGAAGCCAAATGATCTAACAATTCTCCAGTACCTGATCCATTAATTGCACTAATTCCAAAAATATTTTCTAATCCAAATTGATAAAACTCAAATGTATCGTTAATCCTTTCGTTATTATCGACTTTATTTGCTGCAACAACAATAGGCTTTTTAGTTTGTCTTAAAATATCTGCAACAGCATTATCTAAATCAGTAATACCAGTTTCAACATCTACAACAAAAACTATGGCATTAGCTTCTTCAATAGCTATTTCAACTTGTCTTCTAATTTCGCCTTCAAAAACATCTTCTGAACCCGAAACATATCCACCAGTATCAATTACAGAAAATTCTTTCCCATTCCACTCAGATTTACCGTAATGTCTATCTCTAGTTACTCCGCTAACTTCTTTTACAATTGCTCTTCGTGATCCAACAAGTCTATTGAAAAGAGTTGATTTCCCAACATTGGGTCTTCCTACTATCGCTACTATATTACTCAATATCCGTATTTTTTAAGTTTACCGTCCTTATTTCTCCAATCCTTATCTACTTTTACATAAAGCTCCAAATGTACCTTTTTTAAGATAAATGCCTCAATATCTAGTCTTGATGCAATGCCTAATTTTTTAATCTTGTCTCCTTGATGACCAATCAATATAGCCTTTTGTGTATCTCTTGATACCATAATATTTGTTCGTATTCTAACAATGTCTTTGTCTTCTTTATATTCTTCCACAACAACTTCACATGAGTAAGGAACTTCTTTTTGAAATTGCATAAGAATTTTCTCTCTTATGATTTCAGAAACAAAAAAACGCATGTTTTTATTGGTTAATTGATCTTTATCAAAATATGCAGGACCTTCTGGGAGTAGTTGAACAATCTTTGGAACTATAAAATCAACTCCCATATTATGAAGAGCAGAAATTGGTAAAATTTCTGCTTTAGGAAGCATTTTTTTCCAAGACTCAACCAAAATAATTAATTTTTCTTGATCTGATTGATCAATTTTGTTTATAAAAACCAAAACAGGTATCTCTAATTTTGCAAAACGTTCAATTCTATCTTTAATTTTTCCCAAGTCTTCATAGACATCAGTCATTACAATCAAAACATCTGCATCTTTTAAAGCTTCCGACACAAATTTCATCATGTTCTCATGAAGTTTGTAAGATGGATCAATTATTCCTGGTGTATCTGAAAAAACAATCTGATAATCTTCTTCATTAACCATCCCCATTATTCTATGTCTAGTGGTTTGTTGTTTTGAGGTAATTATTGATAACCTTTCACCTACTAACTGGTTCATTAGTGTTGATTTTCCAACATTAGGACTACCAATAATATTTACAAATCCAGATTTATGAGACATTTTTCAAATTTTAGTTTGCTAAAATAGAAACAAAAATTAACTTTGTACCGCGGAGTGGAGCAGTTGGTAGCTCGTTGGGCTCATAACCCAAAGGTCACAAGTTCGAGTCTTGTCTCCGCAACTGAGTAAAAGCCAGATATAATCTGGCTTTTTTTATTTATAATTTTTTTATGAGATACATATTACTATTTATAATTACTTCTATTTTTTCCACAAATGTTTTTGGAACTCATATTATTGGAGGAGACATACATGTTCAATGGACAAGTGCTAACACATACAATGTGAAATTAAGATTATATAGAGACGATGTTAACGGAAGTGCTACTGCAACCATGCCCACATCTGTTACTATCGGAGTTTACCAAATTGGAACCAATTTACAAACAACTATCTTAACACTTCCTAGAACCTCTTTAACTTATGTTAATTTAGGTGACCCATGTTATACTCCTGATCAAAATGTAGTGCATATTGAAGAAGGAATTTTCGAGTTAGGCTCAGTAAATATTCCCAATTATTCTCAAGGTTATTATTTACAATATGAAAACTGTTGTCGTAACTCTGTAATTGACAACTTGAGTATTCCATCTTCATATGGAATATCACTATACGCTGAAATTCCAGACCCTTCAATTGGTCAAAACTCAACACCTGATTTTGGAATATATCCAGCTGATGCGTATTTGTGCGTTAATAATGTTAAAAATTTCAATTTCCCAGTAAATGAAAGTGATGGAGATTCTTTAGTTTTTTCACTAGTCAACCCATTAGATGGACAAACCGTAGGTGGCGCTACTCTTCCTGGTTCAGGAGCATATCCATACTATTCCTCATGTGTATGGGCCCCTGGATACAGCCTTAGCAACATTTGCGGAGGAAGCCCTGCAATGTCAATTAACCCATCAACAGGTGTAATTACTGCTGCACCAAACCAAATTGGAAATTTTGTTTTTGCTGTAAGAGTTGAAGAATATAGAAATGGGGTTAAACTGGGAGAGTCTAGAAGGGAACTTCAATACGCCTCGCTACCCTGTACTGTAAACAATGTTCCTCAGATTGAAACCTCCGATACTGTTTTTGCATTTGTAAACGGAGACTCAACATGTATTGATGTAAGAACATATGATAGTGACAATAGCGTTGATTTATATTTACAGATAAATTCAAATGATTTTGATATTGCAGGAAACTATATTCAAGGTGATTTTCACAGCCAATCCAGCAATACACAACCTTGTGATTTCACACTTAACATGACTGATTCTTGGGGAGATGGATGGGATGGAAGTGGTGTAGATGTTATGGTAAATGGCTCAATTGTTATAAGCAATGCAACTATAACAGGAGCGTCAGGAACACAAACTTTTCCTGTATCAAATGGTGATATATTATCAACATCATGGTACAGCTCGCCTACTGCATTATTTGATACTGAGTGTTCTTATAACATTCAAAACAACAACGGAACAATTGTTGGTTCAGGCGATTACAGCACTGACATATCTAATGTTATAGTTTCAACATGCCCATCTGGTTCAACCAATTTAGATTATTATTCAGACTGGAATAACAGTGGGTCCGATATAACTTTTCCAACATTGGATAGTATTAATGGCTTTGTTCATGGAATTGGTGAAATTCCTATGCGGTTTTGTTGGACACCTGGATGTTACGATATCCTACAAGATTATGAGATGTCTATAACAGCATATTCTATAGGTTGCTCTGGTGCAGACACTTCATACAAAGACGTATACATTAGTGTTCAAGTACCTGACGGTCAAGCCGATTCAATACCTACTGTATTCACTCCTAATGGTGACAACAACAACGACCTGTATCGACTTAAGGGAGAATACGATCCTTGTTTTGACACCTTAACAATTAAAATTTACAATCGTTGGGGTCAATTGGTTTTTGAATCAAACGATTCCTTTTTTGAATGGGACGGAAAAGATATTAGTGGAAAAGAGTGTGATCCTGGAACTTATTTTGTTATGGTTTATGGAACAACAACAGGAACCTATGGATCATTTGGAAGTCAATATGTTAACGGCTACCGTGAGCCTCAATATCTTGAATTAGATAATTTCACCATTCAGCTTTTCAGATAAAAACTATCCTGAATTCATTTTTTTTAATGTGACTTATACTTAAGTTAAAATAAGTATGCTATTTATTTAATCAGTGAAAATTCAGATTAAATACCTCTATAATGTATTCATGAAAAAAAAATTAGTCATTAATAACTAATAATTTAGATAATTAGTTAAATTTGCTGGAATATTATTTTTTTACAATTGAAAACAAAAGAGAAAATCATAAGCACTGCAACTAGATTATTTAATGATCAAGGTTATAATTCCATTAACTTATTTGAATTGGCAAACCAATTAGGGATAAGCAGAGGAAACCTGACCTATCATTTTAAAGATAAAGAAAGCTTATTGGTTGCAATATGCGATGAAATGTGGTCAAAAATAGAAAACGAAAGATCTAAGACCATGCAACTTCCTTCTTTTGAAAATCTTCACAATGAAATTCAATTGTATTACAAATTTCAAAAAGAATATTCCTTTATATTTTCTGATCCTAACGTCATTTCTCAGCCTTTTATAAGAAATAAGTTTAAAGAAATGACCAATAAAACAATTGCTGATATTAAAGCAGGAATAGCCTTTTCTATAAACGTTGGAAACGTAGTTGAAGAAAAAATATCTGGGACATACAACAACATTGCATTCATTACTTGGATGCTTGCATTTTACTGGGATGCTCAAAAAGAAATTTGTGACATGTATAAAAAAATGGACGGTGAAAAAATAATATGGAGTTTCATGTCACCTTACTTTACTAAAAAAGGGAAAGCATTATTCATTAAATTCTTTGGTGAAGATTATTTCAAAGCAGTAAATCAAAAATTTGACATCAACTTATCAAGTTACATCGCCTTTTAAACATGAACTCACTCAAATCACATATCAATTCAAACAGCAATCAATTTCAGCAAAATAAAACTGAAATGCTAAAGCTAATTTCAGTACTTGAAAAGCACATGGAAGAAAGCAGATTTGAAGGCAAAGAAAAACATATTGACAAAGCAAGAAGCAGAAACAAAATGCTTGCACGTGAACGAATTGAAATGGTATTGGATCAGGACAGCCCTTTTCTAGAACTTCTTCCTTTAGCTGGAATGCAAAAAAAAGGAGGATTTGGAGCCGGAGGAACAAATGTAAGTGGCATTGGAATAGTTAGTGGCAAACTATGTATTATAAATTCAAATGTGGGCACAAGAAAAGGTGGTTCTGTAGATTATGCAACAGTATTTAAAGGGCTAAGAATTGGGGATATTACTAGAGAAAATAAATTACCTACGATCAACTTAGTAGAAAGTGGTGGTGCTAACTTACCCGATCAAGCTAAAATATTCAACTATGGAGGGGAGGCATTCAGAGAAATAACTAGGAGATCTGCAATGGGCTTAACAACTATTTCAGTTGTTTTTGGCAATGCAACAGCAGGAGGAGCCTATGTTCCCGGCATGTCTGATTTTTCCATATTTCAAAAACAAGCAGCAAAAGTGTTTTTAGCAGGGCCTCCATTAGTAAAAATGGCTACCAATGAAATTAGCAATGAAGAAGAACTTGGAGGAGCTGAAATGCACAGTAAAATTTCTGGAGTATCCGACTATTTAGCAGAGGATGAATTTGATGGAATTAGAATTGCAAGAGAAATTATGGAAGTAGTAAAGCCTACCAAACCAGAATTGATCCCCGAAGAAGAAATTAAAGAGCCTCTTCATTCACCTGAAGATTTGCTAGGTGTTATTCCTTCAGACCCAAAAACACCTTTAGATGTAAGAGAGGTTATCCTTAGAATTTGTGACGAATCAAAATTTAGTGAATTTAAAAAAGAGTACGGAAACACCATGGTATGCGGATGGGGGAAAATACATGGATATCCAATTGGTATTATTGCCAATAACGGAGTTATTTTCTCAGAATCAGCAAATAAAGGTGCTCAATTCATTCAACTTTCTAATAAAAATGACATCCCCTTGTTGTTTATACAAAACACTACTGGATACATGGTAGGAAAAGCATATGAAGAAGGAGGAATCATTAAAAATGGCGCCAAGTTAATTAATGCGGTTTCCAACAGTAAAGTACCATCAGTCACACTAATGATTGGGGCTTCATTTGGAGCTGGAAATTATGGAATGAATGGAAGATCATACGATCCAAACTTTTTATTTACTTACCCTAATGCTAAAATAGGTGTTATGGGTTCAGAACAACTAGCAGGAGTAATGAATATAATTCAAAAAGCTTCCGCAAAAGCTTCTGGGATTCCTTATGACGAAGAAAATGCAAAAATGATACAGCAAATGCTAATTAATGAAGCCGAATCTAAAGCTTCTGCATGGCACTCAACATCAGAACTTTGGGACGATGGAGTTATAGACCCAAGAGAAACAAGAAACTATTTAGGTTTTGCTTTTGCTGTATTATACAATCAAAAAATCGAAGGAGCTAAATCATACGGGGTTTGGAGAATGTAATATGAATTTAATAAATACCATACTAATAGCAAATAGAGGTGAAATTACATCAAGAATAATTCGCACATGTAAATCAATGGGTATTAAAACCATTGCCATACACTCCCCTATAGATCAAAATGCACCATACACACAAGAAGCTGACATAGCCGTTTTAATTGGGGATAATTCACCCAATACATCCTACTTAAATCAGGAATTAATTATTAAAACAGCCATCAATCATGGCGCTGATGCCATTCATCCAGGATACGGATTTCTATCTGAAAATGTTGAATTTGCTGAAAAATGTGAAAAGTCTAATTTAATTTTCATAGGACCAAACACCAAAGCCATTCAAGCTATGGGCTCCAAATCAGAAGCTAAAATTTTGATGAAAAAACATAAGGTACCAACAATACCCGGATATGAAGGTGAAAATCAAAATACTGACAACTTAATTAAAGAAGCAAAAAAAATAGGTTTTCCATTATTATTAAAGGCAACTGCTGGAGGTGGAGGTAAAGGAATGAGAGTTGTTAATAATGAAAAAAATCTTAAAGAAGCAATAGAAGCTGCTAAAAGAGAATCCTTATCTGCTTTTGGAAATGACGAATTAATTATTGAAAAATACATTACATCTGGAAGACATATTGAATTTCAAATATTTGGAGATAAGCACGGAAACATCCTTCATTTATTAGAAAGAGAATGTACCATACAAAGAAGACACCAAAAAGTCTTAGAAGAAAGCCCTTCTCCTATAATGACAGAAGAATTAAGAAAAAAAATGGGGGAAGCTTCTGTAAATGCTGCTAAAGCATTAAACTACGACAATGCCGGAACAGTTGAATTCATTTATGATGACAAATCCAAAGAATTTTTCTTTCTAGAAGTAAATACTAGACTGCAAGTTGAACATCCAGTTACTGAATCAATAACAGGTTTAGACCTTGTTAAAATGCAAGTAGAGTCAGCTGAAGGTAAACAACTATCAATCAATCAAAATCAAGTAAAAGGAACTGGTTATGCAGTTGAACTTAGGCTTTACGCTGAAGACCCATTAAATAATTTCCTTCCAGTTACTGGTAAAGTAAATAGTTTTAATTACCCAAAAATGGAGGGTCTTAGAGTTGAGTCGGCTATTCAATCAGGAAGTACTATTTCTGTTTTTTACGACCCAATGATTGCAAAAGTAATTGTGCATGGTGAAAATAGAGAATGTGGCTTAAGAAAAATGGGATATGTCTTAGATCAAATGGTTTGTCTAGGAACCGTTACAAATCAAAACTTTTTAGCCCAATTAATAAAAAACAAAAACATTATAAAAGGGAACTACAACACGAACTTTCTGGATTCATTTACCATAAATAATGATGAGAGTACCAATAAACTATCAATTGCAGCTTCAATATTTCTTCACCAAAAAAGAAAACAAAAACAAGTTTTCTTAAAAAACATCCCTGGTGGTTGGAGAAGCAACTATTACGCTCCTCAACAAAATAAATTTGAAATCAACAACAACAACATTACTTCTAAATATCGCCAGATAGGAAGTACATTTGAATTTTACAACGACCAAGAAATTCATAAAGTTGAAATAATAGACTTCAATAAGGAATATCTAAAGCTTCAAATTGATGGAGTAACATATTCTTTAAAAGCTTTTTCTAATGAAAATGGAATTTACCTACACAACAGCACTATTGGTTCTGGGCACATCAAACTACTTGATAGGTTCCCAATCGTAGAAAAAGAAAAAGAAAAAGGAACATGTACCGCTCCAATGCCTTCTCAAGTAATCGAAACACTTGTAAAAGCAAATGACAAAGTAAAAGCAGGTGACCCTTTAGTCATCCTTTCTTCCATGAAAATGGAAAACACCATCTACGCAGATCAAGATGGTATTGTTGAAGAAATATTCACAAAAAACGGAGCAAATATTGAAGCAGGTTTTACCATTCTTAAAATGAAAACAAATTGAATTATTTTGAAGAAAATATAGTCCTAAGCATTAGCAACCAAGAATGGGCATTTATTGAGTGTAACATCGACAACAACATTCTTAGCATAATTCTAAATCGACCAGCTAAAAAAAATGCACTTCACCCTCAAATGGTCAATGAAATTGCATTTGCTCTAACTCATGCGCATCATAATAATGAAATCAGAGTAATCTTATTTAAAGCGAATGGGGATGTTTTTTGTTCTGGTGCAGATTTAAAAGCGTTTATGGGTATTTCTGAAGAATTCAAATCAAGTATACCTCAGCCGTCTAAAAACATACTTCTAGGGGAAATATTTAATGAAGTACACAAACCTATTATTTGTCAGTTGCATGGCAACATTATGGCTGGAGGACTTTTCTTTTTAGCAGGAAGTCATTTTACAATTGCTTCAGAAAATGTAAAACTAGGGTTACCCGAAGTTAAAAGAGGATTGTTTCCCTTTCAAGTTTTAGCCGCATTACTGAATAACATAAGCAAACAAAACGCCATTAACTGGTGCATAAAAGGTGATGAAATTTCTGCTAAAACAGCAAAAGAATGGGGCTTAATTAGTGAAATTACTGAAGTTGAAAACTTAAGTAATGTTACCAAAAAATTAATTGAAAAGATAGTTAATAACTCCCCAAACGCTATCAGAATGGGATTAAAAGCATTTGAAAAAATCACTAAAACTGCTGGTGAACACCAATATTTAATGGAAATGCTCCAAAAAACAATAATGAGTGAAGATGCTCAGGAAGGCATAAAAGCATTTAAAGAAAAAAGAAATCCAGTTTGGACTGGAAAATAACAAAACGATATGGCTCAAAATAAACTAATATTATCAGCTGCATTAACAGGTGCCGCTACCAACAGGTCTCATTGTCCTTATATACCATTTACTCCCAAAGAGCTTGGAGATGAAGCAAAACGTGCTGTTGATGCTGGAGCCAGCATTGTACACATTCATGCAAGAGAAGACGATGGTACACCAAGTTGGAGAACAAAAGTTTTTGAACAAATTCAAGAAGAAGTAAGAAAACATTGTCCCGATGTAATTATCAACTACTCTACTGGAGCTATTGGAATGAATGCTACTGAAAGGACCAAGCACTTACATGCTACTAAGCCCGATATGGCAGCATTCAATATGGGCAGTATGAATTATGCAATTTTTTCAAAAAAAGCAAAACAATTCTTTTGGAATGGAGTTTTTGAAAATTCTTTTGACACGATGATTGAGGTGGTTAAAGTTATGAATGAAAACAATGTTACTCCTGAAATGGAATGTTTTGATACTGGTCACATACGAAACGCAGAACCCTTAAAAGAAATGGGGCTTTTACCTGAAAACGCCTGTTATAGCTTAGTAATGGGAGTTATGGGAGGTATTCCAGCAACAACTCAAAATTTAATACACCAAATTGAACAAGTTCCAAAAGGTGCCTTGTGGCAAGTAATTGGAATTAGCAGAAAACAATGGCAATTAGCAGCTGTTGCTTGCACAATGGGAGGCAATTTTAGAGTTGGACTTGAAGACAATTTCTATTTACCAAATAATGAAATGGCTAAATCAAACGGAGAATGTGTTGAATGGGGGGCTAAACTAGCTAATATGATGGGTAGAGAAATAGCTTCTATTTCAGAAGCCAGAACCATGTTAAATACTCCACTAAAACAAGAAGCATAATGTTTAACAAAAACACATTTAACAATAAAATAGCCTTAGTTACAGGTGGAAGAAGTGGTATTGGATATCAAATAGCTAAAGATCTATTACAACTTGGCGCAACGGTTATAATTGCATCTAGAAAAGAAGAACCGTTAAAAAAAGCAGCTGAGGAATTGACCAAATTTGGAACAGTGTACTCCTACCCATGTGACATTAGAAAAACTGAGGAAATTCAAGGGTTGGTTAAGGTAATTCAAGAAAAATGTGGAAGACTTGATATTTTAATAAACAATGCTGGCGGACAATTTCCTGCTTTAACTGAGTACATTAACGATAAAGGTTGGAACGCTGTCATCAACAACAACCTTAACGGAACATTTTACATGATTAGAGAAATGGGAAATGCATTTTTCATCCCTCAAAAAAATGGAATTATTGTCAATATTATAGCCGATATTTTAAGAGGCTTCCCAGGGATGATTCATACTGGAGCAGCAAGGGCTGGTGTTGAGAACATAACAAAAACAATAGCACAAGAGTGGAGCGATTTTAACATTCGCATAAACTGTGTTGCGCCAGGTATTGTAGAATCAACAGGGTTAGACACTTACCCAAAACCTGTACAAGACATGTTTGAAGAGGCTAAGAAGGCTATTCCTATGCATCGTTTTGGAACTGTAAAAGATGTTTCAAACGCAGTATGTTTTTTTGCAAGCGATTTATCTGCCTATTGTACAGGAACTACATTATATGTAGATGGAGCACAACATTTAAACTACGACAAAATGGGATTAGCCAGAGTAATGAGAGATTTTTTGAACCCACAATAAATGACTACAATAAGCACAAAGAAAACAATAAAAGGAGGAGAGTTCTTATTAGAAGAAAGCATTTATAGTGCTGTTTTTACACCCGAAGAATATAGTGAAGAACAACTGATGTTTAGAAGCTCTATGCGAGACTTCTTAAACAAAGAAATTGAGCCCATTAAAGAAAAATTTGATTCTAAAGAAGGCACATTACTTGCCCCTCAATTATTAGAAAAAATGGGGGAATTGGGCTTTCATGGAATAGGAGTTCCTGAAAATTACGGTGGACTTAATTGTGACATCAAAACTGAAATGGCCTTTGGGGAAATAGCTTCAGACAGCTTTGCTTTCAGCCAATCGATTGGTGTACATACTGGATTAGGAGTGTACCCAGTTTTACTATATGGAAATGATACTCAAAAAGAAAAATACCTCAACGACATTGTTACAGCTAAAATAAAATGTTCGTATTGCTTAACAGAGCCAAGTGCGGGGTCAGATGCAAATGCTGGAAAATCAAAAGCTATTTACAGCAATGACAAAAAACATTTCATACTAAACGGTCAAAAAATGTGGATTACTAATTCAGGATTTGCTGATGTATTTTTTGTGTTTTGCAAAATTGAAGATGATAAAAACCTCTCCTGTTTAATTGTTCATAAAGAGTGGGGAGTAAAGTTAGGAAGTGAAGAAAACAAACTAGGAATCCATGGGTCTTCTACTAGACAAGTCTTTTTCGAAAACATCAAGGTTCCCGTAGAAAATCTATTAGGAGAAAGAAACAAAGGGTTCAAAATTGCTATGAATGCCTTAAACGCAGGAAGAATTAAAATTGGAGTAGCCAATACTGCCATTGGTAAAAGAGCATTAAAATTAGGCATTAACTACGCTAATGAACGCGAACAATTTGGCTCTAAAATTTCTGAATTTGGTGCAATAAAAGAAAAAATTTGTAAAATGGCTACTAGGCTATATGGACTAGAAAGCAGTTGGAATAGAGTCGCTCATCAAATTGATGAATCTTATGACGAAATGATAGAGGAAGAAGAAAATCAAATTGAAGCAAAAATAAAATCCGTTGCAGAATATGCTATGGAATGTGCCATCATTAAAGTATATGGTTCTGAAACTGAGTCTTTCGTAGTAGATGAATCTCTCCAAATTCATGGAGGAATGGGGTTTTCAGCTGAAAGTGAAATATCTGTTCATTATAGAAACGTAAGAGGCAACAGAATATATGAGGGAACCAATGAAATAAACCGCATATTAATTCCTACCATGTTATTTAGAAAAGGAATGAAAGGTGAGCTACCCTTAATGGAAAGAACAATGGCTTTATTCAATGATTTAATGAGTGGTATTTTAAGTTCGTCTAAACAAAGTGACGTTCCCTTTGAAACTGAAAACAACTTTCTTTCTGTAGCTAAGAAAGCCACTTTACTTGTTGCCGGAATTGCAGTTCAACAGTTTCAACAAGACATAAAAAATGAGCAAGAAGTTTTAATGCACCTTTCTGACATGATTACTCCAATTTATATTTTTGAAAGTGCATTACTTAGAGCTCAAAAACACCAAGAAAAATCAGAGATATATAAACTAATGACAACTATTCTCATGTACGAAACTAGTGAACAACTTTCTAATCATGCTAAAGAAGTAATTTTTGCATCTTCAAAAGAAAATCAAGCCTTACTTAACTTTAAATCAATAAATAGATTATTTCAATTGCCCTTCGCTAATTTAAAGGAAATGAGAAGAAAAGTAGCAAATCACTTTATTGAAAAAAACCAATACCAATTAACATAAAAAATTTGAAAACACCGATTGAATATTTTTACCACTGGGAGAAAGAAACTCCAGAAAACGTTTTTTTAAAACAACCTTTTGGAAACAAATGGGTAACCATGACGTTTGCAGAAACTGCCAATGAAGCAAGAAAATTAGTTACTGCATTAAATGAAATGGGGTTAAAAAAAGGTGATCATATTGGAATTCTTTCCAAAAATTGCTATCACTGGATTATAACTGATATCGCTATCACGATGGGTGGATTTATATCCGTTCCTTTCTATGCAAGTCTTCCAAAAGCTCAATTAAATGAAGTAATCTTAAAAAGTGATATAAAATTATTATTTATTGGAAAACTTGATTCTTGGGCAGACAAAGGTGAAGCGTTACCTAAAACCTTAAAAACAATAACGTTTCCACACTACGAAGGCAATGCAAAAGTAAATATTGGTGAAAGTTGGAACGAATTAGTCACAAATAAACAACCATTTTCTGAAAATTTTATCCCCAAATTAGAAGATACATGGACCATACTTTTTACTTCCGGAACAACAGGAAGTCCTAAAGGTGTTATGCTGCCTTTTAAAAGTATTGCAGCCGTTTTTAGAGATGAAGAACGCTACAACACATTAGGCATTCATAAATTAAAAGAGCATACTTTCTTTTCATTTCTACCATTAAATCATGTTGCTGAAAGGCTTGCCATTGAGGGAGCAGCTTTTTTCACAGGAGGATCTATTTCTTTTGCTGAATCTATAGACACATTCATTAAAAATCTACAAGATATTCAACCCACAGTATTTTTTGCAGTACCACGAATATGGAGCAAATTTCAAATGGGAGTTTTAGATAAACTTTCACAAAAAAAACTAAACGCTTTACTTAATACGCCTTTTATTTCCAATATCATTAAAAAGAAACTTAAAAAGGCACTTGGTCTTTCAAAAGCTGAAATAGTTTTAACTGGGGCAGCTTTAACACCAGTACACTTAAAACAATGGTATCGAAAAATAGACATTAACTTAAGAGAAGTTTTTGGTGCAACTGAAGCGTGTGGAGCAATTACCGTAACACCTCTTGGAGAAATAAGTGACATAGGAGTAGGAAAGGCAATTCAAGGAATTGATATAAAAATAGATAAAAAAAACGGTGAAGTAATCTATCGTTCAGATCAACTCATGACTGGCTATTATAAAGAAGAAGAAAAAACAAAAGAAATTCTACAAGATGGTTGGTACTATAGTGGAGACAAAGGATTTATTGATGAACATAAAAATTTAAATATTATTGGAAGAGTTAAAGACGCCTTTAAAACTGAAAAAGGAATTTACATTACGCCTAACCCAATAGAAAACTCATTGTCTAAAAATGAATTGATTGAACAAGTATGTGTAGCTGGACTTACATCACCGCAACCTATTGCATTAATAAATCTCTCAGAAATTGCTGAAGGAATTAATAAAAAACAAATTGCTGAAAACCTTACCGAACAACTTAAAAATACCAATCAAAAATTAGCCAATCATTCCAAAGTTGAATGTATTGTAGTAACCAATGAATTATGGACAGAAGAAAATCACATATTAACGCCTACTTTAAAAGTTAAAAGAAATAAGATTGACGAAATATATATGAGCAAATACAAAGACTGGTACAATCAAAAAGAATCAATCATTTGGGAATAGTTTAACTAAAATTTAAGCAAAAGATTATGGAAAACAGTAAAGAAGTTTTAAGAATATTTGAATTACAAAGTGATGTTGAGAATCTAAATTCTTTAAAAAACTCTTCTGCAAACGAAAGAATAACAAAGATTAAAAGTATTCTTGAATATATCCTTAATCCTGCTAACCACAAATTAATTGCTGAGGCGCTTTTTAATGATTTACACAAATCAAATGAAGAAGTAATCACTACTGAAATTTCTCCTCTTATTTTAACTATTAAAGAAGTCGTAAAAAAACTAAAATCTTGGATGAAAGATGAGCATGTGCCCTCTCCAATAACTATGACTGGAATGTCATCATACATTAAGTATGAAGGCAAAGGTACCGTACTAATTATATCTCCTTGGAATTACCCATTTCAACTCACCATTTACCCACTTATATATGCTATAGCTGCAGGAAATGCTGTAATTATCAAACCTTCTGAAATTTCTAGCAACACCTCTTCGGTTATCAGCGCTATGATAAAAGAACTATTTGATGAAAATGAAGTAACTGTAATGCAAGGAAATGCTGAATTAGCTACTGAACTACTAAAGCAACCTTTTAATCACATTTATTTTACTGGAAGTCCTAAAGTGGGCAAAATTGTTATGACTGCTGCTGCTAAAAACCTTAGTGGAGTAACCTTAGAATTAGGAGGGAAATCACCTGTAATTATTGACGAAACATGTAATACAAAAAATGCTGCAGAAAAAATCGCATGGGCTAAATCAATGAATAGCGGTCAAACCTGTATTGCTCCAGATTACGCATTAGTTCAAGAAACCAAACTTGAAGAATTTATAACAGCATTTGAGAATACGATTAATAAATTCTACAATAGTGATAAAAAAGGAATTCATTCATCAAAAGACTATGGACGAATTATCAATAAAACCAATTTTAAGAGAATAAAAGACCTTGTAGATAAAGCTATATCAAATGGAGCAAAAATTGAATTTGGAGGAGATTTTAATGAAGAAGAAAAATTTATAAGCCCAACATTAATAAATAACGTAAGTATGGAAATGGACATTATGATCCATGAAATTTTCGGCCCAATTCTTCCAATAATCTCTTATAAAACCAAGGAGGATGCCATCAAAACGGTTCAACAACTTCCTACTCCATTAGCATTTTACGTAATGAGTAATAAAAAATCAAATATTAATTACTTCTTGAACAATACTGCTTCAGGCGGATCATGCATAAATGAATTAATGTTAACATCCGTAAACCCTCATTTGCCTTTTGGAGGGTTAAACAATAGCGGAATAGGCAAATCAAATGGAAAGCACAGTTTTGAGGACTTTTCAAACCCAAGAGGTATCGTTAAAAGAAACTGGGGATCATTAAAACCTATTTATCCTCCATTTAATAGTAAAATTTTCAAATATTTTAAAAAAATTGTAAGCATTTAAAAAACCAACCATGAGTAATAAAACAGCATTTATAACAGGGAGTAGCCGAGGAATTGGCAAAGCAATAGCATTAAAACTTGCAAACAATGGATTTAATATAGTTGTTGCTGCTAAAACAGCTGAACCTCATCCAAAATTAGATGGAACAATTTTTACGGCAGCTGAAGAAATAGAAAAAATAGGGGTAAAAGCATTACCTATTGTGGTTGACATTAGAGATGAAGAGATGGTAAATGAAGCTGTCAATAAAACTGTAAAAGAATTTGGAGGAATTGATGTACTTGTAAACAATGCAAGTGCAATAGGACTAACCCCTACAGAGCAAACGTCTATGAAACGTTATGACTTGATGCACGACATTAATGTTAGAGGAACTTTCATGGTTTCAAAGACATGTATTCCTCATCTTAAAAATGCAGAAAACCCCCATATTTTAACGCTTTCTCCACCTTTAAACTTAGACCCCTCATGGTTTGGTGCTCATCTTGCTTACACAATGAGCAAATTCGGAATGAGCATGACCGTTTTAGGTCAATCTAATGAATTAAAATCTAAAGGCATTGCAGCCAATGCTTTGTGGCCAAAAACTACAATAGCAACAGCAGCCGTTAAAAACTTATTAGGTGGAGATGCATTGATTCAGGCAAGTAGAACACCAGAAATAATGGCTGATGCAGCATTTGAAATAATTAAACAAAACAGTAAAGAATGTACTGGTAATTTTTTCATTGATGAAGACCTATTAAGAAATAAAGGCATTACTGATTTCAATAAATATGCTGTTAATCCTGAAATGAGTTTAATGAAAGATTTATTTGTTTAAAAATGCACAGTTTTTATTTCCATGATGAACATAATTTATTCAGAAAATCTCTTAGAGATTTTTTAGATAAAGAAATAGTGCCTGAAATTGACCAGTGGGAAGAAAATGGAAGAGTCTCAAAATCTGCATTCAAGAAAATGGGTGAAATGGGATATTATGGATTGGGGATGGATGAAAAATATGGAGGAGTAAATACAGATGTTTTTTATACCATCATATTGATTGAAGAATTAAACAAATGCAACTCTGGCGGAACAGCTGCCTCTTTGTTGGCTCATTCTACATTAGCCATGGAACATCTTCAAAAAAATGGAAATGATTTTTTAAAAACCAACTATTTAAAACCCGCTATTAATGGGGATTTAATAGGATGCCTTGCCATTACAGAACCTAATGCTGGATCAGATGTAGCATCCATTAAAACTAGTGCAGTCAAAAAAGAAAATCATTATATTTTAAACGGATCAAAAACGTTTATCACCAACGGGGTATACAGCGATTTTATGGTTGTAGCAACCAGAACTGAAAACACCGGATTTGAGGGAATTAGCATGATGTTAATTGACAGCAAATGGGAAGGTGTTAGTGCTACACCTTTAAAAAAGTTAGGATGGCATGCTTCAGATACTGGAGAAATTTCTTTTGATAATGTAAAAGTTCCTTTTGAGCATTTAATTGGAGAAGAAAATCAAGGCTTTTACTACATTATGCAAAGATTTGAGTTAGAACGACTAGTTCTATCAACAGGTGCTTTGGCTTCAGCAGAATATGCTCTTGATTATGGACTTAAATATTTAAGTGAAAGAGAAGCTTTTGGAAGACCTCTTTCAAAATTCCAAGAATTAAGACACAGAGTAGCTCAGCTCTCCTCAGAAATTGAGAGTTTAAAATCGTTCAACTATCAAATTTGTAGATCCTTTAGCGATGGATACGATGTAACAACTCAATGCGCTATGGTAAAGTTACTAAGTACAGAACTTATGGATAAAGTAAGTTATGAAGTTCTTCAATTTTTAGGTGGCTATGGATATATGGAAGAATATCAGGCTGCTAGAATATTTAGAGACAGCAGAATAGGAACAATTGGAGGAGGAACATCAGAAATTATGAGAGAAATAATAGCAAAACAAATTATACAATAACAACATGAAAAATTACTATTTTAACGAAGATCACGAAATGTTCCGTCAAGGACTAAAAGACTTTTTAGCAAAAGAAGTTATTCCAAACATTGAAAAATGGGAAGAAGAGCAAAGAATTCCCAAAGAAGTTTTCAAAAAATTTGGTGACATGGGTTACTTGGGCCTAAACTATCCTGAAAAATATGGTGGAACGGATGCAGACTTCTTTTACTCAGTTGTATTTGTTGAAGAAATCTCTAAGGTTTTTTCTGGAGGATTTATGGCGGCATTTTCAGTCCAACAATACATGTCAAGCCCATATTTATTTAAACACGGTTCTGAATTTATAAAAGAAAAATACCTTACCAAAGCAATAACGGGAGATGCCATTTGTTCCATAGCCATCACTGAACCCAATGCAGGATCAGATGTTGCTAACATTAGAACTACTGCTGTAAGAGAAGGCGACCATTATATAGTTAACGGATCTAAAACGTTTATAACTAGTGGCGTTTACGGAGATGTATTAATAACAGTTGTTAAGACCGATCCAAGTGAGGGCTTTAATGGAATTAGCTTATTGGTAATTGACAGACATGCAGATGGAGTTTCGGCTACTAAGCTAAAAAAACTAGGATGGCATGCATCAGATACAGCCGAACTGGCTTTTGATAATGTGAAAGTTCCTGTAGAAAATTTATTAGGAGATGAAAACCAAGGATTCTTTTATCTAATGGGAGGCTTACAGCTTGAACGATTGGTTGGAGCTATAGGTGGTTATGCTGGTTCTGAATCAGCTTTAGATTATTCGCTTCAGTATATGTCTGAAAGAGAAGCATTCGGAAGATCAATAAATAAATTCCAAGTATTAAGACATAGAGTAGCACAAATGGCATCAGAAATTGAGTGCATAAAATATTTTGTTTACAACTGTTGTAAACTGCATGCTGATGGAGAATATGTAGTCAAAGAATGCTCAATGGCAAAACTGTTAGGAACTGAATTATCAGACAAAGTTATGTATCAATGTCTTCAATTTTTTGGTGGATATGGATACATGGAAGAGTACAAAATGGCTAGAATGTTTAGAGACAGTAGAATTGGTACAATAGGAGGAGGAACATCTGAAATTATGAGAGAAATCATTGCCAAAATGGTTATTGATGATAAATCATACGCCAAAACAACCTCAAAATCGAACCCTATTTCAAATACTAAAAAAACAGATTCTATAAAAGAAGAAAAAACAAAATCAAACAATCAAAATACAACAAATACAAAAATTATGAGTTACGAAAACACACTTAATGCCATGAAAGAAAAAGCGGCATCAGCAGATGCACTTGGATCAATATTAAAATTAAATTTTGGTGAAAATCAAATTGTTATAGATGGAACAAACGGAGGAAATGTTGTTTCAGGTGATGATGCGGAAGCCAATTGTACCGTTGATGTTAGTCTAGAAGATTTCACAGCAATGGTTAAAGGAGAGTTAAATCCAATGGGAGCATTTATGGCAGGTAAAATGAAAGTAAAAGGAGATACAGGCATTGCCCTTAAGCTTCAATCACTTATGGGTTAATCTCCATTATTTATGAATAAAAATAATAAAATTGGAATAATAGGCGCTGGGCCAGCAGGTGCTTCAGCAGCCTATTATTTACAAAAAGAAGGTTACGATGTAACTGTCTTTGAAAAGGAAAGTTTTATTGGAGGCCGAACGCACGCCTATAATGATGGAGAAATTAGGTTTGATACTGGAGCTAGTTTTTTCACCAACTTTTATCCCCTACTTAAAGAATTAGTTACGAAACTTAATCTTGATGACGAGGTTATTGAGTTAGAAAGAAGAGTAGGATTACGTTACAAAGATGTACTCGCAGAGTTTACTTTCGGAGATTTAAAAACATTTTGGAGGCTTCCTTTTATAACTAGAAAAGATAAACTAATAATGATTTGGAGCACCATTAAACTTACGCTTCAAAGAAGAAATCTGGATTTAGTATCTCCAGAAAAATTAGCAAAATACGATGATTCATCAATAGCAGAATGGGCAACAAACACCATGTCTGAAAACGTTTACCAATACCTAATAAGACCGGGAGTCGAACCCTTTTGGTATTTTTCATGCAATGATGTTTCTAGAGCAATGACTACTGTATTACAAGGAAGAGCAGCAGATGCAAAGTTTTATACATTTAAAAAAGGAATGTCCAGAATATCTGAAAAGTTATTAGCAAATGTAGAATTACATATGAAATCTACAGTAAATCAACTTTCAAAAAAAGAAAATAAGATTGAAATATCTTACATAAAAGACAACATTGAATCAACTATTGAAGTGGATAAAATAATAGTAGCAACGCCAGCCAATGCATTTCAAAACATTTCAATTAATTTCAAATTAGAGAAAGGAATATCTGATTTTATAAGTACTCAAAAATACGTAAGTAATGTTCATGCAACCTTTACCGTCAATGAAGAGGAAGTAAAAAACATGTTTGCTTATTATTACCCTTGTGGAGAGTGGAAAACACCCATAGGAGCCATTGTTTTACATAAACAAAAATGCAAAGATTCTATTAAAGTTCCTGAGGGAAAAGAACTAATTAGTGTTTTCATATTAGATAAACCATCAAGAGAACTAATTGAAATAGATGACGATGAAGAGGTATTTAAACGCATTTGGGAAATGGCCATTACTTTTGAAGGTAAACTTCCAAAAGAAGCCAAACCGGTAGCGTTATTCAAAAGAAATAATGCAATTCCATTACATGAAGTAGGCAGATATACTACAGCAAATAAAATTAAAAACCAGCAAAATAAAGATGTGATTTTTGCAGGTGATTACATGAGTTGTGCAACTGTTGAGGGAGCATTAAGAAGTGGAAGATGGGCTGCAGCTCAAGTTTCAGGAAAAAAAATCAGTTTTTAAACATACTGTTCAAAATTCTATCCCACAAAGTTGTAGTAAATCCAAATCCATTATCTGGGTCTCTATAATGATGCAAAAGATGATGCTTGATTAACATCCTTATGTACTTATTTTTTATAGTCATATGATGACTAGCATAATGAAACCAATCGTATACAAGATAAGATAGTACCAACATGGCGAAGAAAGGGGCAGAATAAAAAGGGCCAAATAAAATCAAAGACAATAAATAAAGTAAAATACCTCCAGTAACAGATACAATAGGCGGTACAACTAATCTTTTTGGATCATTTGGGTAATCATGATGAGCTCCATGAATAAGGTAAAGCAATTTCTTGCCAAGATCAGATTTTGGATTACTGTGAAAAACATATCTATGACCAGTATATTCAATAATAGTCCAAAACAAAACACCTCCAATTGTTAAGATCGTTAAATACCAATAATTATCAATTTGTCCATTTAAACAACAAACAACGGTTTGATAAATAAGATACAACACAACAGGAATAAATATTAAGAAAGGAACTATATGATGTGTAGTTGTTATTGATTCTAAAAGCTTGTTGCTAAAAATAGTGATGCTTTCTGTACCTGAAATAAATAATTTTTGTTTTGATTTTGATTTACTCATGATATACTATGTGTTCAAATTTCAACAATTTAATTGAACTTTACAAAGGTTTTTAGTCGTTTTTGTCTAATTTTATAGATTATTTTAAATAATTAATGAAAGTCAGTAAAAAACACACTATTATCATAAATAGTTCCATTGAAAAAACTTATAAAGCACCTATATATTTAGATGTCAAAAAAATAATGACCGGTTATGGTCCATTACCAAAATCTGAGGGAGTAATAGATGATGAAACTTGGGCAAATCCAAAAGGGGAAAGAACAGTTTTAGCGTTTGGGAAAAAATTATGTACTGAAAGAATAATTGAAAGAATTGAAAACAAATATTGGAAATATGAATTAACAGATTTTACGCAAAATTCATTTTTTTTCGTCAAAAAAGTTACAGGAGAAGTCTGGGTTAATAACACTACAAAGAATCAATGTCAATTAATATCAAAATATACTTTCGACAACAAAAACATAGTAACACTTCCAATAACCTTTTTATTTGTGAAAATTCTTTGGTCAGGGTTACAAAAAAAAGGGCTTAATAACATGAAAATTCTTTCTGAAAATAACACTAACTTTTATTACCCTTTGAAAAATTAATTCTTCACTTTTTTTAGATATAAAAATAACACAGGCAAATAAAGTATTACTGCGACAACTGAAATATACCATCCTTTGGTAATAAAAAAACAGTCCAAAATATCTATTCTTTCTTGAGTAGCAAACAATCCACCTATAATCACCCCTAAAAAGAAATAACTGAATAATATAAATGGTAAATGATGAAATATTTTCTTAAATGTCATTTGATACGGATTTTGGTAATTGATATAGTTCCATAATTATATATTTATAGATATAAGTACCCACGATAAAATAGGAACATCTATTAAAACGATTAACCATAATAAAAGGCTTTTATTAATTTGTTTCCAACCAAATCTATCTTCAACCCACCTAAATTGGAAGGAAAAGACAAAGACAAAGACAAACCATGAAATATAATTTATCAATGGGATTCCAAACCATCTGGTTGGATATCTAGATTCTTGAAAATTTTCTTTAAAAAAATCATATACCCAATTATCGGGAGTAATCATATGAGTAATCTCAGTGAAATTATAAGGGATTACATTACCTTCAATAACTTTAGTTTGATCAGGCTCTACCCAAATCCACCAATTATAAACTGTAGCTAAAGGATCCATCATTAAATCAAGCATTAAAGCAAGTAATCCATCAATAAAAGCAAAACAGAGCATACCTCCAAGAATAGAGTAACGCTCAAAGTTTTTAATATATAAACGATTAGTTATTTCCATAATAACATACACTAACGCAACCCATGAAAGAGGGTTGGCCAATGGTATTTCAAAAAAATAAAGATGAAAGCCAGGGTATACATAGGCGCCTGATAAAACACCAAAATTCTCACAACCAGCAGATAAAATAAACCCTGCTGTAAATTCTCTTACTGTTTTAGCAATCCCATAACTTAAATAAGAGTGATAAATACAAATAATGAAAATTATAAAACAACCTATTTCAAAAGTATATTTAAAAAATTCAGGAGTTAATACCATTTTTTAATTATTGAAAATAAATATTAGATACATTTCTAATAAAAAATAACAATCTTTAAGTTATGAATTATATACCAACAATCATCATACTATTATCTTGTTTGGTAAGCTGTAGTAACAATCTTGATACTAAAGAAACCCTTTTAGAAAGCAATTGCAATTGTACAGACTTAATTTTAGATGAATTATATAATCATTTTTTTTTAGATGATCGGACTTTACCATTTACAGGAACATGTTATGAATACTTTAAAAATGGGAACATCTCAATAAGTAAAAAATTTAAAGAAGGTAAAATGGAAGGTGAAATGATTCGTTACAACACAAACGGCACTATTAAATCAATCATGAATTTCCAACAAAACAAAATTAATGGTAAAGCAATTATTAATGACTCTTATGGGAATGATAGCATAATACAACATTACAAAAAGGGGAAACAGGTAATTAACAACGTTAATTAAGAGCTTCCATTTGGGTTGATAGTTCATCCCACTCTTTATAACCCTTATCAATCTTGGCTTTTAATTCGGTAATCTGCTTTTGAGCAACAAGTAAATCACTTGAAACGGTTATTTCATACAACTTACTTTCTAAGTCAGCTAAAGTCTTTTCCCAATTACTGATTTTTTTCTCATTTGACTTGAGTTGGTTCATCAATTTTTTAGGATTAATATTTTTTGATTTATTAGCGGGTGATGACTTTTGAAGTATAGCATCAGCATCGTAATAACTAGATAAAAATTGATTTACAGATTCATGATAGATCTTTAATCGTTTCTCTTTAATATAATATACCTTTTCTGTTAATCCATCTAAGAAATCTCTATCGTGAGAAACAATAAGCAACGTACCGGTATAAGTTTTTAAAGCATCTTTAAGTATTTCCTTAGACACCATATCCAAATGATTGGTTGGTTCATCTAAAACAAGAAAATTATAAGGTTGAAGTAATAATTTACATAGTGATAACCTTGTTTTTTCACCACCCGAAAGCACCATTACCTTTTTATCGACATCATCTCCAGAAAATAAAAAAGAGCCTAAAATTTGTCTTATTTTTTTTCTTACTTCACCAACAGCAACATCATCAATTATTTCAAAAACCGTTTTATTTGGATTCAATTGATGCGCCTCATCTTGTGCAAAATAACCAAGCATTACTTGGTGGCCCAGTTCTATACTTCCTTCGTGTTCTAAATCATTGACAAGAGATTTTATTAAGGTTGACTTTCCAGTACCATTTTTCCCTATCAATGATATTTTATCTCCTCTTGTAATTGAGAAATCAGCATCTTTAAACACCAAATGATCACCATATTTTTTTGTGAGTTTTGTTGCCTTTATAGTTTGTTTCCCAGAATGTGAAGGTTCAGGAAATTGAAATTTAATTTGATCTGTCTCTAATTGATCAACTTCTATATCTTCAATTTTGTCTAGTTTTTTTATCAAGCTTTGTGCAAAAGCAGCTTTGTTTTTTTTTGCTCTAAATTTATTGATCAGCTCTTGGGTATGTTTAACCATTTTATCCTGATTCTTTTTAGCAGCTATTTGCGTAATGATTTCTTCCTCTCTTTGAATTAAATACTTTGAATAATTACAGGAATAATCATAAGACTTGCCGTTAGCCAATTCAATGGTTCTATTGGTAATGAAATCTAAAAATCTTCTATCGTGAGAAATCAATAGAATCACACCGGGGTAAACTTTTAGATACTTTTCTAACCATTGGATGGATTCAATATCAAGATGATTTGTAGGTTCGTCTAAAAGAATAATATCTGGTTTTTGAATAAGTAGCTTCGCCAACTCTACTCTCATCTTCCATCCACCTGAAAATTGCTTATAAGGTAAATCTAACTCACTTTGTTCAAAGCCTAATCCCTTAAGGAGCAATTCTGCATCTTTTACCAAGTTATCACCATCCAAATGAACTAATTCTTCGTTAAGTTCTGTAAGTTCATCTAAAATGGCTAAATACGAATCTGATTCATAATCAGTTCTGTCAATCAATTCTTTATTAATGACTTCTAACCTATTGTTAATGGTTAAAATACGTTTATTTGACTCGATAACTTCTTTAAGAATGGGCTCGCTTGAATTAACATTAAGTTCCTGAGGCAAGTATCCAATAGTGTATCCTTTTGGTAAATGTACATCTCCACTAGAAGGTGTTTCTTGACCAATCAACAACTTTAAAAGGGTAGATTTACCAGCACCATTTTTACCGACAACTCCTATTTTATCTTTAGGTTTAATCTGCAGGGTAATATCTTTATAAAGATCTCTTCCTCCAAAATTAACAGATATGTTTTGTAAACTAATCATAAAAAAAAGCCCCTTAGGGCTTTTAATTTTTTAGAATTAATATTTTAATAATGCCAAAGATCGTGTTCCTTTTCGAACATTTCTTCTCTAATTCTTTCAGATTCTAACAAGGCATTTAAACCAGTCCAGTTAGGAGAAATTTTTCTATCAAAAACGTTACTTTCCTTCTTAATGAAACTTGTAAACTCTCTTTTCCAAAACAAATCGTCAAAACTCATTCTATGTGCATCGTTACTAGGGTTGTATACAAAGAAGTTTTGAAAAACATATCTACATTCTGGAAAGTACAACCAAAATAAATTAGATAGTGCAACAATCTCACCAGTTTCAGGGTTTTGAGAATATACTACCGGGGAAATACCAATAATCCTTACATCCATTTCTGAACGTTGCTTATCAAAAAACCAATCTTCCTTAAGTTCATATCTTACAATATCAGACGGAATATAAGGATCAACAGTATCTTTCAAAATAGGATCACCATTATCGTCAATAATAACTTCATCATTTTCATCAAATTGCTTGACTTGAATTTCTCTACCAAACTTTTTTCGTAATTCTAATTTAAATGCTGGATCGTTTATATTGCCATTAGCAGGTTTTATAGGATACCTAAACTTATCATCATTATCAACCCCATTCAAATCATAAACAGTTAAACTACCTTCATCTAAAGCCCCGTATTTAATCACATCCCAAAGACACATTCTATCAGACATTTTTTCTAAAGGGAAGTATAATTTGTGATTCATTTTTTCTCTCAAATCGATAACTCTCCAAATTCGCTTTGCCCACATTACATCAGCTTCTCGTAGGTGTTGATACTGAACAACACGTTTAGTTGGTATATGTTCTTGCACATACACACCATCCAATACATTTGACTCTAAACTAACCCCAGAACTAGGCAACTGAGCATTAACAGTATATGTAATTAAAAAGGTAAATATTGAAATTAATTTAAAATTTTTCATAATAATAAGATTTACATTAGTCTAATTTGAATACCAACTGGAAGTTTGAATGGCTTACCAGTCTTTGCTCCACTAGGAGTCAATTGTTGAACCATGACACCCGTAAAAGTTAATGATGCACCCTTAGACATTTTCTTTACAGCTGCTTTCATTTTTGGAGTAAGCTTATTAGATCTTGACTTAAGAGTTGAAGCATTTCCATCAACAATAACATACATACCAAACTCGACAACCGTATAAGGAACATTTAATGGACTGTCACCTAATGAAGCTGTAATTTTAGAAAGCATACCGGCCTCAATTTTAGGCATTTTACCAGATGCCTTACCTCCAAAATAAGCAAGTGGTTTAGGCAGTGTAAACACTCTAAATTTTTCTTTTGTTAATTCAACAGTTTTACCATCATCATCTGTAGCAGAAACTGTAATTGTAACAATATCTTTTGGTCTTTTACCTTTGACGGTACATATCAGAAAACCATCTTTATCAGCTTTAGAAGTAATAGAAACACCTGAACTACCAGTAACTTTTATAGTTTCAGGCTTGTAGCCTGAGGCAGAAACTTTAATTTTGTTTTTCCAATTCAAATAAAGTACCATTAAGTCAGCATTTGCAATAGCTGCATTTGGTGCTCCAACTGCGTAATTAAATTTCCAGGGCTTCCATTTCTTAACACCCTTTTCTTTTACTGCAATTTCTCCAACCAACATATGATCACCAACAGAACCAGACATTCTAACTTCTTGTCCTGCTTTCCCATTGAATGTAAGCATATTATCAAGGTTACGTTCAGAATGTGACTTGCTTATTTGAGCTGTATCATCTACCCAATATCTTAATTCCATAGCTTCAGATGAATCGTATGCAGCAATCATTACTTTAAGACCTAATGAATCACCCTGATTAATATAAGAAGTTGATGAAAAAGCTAATGGGTCAATTTTATTAAAATTAAATGCTTGTACTTTAACTCTTGAAGCAACCAACTGTGAAGCCAAAGTTTGTACTTGAAGAACATCAGACCTAACAGAAGTCATAACTGCAGAAGCTGCAACAATAGGTGCATGATCAAATTGACCAAAAATCCACGGATATTCTTCACCATGGTTCAATACCTTTTTAGGAATGGTCATTCTAACAAAAATATTCTTTATTGCTTCTTTATCTATAGCGGCAATCTTGTGTTCTTTAACTTGAATATCTATTACAGAATCAACTAAATTTTCAAAATCTAAAGCATCTTGCTCTGTTATTAAGAAATCAGGATCTTCTATCATGGATGTGTCAAACTCATACTTATAAACAACTCCACCTTCCATTGTATCACTATTATAATTAGATATTAAGGCAATAAGATCATTTCTGTAATGATGGAGGTTCTCCATTAAATGTAAACCTTCAGGAGCAATCATTTCAAAACTTTCACCAGCTAATAACCTTGTTGGCGTATCGTAATCGTCCTTTTTTGAATATCCAGAAAGGTCCATAATATGAATGTAACCCGCATCGTCAATATGAAAAAGGTTGTTGTGGTATTCATCGTGATGTTCTTCACCATGATCTCCAGCATGTTCATCAATAGCAACAACAGCAAGAGCATTGACTTTATCAGCTAAAGCTTTCAGTTTAACTTTTGCATCTGCATCATCACTAACAATAGCTTCTTCAATTCCTTCAAATTCTTCAAAAGTTGTACCAGCATCAACAGCAGAGATTAATAAATATAGATTTCTTCTTACCAAATCATTACACATATCTCTGGTAAGTTTTACTACTTCATCATTAGTATTTTTATGAACCTCAACCCTTGCAACTTCATTAGGTGGTGCACCTGTTGCTTTTAGCGTAGCAAGTTTTGTTGCAAACTCAGATGAAAGTTCTGTATTAAAAGACTCTGTTTGAGCAATACTACTTTCAAGTTTATTATTCAATGTAACAAAAGCATTAATGATCTCCTTAGATACATTCATGGCAAGAAGTGCCATAAGTACTAAGTACATCAATCCTATCATTTTTTGTCTTGGGGTTTCTTTACCGCCTCCCATATCTACGTATGTTTAAATTAGTATACTTAGTTAAAATTACTTGTTCACGTTCATTGCTGACAACATGTTACCATAAACGGTATTCAATGATTCTAGGTTTTCAGTCAGCTGAGCCATCGTTTCTTTGTATTTTCTTGTATCATCAAGAGACGAATGTAAATTACCCATTAACTCATTAATACCTGAATACATTTCGCTACTTACATTTAAATGTTCGTTTGCACCTTTAACTTGCATTTCATAAACATTATTAAGAGCAGCTAAATTTGAAGATACCTTCTCTAATTGCTCTCCATAATTAGAGTCTGGAGTAGCAGAAGCTGTCATTTGCTCAACAGATTCAGCAGCTTTAGAATATGCATTACCCAACTGATTGGCTTTTTCAGAAATTGAAGATGATGCTTGTTCATAAACACCGCCCATTTCACCAACCTTTGCTGATGCACCCTTAAGGCTATCAACATATTCTTCAGTGGCATCAGATGCCGAAGATATATCTCCTAATTTGTTTGCATTTTCACTTAAGTTTCTCATGCCAGAACCTAAACTTTCAATCAATTCGGGCTCAATTTTAGCCTTGGCTAACATATTATCTAGCTGTTCAATAACTGTATCATCACTATTAATAGCCGGAAGTTCATGAACATCATCATCGTCACCATGACCCATTGCTAATTCAGGGTAAGCTAACGTCCAATCAATTTCTTCATGAAGTGGTTCAAATGCAGAAAGTGTAAAAATAACAGCCTCAATTCCTAATCCCCCAATCAACATGATAGTAGCACCTGGCCAGTGTTGAATTTTAAACATGGCTCCTACAATTACTATTGCTCCACCCCAACCATATACAAATTTCATTATGGTTTTGAATTGCTTACTTTCAAAAAAACTATTTCCGCTGCTCATGATTTTTTTTTTATTAATTATTAAATGTTTAAGTGTTGTAAATTATAAATTATTAATGAATCTAAGTGTATTTCATACAATTATTTAACTGTATAAGTGAAAAATTAAAAGTCTCCTTCTCTATTTGGGCCTCCTCGACCTAAATAATTCATTACACTTCTAAACCCAATATAAGATTTAGCTGTATCCTGGTATTCATATGAACGTGAACCAGTTTGAAGATAATATCCTATATCTTTCCAAGAACCACCTCTTATCACCTTCCTTTTCATTGAAGGAGGGTCGTGATCTAATGCGTGATATATGTATTCAGTATTCATGTCGTGTCCATATTCATAAATTGACTCATCGTAAGCAGTTCTACACCACTCAGCAACGTTACCTGCCATACAGTATAACCCATAATCGTTAGGATGGTACGAATTAGCCTTAACAGTATGAAAACCACCATCTTCCATATACCTTCCTCTAAGAGGTTTAAAGTTCCCAAGGAAACAACCTCTTGAATTTCTAATGTAAGGACCACCCCATGGGTATGGACTTAAATCCAATCCGCCTCTAGATGCGTATTCCCATTCTGCTTCACTAGGTAACCTAAAGTCTTGAACAAAGGCCTGATAATGACCTTTTCTCCAATTGTTCAACAATTGTGTTCTCCATACATTAAAAGCATTTGCTTGTTGCCAAGTTACACCAACAACAGGATAGTCATCATAAGCAGGATGCCAAAAATACATGTTACTCATGTGTTCGTTGTTGCTGTATGTGAAATCATGAATCCAACACAATGTATCAGGATAAACATTAATAGTTTCTTTAATTATGAAACGTGATCTATCTTCATGACCTCTAATTGAATTGTTTTGTCCCTTACTGTTTCTCACACCTAAATCAAGATCTTTACCTCTAACCTCACCTGGTTCAGCAGGGAAAGGCATGTTAGGGTTTTTCATTTTAGTTCTATGCTCACCATCTTCATCAGATTCGGTATTAGAAATTCTTTTCACCAAAGGTCTACCTTTCTTAGCAGCCTCTTGCAAATCAACCCAATAATATTCAAACATTAATTTTCTGGTGTCAATTTCTTTTCTGTTGTAAAACCTTTCGCTTTCATTCAAAAACATAGGTGCTAATAGTGGTGCATATTCAGAGTTGTGCCCTCTAGAAGGATTAACTGAAATGTATTCAAATCTAGCGTTCCAATTTAAAGTCCATTCCTCTTCATCCTTAACTTCAAGTTCATCATCGTACGTTTCTACCAAAAACTCTTCAGGAAATTCCGCCCCAAGAATTCTTCTAGCAATAGAATCTTTAACCCAAAATACAAACTGACGATATTCGTTATTTGTAATTTCAGTTTGATCCATATAAAATGCACCAATAGAAACTGTTTTAGCATTGTTATAATGAGACAATGGTACATCTTGATCACTTTGCCCCATGTTAAACCCTCCTGCAGGAATGTATAACATACCATAGGGATCAGTAGAATACCAAAGAGGTCTTCCTAAAACACCTACAACCTCACCAGACCCACCACCACCTGTAGCACAGCTAGAGATGATAAAGGCAATTGATAAAAAATAAAATAACTTTTTCATTGTTCAATATCTTAAATTATTGTTCACTTAGAAGATTCAATATCTCCTTCAAGCGACCACTTATAACGTATTTAAATTTATTTAGTTTCATTAATTTATAAGAATCTTGGATTCTTAGATTTTTCTATTGTTGGTGGTTTAGCTAAACTGAAACAATAGTTTAGCATAATATCATGCGAACCAGTACTATAATCTCCGATAACACTTGTTGTTATACCATAAGCATATCCAATTCTTAAAGTGCTTCCATCAGTAAAAGAGTGTTGATATCCAACCATAGGAGCAATTTCATCACCTATTCTGTATGTTAGTCCACCCCAAGCCATGTCTCTAAATAATACGTTAACATTTAAATCCATTATTGTAGAAGCTGCATCAGATTTAATTAACAAATTAGGTCTGATTTTAAAGTCTGTATTTAAATCATACTTGTATCCTGCAGTAATCCAATAGTGATGAACATTTTGAACATTTAATCCTTTCATACTAAATCCACCAACATGAGTTGTTGAAATACCTAAATACAACTCTTCGGTTTTATAAAAGACCCCTAAATTAATATCAGGAGATACACCACTTGCGTTATTTTCAGGAATAGAATTATCGTCTCCATGAACATACGAAGAACCTTGATCAGGTGTGATCCATGTTGCATCAAAACTTTTCTGAATTATACCTGCACTTAAACCAATACCTAATTGACCAGCACCTAAGCCCATGTGATAAGAATAACTTAGTCTTGCAATATTATTGCTTTCAACACCCAACTTATCACTGATGTAAGAGAACCCTAAACCGCCCCTAAGCATTTCCACTGGAGAATGAACATTTAACAATTTAGTTGACGGACGACCGGCAAAACCAACCCACTGCTCACGATTAATAATTGTTCCACAAATATTATTATTCATTCCAGCATATCCTGGGTTAAATGATAAATTATCAAACATATAATGTGTCAATTGGTAATCTTGTTGGGCAAAAGACGTCCCAAAAAGCGATCCTAAAACAATTAAATATGCACATATCTTCATAAGCTAAGTATCTGTTAATCAGTTAATTAATAATTAAAACAAAAAATGTATTCAATACAATTCTGCTAAAATAAGCAAATTAATGCATATTTTAAGGTTAATTTAAGGTTGTAAATATAATAAATTTAACTAATTAAGTTTTCTATATGTTCTCCACCATAAGTCTGGAATAATTCCTTCTTGAGCATTTTGATAGTCTAAGAAATCACAAGGAATCAAGTGATGTCTTTCAAATTTAAATTCTTTTATTGGTGGATACGGCACTTCCAACCACCATCGATCAGATTTCTGGCTTTTATGAAAAACTAAGTCGTGATTTAATTCTTCATGAAAAACAACATACTTTAAATGGTCATGTTTAGTACCAATTGGAAAATCTCCTTTTCTATCAGAAAATCCAGTAATCAGAAAATACATCATTTGAGCTATCAACATGGCGTCCTCTTGAAAAAGAGCATTGTTTTGAAAATTATGTAAACCAATACTACTGAGTTTATCGCTAATCCCTGCATACTTCATGAGTTGACAAATTTCATTTCCAAACAACCCATTAGGACCTGCATCAAAAGACCCATTGAATTCACTTTTTCTGATGCATGACAGATCAATACTTAATAAATCTGCATTTCTAAGAAGAGGTTCTGTTTTTTTTATATCAGATTGGACATCTCCTAATCGAAGCAAGTCAAAATATAAATTATCAAAAAATTTGAGCTGCTCATTAGATACAAAATAGTTTTGATAACCTATCTGAGAAAAATTAAATAAATAATTGGGCTCATGAAGTAAAATATGGTTAAGGAAATTATTGGAACTTATAGAAGTTTTATCGTCAATTAAAAGATTAACCTTTTGATCAACAACAACTAAATTTACCAATTGTTCTGATTTTTCATAACCTAAAAAATTAGCATAAGTTAATTCTTGTTCTCCACCAATTATAACAAGCAATTTTCCTTTACTATTAACAGCTGAAGTAATTTCTTTAATTGCTGCCGTTGTGTCTTTTTTTTGCTTGCCAGCTATCAAAACCCCCAAATCAGCAATTTTAACAGCTTTAGCTAAAAAAAGTTCATACAAGTATATTCTAAATGGATCTACAGCGATGGTTTTATTAATGTCGCCTTGATTTGAGGAGCTATCAACAGTAAAAAAAACAATGTCTGCGTCTTCCCAGTTTGGAAAACTTTTATGATAAGCATCTATAAAAGAGCCAGCTGTTCCCTTTTTAACATCAATTTTATCAACAGGACTGAAAAAAACATCAATATTCATCTTAAGCTATTTCTTCTTCAACATTTCTTTTGCTTGTTCCAGAGTAATATCGGCCGGATCTTGATTTTTATCTAATTGGATTTTTTTCTTTCCTGAAATAACAAAATATCTTCCCCATCTGCCTTTTTGAACTGATATCCCTTGTTCTTCCCAGTTGTGAACAAACTTTTCAATCTCTTTTCTTTTTTTATTTTCAATTAGCTCTGTGATATCAGATTCAGATAAATTGTCAAAATCATATTTTTTAGAAACATTAATAAACATTTCATTCCATTTTATGAAAGGACCAAACCTTCCTTTTCCTTTTGACACAGGAAGCTCATCGTAGTGCATAATTGGAGCGTCTGCTTTCTTTTTTTCTTCAACCCAAACCAAAGCTTCAGATAAACCTATATCATCGGCATCAATTCCTTTTGGAACAGAAACATTTAATTTATCAATTTGTATGTAAGGGCCAAACCTACCTAATTTCAAAAACACATCAACCCCTTCAATTTGTCCTAAATTTTTTGGGTATTGAAATAAAGACAAAGCTTCTTCCAATGAAATTGTTTTGATATTTTGATCAGATTTTAAGCTAGCAAATTTTGGTTTTTTGGTTTCGTCTGTGGTTTCACCTATCTGTGCAATTGGGCCATACTTACCAAGCTTAACATATACTGATTCTCCAGTACCCGGCTCTTCACCAAGCAATCTCTCTCCATTTGCTCTAGCAGCATTTTCCTGAGTAGATTCTATGTTTTTATGAAATGGGTGATAGAACTTATCCAACATATTGGTCCACTCTAAATCTCCATTAGCTATTAAATCCAATTCCTTCTCTACATCTGCCGTAAAATTATAATCAAGGATT
>JAQWRG010000065.1 GCA_029243855.1 Flavobacteriales bacterium | reverse complement strand
CTGCCGTTCTTGCAATAGCTCCAAAATTACGAACATCTTTAACTCTATCTAAAATAAAAATTAATGGATCAATTCCCTTTTCGTATATAGAAGGCACTATCCATTCTATATTTTGGTAAGAAATTGGAGAAATAAATGCGATTACACCTTGATGATTTTTTCCAGTAATTCCATTTAATTTTTGGAAAGGAACTTTCTGAATAGTGATTTTATGATCTTGTAACAATTGCCAAAGCTCTTTAAATAAATCGCCTTTTAGTTCTCTTTGAACTAATACCTTATTAATTGTCTTACCATTTTGAATGGCTTCTATTACAGCTCTAATTCCAAAAACTATACCGTCAATTTGTTTCTTTTTTTGATGTCTCATTATTGTATCCAATACGCTTTCCCATTACGCCAAGCATCAACTGCTCTGTACCATGGGTTTTTAAAATTATAATTCCTATCTAACTGAAAATCGTTAGTTGAAAAAGGATTACTTATTCTGTTAAAAGTAAAAGTAATTGAATTCATATTGTTTTCGTCACCATAGCTCCAAACAATTGAACTGGCAGTTTTTCTAACCAACTTTGGTGGACCAAAAATAATACTTATCATCCCTCTATCTGTTTTCCATCCTTCTTTATGGGAAGTGAAATAAAGATTTGCTTTTTCAACTCTTGAGTAATATTTTTTAATCAAATCTCTGGATATATCGGATGTGTTTCCTTTTTTAATCCAAAACTCATCGATTGCTTGCTTGGCATCACTATTGGTTCTAATTTTTTGAAACTCTTCTTTGGTACAAATAAAACGAACAGGGTGAATCATTTCATCAGCCGTTTTAATATTTGGAAAATGCTCTTGAAATTGAAAAAGTGTAAAACCGTTTTTAGTAGTTGTATCCAACTGAAAATGTACTAATCCAAATTCAGGTGGCATATAATTAAAACTAAAATCTGAATTTTTAGACAACAATTTAGCTTTACTGGTTTTGAATTTAAAAGAGGATTTATCTGGATTTGAAAAAGGGGGGCTAGCAAGAGGAAAATAAGCACTATTATGATTAACAAACAATGCTTTTTTAGTGTTAAAATAACTATGGATTACAAGCTCCTTTTCATTTGACAGGTAATTATCATATACTATATTATTTGACACGTCTTTAACTAAAAAAAACTGTTCGTTATAATCATTAAGCTTATCTAAATAAATAAAAGTTTTAACGGATCTTCCTCTATTCTCATCTCTGGCCTCCAATTTGATATACCCCTTTTTTTGAACAGTTAAATTGAATTCTAAACGACCAGTAATGTTTTGAATTTTAACATCACCAACCTCATCAATTATTATTAATGAGCCGGTATCAATTGCTGATTTATTGCCCTCTTCAAAAACTGAATACTTTACTTTAATTTTTGACTGAAATGAAGAGTTTTTATTTTCTCTTGTATACAAAAGCTCATTGCTTTTAAATGCATAATAAACAGTAGATGAAACTTCATTTCCATGGTAAATTTTGTAAGATGGATGAATGGTATTCAAATTATTTTCCATGAAATTATTTGAAATGTTTTGAGTTGACACACATGCATTGCATAACCAAAACATTGTCAGAATGAATAAATAAAAAATATTTAGTCTTTTCAACATGGTAAATATCATCTAACGATTAATGGAGATTCGATTACATTACTGTGATTTTGAGCCCTATCAATTAATAAAATTGAAAACTTAATGCTATCGTTATGATTAGAAATCGGATTAAAATAATGAGGCTCCATTGTTATTTCAATGTCTCCTCTTAAGGCTTTATTTTGACCTGTTGGGGTTAAATTTTCTAATCTATAGCTGAAAGTAATGGAATCAGCAGTTGGAAAATTATTTCCACCAGGATCGGCTGTTGCTCGGACCCAAGATCCATTCATCATTTCATAATAGTTTATATATAAGTTGTAATAGTAATAACTACTGGTATCAAATGGTGGTGAAATTTGATTCTGATTCAAACCAATATCACCATCTCCATCCGTAAACGAAAATGAAATTTTTCCAGAATCTCCTTCAGCAACAAACCCCAAATATTCAATGATGGGCTCATTAGGAAATGTTACTGGCTTTAAGCAAGAAAAACAAACAAAGAGAAATAATAAAAAAACAAAGTTTATTTTTGTTGTAGTTATAATCATTTTTTAAAATTATAACATTTAGATTTCTTTTGATGGATATAACTGAAATTTTTAAAATAGAAAATGAAGAAGAATTCAATACTATTGCTATTGAGACCTTTAAAAATCAGTACCGATCTATTGAAGTTTATAAAAAATACATCGATACAAGAGGTCTTGATATAAATAAAGTTGATCACTTTAAAGAAATTCCTTTTTTACCTATAGAATTCTTCAAAACATTTTCAATTAAAACTTCCAAAAAATCAACTCAAAAAACATTTATGAGTAGTGGGACCACTAATTCATTAAGAAGCAAACACCACGTTACTGATTTATCAATTTATGAAAGTTCATTTTTAGAATGCTTTTATCGTTTTTATGGAAACCCCAAAGACTGGATTATATTGAGCTTACTTCCATCCTACATTGAACAAGGGGATAGTTCTCTCATTTATATGGTAAATCACCTTATGAAAATGACTAAGAATAAAAACAGTCAATTCATAAATATTGACAATGAAAATTTACATGATATTATTACAAAATTAGTTGACAAAAAGGTTTTATTAATTGGCGTCAGTTATGCACTGTTAGACCTATCTGAAAAATTCAATTTTGATCTATCTAAATGGACCATTATGGAAACTGGAGGAATGAAAGGTAGGAGAAAAGAATTGATTAGAAGCGAACTACATTCAATACTAAACAATGCTTTTCAAACTCACCAAATTCATAGCGAATATGGAATGACAGAGCTTTTATCCCAAGCATATTCATCTAAAGAAGGTGTTTTTACTACTCCACCATGGATGAAAATTTTAGTAAGAGAAGTTAACGACCCTTTCAACTACATTGATAATGGCAAAACTGGTGGATTAAACATTATAGACCTTGCCAATCAAAATAGCTGTTCTTTTATTGAAACAAAAGATTTGGGAAGAAAAATAAATACAAATGATTTTGAAATATCTGGAAGGTTTGACCAATCAGACATAAGAGGGTGCAACTTAATGAATATCGCTAATTGACTTTTATTACAAAATAATTTTTCTTTCCTCTTTGTAAGAGTAAATATTGTCCTGCTATTAAATCTTTTTCATCAATTATTTTATCCTGGTCTACCTTTTCTTTATTCAATGAAATTGAATTTTCTTTAAGGGCTCGCCTAGCCTCACCATTTGACTTTAGAAAACCTCCTTTTTCTACCAACGCATCAACAATACTCATTCCTTGAGCTATAATTTCCTTTGAAATTATTTTTTGAGGAACACCTTCAAAAATTTCATCAAAAAGTTTAGATGAAATTTTATTTAAAGATTGAACAGCAGCTTCTCCTTTTTGAAACAACAATTTGGACGCCTCCATTGCAGCTGTATATTGGTCTTCTCCATGAATTCTACAAGTTAAATCCTTAGCTATAGTATTTTGGAGCAATCTTGCACCGGGATTTTCTCTGTGTTCTTTCACCAATTCTTCAATTTCAGCTTTAGAAAACAAAGTGAAAATCTTAATGTAATTTTCTGCATCAACATCTGAAGAATTTATCCAATACTGGTAAAACTTATAAGGCGAAGTCTTTTCAGCATCTAACCAAATGTTACCTGTTTCTGTTTTACCAAATTTAGTTCCATCTGCTTTTTGAACCAATGGAGATGTTATGGCAAAGGCAGAACCACCGTCCATTCTCCTTATTAATTCTGTTCCAGTAACAATATTTCCCCATTGATCTGAGCCACCTAATTGAACTTTACAATTCTTGTTTTTATATAGCCAATAAAAATCATAACCTTGAACCAATTGATAAGAAAACTCAGTAAATGAAATACCCGTTTCCATCCTTTTTTTAACAGAGTCTTTAGCCATCATATAATTTACAGTCATGTGTTTTCCAACATCTCTTATAAAGTCAAGAAAATTATAACTTTTAAACCAATCGTAATTGTTGACCAATTGAGCAGAATTATTTTCAGCTTCAAAGTCTAAAAACTTTGACAATTGCTTTTGAACACCTTCAATATTACGCTGTAAATCCTCTTGATTTAATAAATTTCGTTCTTGTGATTTACCAGATGGATCTCCAACCATTCCTGTAGCACCTCCAATTAAAGCATAAGGTTGGTGACCTGCTCTTTGAAAATGTACTAAAATCATTATTTGAACTAAACTACCAATATGTAATGAATCTGATGTGGGGTCAAAACCAATATATCCTGCTGTTTTTTCTTTTAATAAAAACTCTTCAGTTCCAGGCATAATATCGTGTATCATACCTCTCCATTTCAACTCTTCTACAAAATTCACTCTTTACAAATTTTACTGATTGAAGACAAATATATTTGTTTAATTATAATTAGCACTTAAAATTTCTTTGTTAGATATTTTATTCTTGATTATTAAATCAATATTGTATTGATTATTCGACAAGTCAGCATTTCCTTTAATTTTAAAATCTAGTTTGTAAATGGTGTTGTCTTTTATCATTTCATCAGAAACTCTACTAAAAAAATCTAGATTATTAAATAAATGAGTTATATCACTTGAATTTATTAAAATTGAATTTTTAAAAATTTGTTTGGATGTGTTTTTTTCATGTACGGTTAACTGTATTTCTTTAATTGAATTCCAATTAGATAATTTAAAAGAACTAAAACATATTGGACTAAATGAATTTGGTTGAAGTTCTATTTCAAAACCAAGCTCTTTGTTTTGAAATTTTATTTTTGGATTACTTGACTCAATAAAACCTTTAAGCTTAATAATATTATCAACAACTGGGACTTCTTCATTTAAACCGAGGTAATATTTTATAGAACTAGAGTAATATAGTGATTCATGAAACTTTTGTATGCTATCAATTTTAAGAGCTAAAGAATCAACATTATTTTTAGAAATGTAATTGTACAATATTTTATACTTTTTTATTCGAATTGAATCGTTTCTATTTAAAGCCTTTATAAGTTTAAAATGTTCGTTAGCAAATTCTATACTGTCAATATTTGAAATTGTTTTGAACATACAATCTCTATGTACAAAAGGATAAAAATTGCTATCTGCTAAACAAAATGGTGCTATAAAATTACATTTTTCAAAACCATCATTTGAACCAGAAATAGTTTTTAAAGCCAATACTTTAGCAATGTAATCTTCATCAAAAAATGTATTAATTGAATCGTAATTATCTTTTAATAAATACTCATTTAAAATTGAAAAATTATTCCTAATTGAAGTCTTTTCTTCTGAAGATAAAAAGTTGTATTTTGTAGCTAGTAATTCATTATTCATCTCCGTTGTTAGAGAATCTATATTATCATCAAAAAACAACATGGATTTATTATCATTTCTTTTTAAAGAAACCAATCTATCTGGTTTATAGTGGCTAAGGTATTCTCTGTTTAACCTGTATTCAAAATAATACAACTTGGAAGGTTTATCATTTATTTCAACTGACACTAAATCTGCTTTTTCGTAAAAAACACCTAAATCTTTGGCAATTAAAGAGTAAACGGAATAATCGTATTCTTTTACTCTCCAATAAACAATCAAGTTAAATCTATTAGCTCCCCGAATTAAACGTCCTTCTTCTAACTTAATACTTAATGAAATAAAATCTCTTTCTTTGTGATTAGATGGGGTTTTACCATGACTTTTTACTTTGATTCGAATAGATTCATTGTTGTAAATTAAAGTAGCTTTTTTCCAGATATTATTTTTTTTATAAAAATTTAGAAATTTAAAATAATCTAGAGTGTGGTTTTCTTCTAATGTATAAGCTGAATAAAGTTTTTCAAAATGTTCAGTCAATTCATTGTCAAAAATTAATTTTATTTTAGGTATATCTAATTGATCAACTTTACTTTGGATTTCCTTTCTTAATGGTGAAGTTATAAGTATAAAAAAACTTCTATCTATTAAAGAAAAAAGAACTAAAAACAAACATAATCCAACAATAAAGATTTTGATTTTTTTCATTAATATCTCAATTTTAGTAAAATCAAATAACTACTTTTATTTATCATAATTTTTATGAAACTATTCTTCAGGATAACTTCTACGTTTTTTTTAGTATTAACTATACTTTGTATAATTTTTGTTTCTCATTTTTTATATACAAGATCCAATATCTATCAAAGTTATGATGTAAAATTAGAAAATGTCCTTGCATTTAGTGAAAAAATATCTTTTAAAATCGGGGATTCAATTAAACTAAAAATCCATTCAAAAAATAAATGTTTTGGACAATTGCTTAAAATTGAAGATTCAATTCGTTTAATAGTTGACTCTATTGAAGTAAATGAATACTCGCAATCATACATTTACAACCCAATTGTTGGGTTTTCTTGGAGAACAAATTTAAAAATATGTACAGACTCCCTAAATTCAGGTTATTATTTATTTAAAATTTTTGAAAAAGAAAATATAGAAAACAAATACTACCACCCTATTATAATAACCCCTCTTGAGACTACTTCTATTTCAATAATTGCAAGTACAAATACTTGGCAATGTTACAATGATTATGGTGGAATAAGCAACTACAATGACAACATAAGACCAAAATATTTTCAAAAAATAACTTCTCTTTTTCCTTCTATAAAGCCCATTACATATTGCTCAAATCAAAGACCTTTTTCGTTTATGATTAATAAAAATGGTGATTTTCAACGTACTTATTTCAACAATGAAAACACTGGATTAATAAATGAACTGGATACTTTGGGTAAAAGTAATTCCCCCATCATTTCATACGACTCTATCAAATTGCCTAAACAACATATTTTTGGCGAAAAACTTTTAATCAATTTTTTAGAAAGCCAAAATGTTGAATACGGTGTTTATTCTGATTTAGACTTTGCTTATAATGCAGACATTTTTAATTCCAATTTAATTATCTTTCATATGCATTCTGAATATTGGTCTCAAGAAATGATCGGAAAATTAGAGACTTATTGTTCAAATGGAGGTCACGTTATTTTTGCTTCTGGCAACAATTTATACAGAGAAGTTGAATTTTATGAAAAAGGAATAAAAGTATATGATGAATTTGATGGGTTTTTAACACGCTCGCTCACTGGTACAGTATATTCCGAAACTACCTACCCAATCATCAGCTCATACAAAGTAAACTTACCCGATCACTGGGTTTTCAATGATTGTAATCTTAAAAAAGGCGACACCATTTGCTCCAACGGCTCTGGATGGGAGACAGATAAAGTAGGCCATGGGTCTTCAAATTTTAAAATCTTAGCAACAGGATTAAATCAAATTGGCCCTGCTCAAATGGTTATTAATGAATTTGATAATGGAGGGTGGCTTTTCAATGCATCTTCAATGACTTTCACACAATCTATTGAGAATGATAATACTACTAAAAAATTAATACTTAACTTAATAAAAAGTGCACAGGGGAGTTCATACGACACAACAATTAATAATATAAACTAATGAAAAACTTAGTTACTGGAGCAACAGGGCTAGTAGGAATTCATATTATAGCAGACTTACTAAAAAATGGAGAAGATGTTAGGGCAACTAAAACTTCAAATTCAAATTTAGAAGTAGTTAAAAAAGTATTGAGTTATTACAGTTTAGAACAATATTTTAAAAATATAGAATGGATTGACTTAGATGTCTTAGATATATCACAATGTATAGACGGAGTAAAAGGAATGGATCATGTATATCATTCAGCTGCTGTTGTTAGTTTTTTAAAAAAAGATCGACAACTGATGTATAAAATTAACATTGAAGGCACAGCCAATGTTGTTAATGCTTGTCTTTCGGAAAATGTAAAAAAAATAGGTTTTATAAGCTCTGTAGCTGCCTTAGGTAGAAATAAAAGCAACACCTATTCTGAAAAAAACAAATGGTCTACAAACAAAGCCAATAGCCATTACTCCATAACAAAATTTAAATCGGAGAATGAAGTATGGAGAGGAGTTCAAGAGGGATTAGATGCGGTTATAACCAACCCTGGTATTATTCTTGGTCCTGGAGATTGGAGTAGGTCAAGCACAACCTTTTTCAAAAGCGTAAAAAAAGGTCTCCCTTATTTTCCAATAGGTAAAAACGGATTTGTTGATGTTAGAGATGTTTCAAAAACAATCATTCAGTTAACAAAAAGTGAAATTACTGCAGAAAAATATATAGTTGTAGCAGAAAATTATTCCTATGAGCGAATATTCAAATCTATTGCCTCTTCTTTTAAAATACCTCTTCCATCAAAAAAAGCATCTCCATTTTTATTGGAAATAGCGTGGAGATATGAAGGTTTAAAAACGCTGTTTTCTTCTAGAAAACCATCCATAACTAAAGAAACGGCAAGAACATCATCCATGGAAAACATATATGAAAACAATAAAATAATTAAAGAATTAAATTACAAATTTTATAGTATTGAAGATGCTATTGAAAATGCTGTAAACTACTTTAAAAATTAAGTTCTTCCACAACTTTTTCAGCAGTTTGTTTGTTAATTTCAAGATGAGTCACCATTCTAATTCTGCCCTTTCCAAATGGAATTATTTTAATGTTTTTTTTCGCTAAGAGTTCAACAAACTCATTATTATCTCTGTCTTCGTTTAGGTAACCTACCACAATATTTGTTTCCACAGGAAGAATGCTGTTGATCCAAGAACATTTTCGCAAAGCTTGAGCTATCATTTTAGCATGCAAATGATCGTTTTTTAAACGTTCAATATTATTTTCTAATGCATAATTACCAGCAGCGGCAACAACTCCCACCTGTCGCATTCCTCCACCAAATACTTTCCTAACTCTTCTAGATTTTTTTATGAACTGTTGATCTCCAATTAAAACTGAACCAAGTGGGGCTCCTAATCCCTTAGAAAGACAAATGGAAATAGAGTTAAAAACTTCACCGTATTCAAGAGGATTTTCATTGTTCTTCACTATTGCATTGAAAATTCTAGCACCATCTAAATGAAGGGGTAAGTTATTTTTCATACAAACTTCAGCAATACTTTTCATTTCACCCATTGAATAACAAATGCCTCCTCCTCTATTGCATGTGTTTTCCAAAGCCACTAATTTTGAGATGGGATAATGAACATCATCTGGATTAATGTTATTAGCAACATCTTGGCTTGTTATCAGGCCAGTTTCCCCTTCAATTAATCTTACAGATGCCCCAGAATTTTTAGCAATGCCTCCTCCTTCATAATTGTATATGTGTGATTCTCTACTACAAATAACTTCATCTCCCGGATCAAGATGAATGTTAAGGGCTATTTGATTGGTCATGGTTCCTGATGGACAAAACAATCCAGCATCCATTCCAAACATGTTTGCCAATCTATTTTCCAATTCGACAACAGTTGGATCTTCTTCAAAAACATCATCACCAAGTTCTGCTGAGAACATTGCTTGTTTCATCTCCTCATTTGGCTTGGTTACTGTATCACTTCTAAGGTCAATCATTTTATTAGTTTATTTGTCAGAATGCGCTAAATTTATAGAATGAATCGATATACTACAACTCTGTTTTTAGTTTTAATAACTAATCTATCTATTTTATCTCAAAACAAGTACTGGATTTTTCTAAATGACAAAAATAATGTTGAATACGATTATGAAGCATATTTAGATCAAAAAGCAGTTGATAGAAGAATTAAAATTGATTATCCATTAAACGACTACACTGATTTACCAATAAATAAAGATTATGTTAAAGGGTTAAATCAATATGTGATAAATATTACAGGAAGTTCAAGGTGGTTCAATGCTGTAGCTTGTTATGTTGAAGAAGACAACATACCGATTATAGAAAAATTGCCTTATGTAAAAGAAGTTCAAAAAATGCATTACCAACAAATAATGACTTCTTATGATTCAATATCTATTGGAGAAAAAAGCTTATTAAAAGGTCAATTAGAATCATTAGAAGGTGATTTGTTTACTCAAAGTAACATTACTGGTAAAGGAATTAGAATATGTGTTATTGATGGTGGTTTTAAAAAAGCTGACATCTCTAAACCCTTGGAACACTTATTCACAAACAATCAGATTGTTAAAACATGGAATTTTAATGGTAATAATCCTAATGTATATACAAGTATTAGTCATGGAACAACCGTTCTAAGTTGTATAGCTGGCAAGCACAACAATCAACCCATGGGATTGGCTCAAGATGCAGAATTTTTATTAGCTAAAACAGAAAAATTAATGGTTGATAATAAAAGTGAAGAAGAAGACTGGTTAATGGCTGTTGAATGGGCTGACGCAAACGGAGCTGACATCATTAACAGTTCTTTAGGTTACACTTCTGATGAATACTTTAAGGAACAAATGGATGGAAAAACTTCTATCATTGCAAGAGCAGCAAACTTAGCAGCTAAAAAAGGTATTTTAGTAATGATTTCAGCTGGTAATTCAGGAACTAGCGAGTGGAAATACATTGGAACACCTGCAGATGCCGATAGTGTTTTTGCAGTTGGAGCTCTTAACCCATGGACTGGCATTCATACAGCCTTTAGCTCTTATGGCCCAACTTCTGATAAAAGATTAAAACCTAATGCGATAGCTTATGGTCATGTAATGGGTTATAGTTATAAAAATGGAGTTCACGAAACACAAGGAACATCATTTTCTTGCCCAATTTTAGCTGGATTTGCAGCATGTGTAATGCAAAAATATCCCAAGATGACCAATATGGAAGTTTTTGAATCCCTTGAAAAAAGTGGTCATTTATATCCATATTTTGATTATGCTCATGGATATGGACTTCCAAAAGCCAGTTATTTTTTAAATGATGAATATTTTTCAGCATTGTATAATTCTACTTTTGATGTGATTGAAGATGAATATTCTATTTCAATCAAAATTAAAGATGAATATTTTAGTCCAACGCATCATTTTTCTAAGAAAACTCATGCTAAATCAGGCATAAATAATATCAACAATTATCACATTAACAACAACTCCTATTCATCAAGACTTACTAGTTTAAACGATTTATCGGGAGAACTATTTTATTTTCATATTGAAAATAGCGAAGGATACTTGGATCAATACGAAGTTATAGCTGTAAATAATTTAGACATTTTAAGTATTTCTAAAAAGGATTATAAAAACAAAATCTTAAGATTTTATTACAAAAATTATTGGTATGAAAAGAAACTGTAATTTTTTTTCATTTGTAGTATTTATTTGCTGTTGTAATATATACAACGCACAAGAAATACTTTTATATGAAAATACTCCAAAAAACTTTGAAGAAATTGATAATAATTTTGGACCAAACAGGAAAAAATTTAATTTTTCATCATTTGGGTTTGGAGCACCACTACCAATAACAATTGACTCAGAAAAAGGTATGCCAACAGAGTTTGGAATTTATTTTGCATCTAATAAAAATTATAAAATTAAAATCAATAATTTATTGGCTCTTCATTCAAGTATTGGGTATTCCTCAACACGCTATTATTTAAATGAAAACTATAGCCTAGATATGCCAATACAATCCCCAAGTGCTAAAAAAATTAGCTATTTGATAAGGAATTTAAAAGCCAATGCCGGTTTTCAAATTAACTTTAAAAGAAAAAGAGGGAATCAATTTGGCAAATACATTAACATTGGAATGTATGGAGATTGGGTTTTTAATCATAAATTAAAATATGAATATCCGAATAATGACCTTAAAATTATCAAAACAAAATTAAATTATTTAGAGAAATTAAATTACGGCCTATCTACTAAACTAGGAATTAAAAAAAATGCAATTTTTATAAATTATAGGTTATCAGACCTATTTAACTCAGAAACAGACTTGTTAGAATTGCCAAGGTTAATTGCTGGATTTGAATTTGATATATTTTCAAAAAATTACAGATAATTAATGCATTATTTTAAAAATCATTTCTTTTAAAATTTCATCATCTTTAACGGAACTGTTGTTTACCCCTTTACTCATGAGGTCATAATGTCTTAAATACCCAAAAATTTTGGCCAATTTACCTTTTGAATAATACCTTGACGCCTGTTCGTATTGTTTGAGAAAATAGGGATTTACACCAATCTTTCCTGCCAATTGAGCATTACTCAATTGATTGACATAAAAATGATATTTCATTAATTTTGTAAAAAAAGAATATAAGTTTCCAAGCGTTAAAACAAGAGGGTAATTCTTGGGGTTATGTGCAAAATGTTTAGCAATGAAATTTGCTTTTTGAATGTTTTTTGAGGCTATGGCATTTTGTAATTCAAAAAGATTAAAATCTTTTGAAAAACCAACGTGCTTTTGGACAATATCAACGTCAATAGTTTGAGTTGAATCAACAAGTAATTTCAATTTTTGAAGGGTAGAATCAATAGATGACAAATCACTTCCAAGAAATTCACTTATTAAAATAGATGCTTTTTGATCCATTTTCAGTTGATGCTTTTTAGCACAACCCATCACCCAATCAGGAATCTGATAATCTTTAACAGCTTCTAAATCAACAATACTTTTATTTTTAGCCAAAAGCTTACCAACGGCTTTACGTTTATCAATTTTTTTGTTTTTAAAGTTAAAAACTAAGACAGTAGTTGGAACAGGATCTTTAAAATAGCTTTCAAAGCTATCCATGTATCTCAACAAATGCTGTGCTTCTTTAACGATAACAAGCTGATAAGAAGACATTAAAGGATATCTTTTGGCAGCATCAATTATTTGATCTGCAGAGCTATCTTTTCCATAAAAGATTGTTTGATTAAAATCTCGTTCAGAAACATCCAAAACCTTTTCAATTAAAAGATTGGTAATCTCATCAATATAATGTGCATTATCTCCTTGTAAAAAATAAACAGGAAGGTACTGGGCGTTATTTATGGATTGTATTACTTCGTTGTATTTCAAAACATTAACTTTAACTTGATAATTGTTTCATTTGAATTCAAAAGAAAAATATAGACTAAAAACTAAAGTAATCAATTCTAAAGAATACTTATTTGATGAGCTTAGAAAAAAATGGATTATAAATACTCCGGAAGAAAAAGTCAGGCAATTTTTTTGGAAATTTCTTCATTATGAAAAAAAATATCCCAAAAGTTTAATTGCTATTGAAAAGAAAATAATGGTTAATCAACTAACTAAAAGAATAGATATTTTGGTTTATGACAGCACTGGAAATCCCAATATAATTGTAGAATGTAAATCAGCTGAAATAAAATTAACTGAAAAAACAATGCATCAAATTTTGAACTACCAATCAAGTTTACAAGCAAAATTTTTAGTACTTACAAATGGAATAGACACCTATTGCCTTCATATTAATTTAAAAGATAAAAAACCAAATTTCATTAATTCAATTCCTGATTATTATTAAATTTTAGTAAATTTAATTTTATGAAAAAAATCATTTCACTTTTAATTTTATGTCTTCTTTTATTCAATGGAATTACTCAATCTAAATTCCCCGTTGAAAAATTTGGATTTAATAGTGAATTACAAAATTTAGAATCAAAGACAAACGTTGGTTTTTTTGTAAAAGGAAACAAATACAATGTTCAATCTCTTTGTGAAACATACAGCGGAAAATACATCAGCACTATAAAGGGATGGCATTACATAAGACTTTCTCCTTCAAACATAATTGATTTCACAAATGAAAAAGACATAACCCAACATTACATCCCTTTAGAAATTGGTGAGCCTCACAACGACACCATGAGAGTTAACAACAAAATTAACGATGCTCATAACGGCATTAGCCCTTTACCTTCAGGATATACTGGGAAAGATGTAATCATTGGATTTATTGACACCGAAATTGATTACGACAATCCTGATTTTAAAAACCCTGATGGTTCTACTAGAATTATCTCACTTTGGGACCAAACCCTCACAGGAACATCAACTATTTATGGTTATGGAGTTGATTGGGACAGTACAGAAATAAACGCTGGTGCTGTTAGTGGCCATAACAAACTATCAAGCCATGGAACAACAGTTGCTGGTGCTGGTGCTGGTAATGGATTAAATAATGGTAAAAACAAAGGCGTTGCTTACGAATCTGATATTATTTTTGTTGCTCTTGACTTTGGAACTAATTTTTTATCTAACGTTCAAGATGCTACAGAATATATATACAGAATTGCCGACTCTATAGGGAAACCATGTGTTATTAATGCGAGTGCTGGTACATCCTTTGGGTCTCATGATGGGCTAGACCCTAATGCTCAGTATATTGACAGCCTAATTACATCTTCATCTGGACATTTGTTTGTTAGCTCTGCTGGAAATAATGGAGGTAATGATTTTCATTTACAACACAACTCAACTATTAACGACACCATATTCACTTTATTTAAACACAACCCCAGTTTAAATTATGCCCCTTACGGCTGTGTTCCTTACTGTTACGGATCAAATTCAGTTCATTTTACTGCATATGCTGATGTTTCTAATTTTAATTCTGTAAAAATAGCCATGAGTGCTTATCATGGATCTCATAAATCTGGAACTTCAAGTTTTTTTACAATTGCTGATTATCTGTCAGGAAGTTTATATCAAGATAATTATGGGGCTTATGTTGACTCTATTGTTAACGGAAACAATCAAAGAATTGGATTACAATTTATGTTTGCTACTCTACTTTATGACTCTGTTTATCAATTTGAAATAATAGTTAGCCCTGATTCCATAACTAATTACTTATGGGGGCTTGAAACAACAGGTGGTGGAAAATGTGACATTTGGTCTGACGAGGCAACATACAGCAAGTCTGATATGATTAGTTCATCTGATACTGAATTTCCATTTGCATCCAAACCTAGTAACTATGTTGACCCTGATACATTACAAAACATGTGTAGTTCTTTTCAGTGTTCTCCGAACGTTATTACTGTTGCTAATTATGTAAATGAAAGTGGATATGTAAACAACTTAGGTGTTTGGGTTAATGAAAGTGGAATCCGTGGAGAAATTGCGACCTCATCGAGTACTGGTCCTACAAGAATTAACCTTCAAAAGCCTGATTTGGCAGCATCTGGACAAACCACTGTAAGTACGTATCCTGGCTATCTCCTTTCATATAGAACGGATGCTGAACTTGGAGAAGGAGGACTACATTACAGAAACGGTGGAACATCCATGGCTAGTCCTGTAGTTGCAGGAGTTGGAGCTCTTTATCTAGAAAAATGCCATCTTGCTACAAGTGCAAAATTTAAAACAGATTTAATCAATTCTGTTTATACTGATTCATGGGTAGGGTCAACACCTAATTATTCTTTTGGATATGGTAAATTGGATGGATTTGCTACCCTTGTTAACTCCATTTCTAACGATACTACAACAATAATATCCTGCAATAATTACATATGGAAATCTACGACATATGACTCAACTGGTCTGTATTATGATACCACAACTAATTCATTTGGATGTGATAGTATTTCTGTTTTAGACCTAACCATTAACAACTCATACAATGATACCATTCAAATATCAGCTTGTAATTCATATACTTGGGACGCTTCAACGTATTCATCAAATGGCTTATACACAAACACCTATACTACAATAGCGGGATGTGACAGTATTGTAACTCTTGACCTTACCATAAATAGTAGTCTATCATCTAACGATATACAACAATCTTGCAACAATTTTACCTGGATTGATGGAGTAACTTATACATCAAGCAACAACTTAGCTACTCATACATTAACAAGCTCTGGGGGCTGCGATAGTATTATTACACTTGACTTAACTATTTTCAATAACGACAGCGTTATAGATACCCAACAAGCGTGTGGAAGTTTGACTTGGATTGATGGAATCACCTATTCAACAAGCAATAATATTGCCACATATACCTTAATAAATGTTAATGGATGTGATAGTATTGCTACTTTAAACCTAACTATTAATTCATCCAGTAATGACACCTCAATTATTAACTCTTGTGATTCTTATAATTGGAATGGCAATACCTACATAAATTCTGGAACTTTCATTGACACATTAACTAACACGTCTGGTTGCGACAGTATTGTTACTTTAATTCTTTCACTTAATTATTCCAATTATGATACTACTATAATTGCTTCATGTGACTCATACAATTGGAATGGACAAGATTATTTCTCATCAGGGTTTTATGCTGACTCTTTAAATACTATTCATGGATGTGATAGTGTTTTATATCTTGATTTAACCATAAACAACAGCTTTCTAGACACGTTATTCATTACAGAGTGTGATTCTTATTTTTGGAATAACACTACTTATGACACAAGTGGCTTCTATGCTAATTCTGGAACAACCATTTCAGGGTGTGACAGCATTCACTATCTTAACCTAACCATAAACAACAGCACAAATGATACCATCAAAATAAGTGCATGCGATACGTTATTTTGGAATTCCAATTCTTATACATCAAGTGGCTTCTATACAGGTAGTTTTTTAACCGCTAATGGATGCGATAGTATTGTTACTGTTGACTTACAAATTAATGGAAATGAAGGAACTCCTCTTGAGTTTAAATTAATATTGGATGATTACTGCATGGAAACCTATTGGACAGTAAAAGACAGTGATGACTCAACATTGTACAATCTTGGTCCTTATGACTGTAATCCAAACGGAGGTGGAACACAAGCTAATGACACCATAATAACAGACATTTATCTTCCTATAAACGATTGCTATACCCTTACATTATTTGACTACTACAACGATGGATTGAGTGCTTCAAATTGGGGAGGAACTGATGGAAGTTGGGTAATAACTGAAAAAAATGGCAATATCCTGTCTCAAGGTTCAGGTAATTTTGGGAGCTCTATTTCAATAGATTTTTATGTAACCTCAGCAATACCTTCAGGTTTGCAAAACAATGTGTTATATAATACTATTTATGCATTTCCTAATCCATTTAATGAAAGAACAACAATTAACATTAAAGGTCTCAACCCTCCATTTAATGTTGACTTGATTGATATTTCTGGAAGAATAGCAAAATCTTTAAACATCAATACCACTACTTTTGAATTGGTAAACACCAATTTTGAAACTGGTATTTATTGGTTAATCTTAAAAAGCCATCCAAATGCTTCACCAATTAAATTAATTATTCAATAAACTGGTTATCAAGGTATAATTTTTATTAGAGCGTATCTTTTTAGTTAGCTTTTTTGAATTCTTTGTGGTTATGATACCATATTATGTTAGTTTTGGCGCAAATTAAAATCAAAAAATGGATTTAACTGATATAATAACAATTTCTGGAAAACCTGGATTATACACCGTAGTTGGAAAATCTAAAAACAATGTTATTGTTGAATCACTAGCTGAAGGGAAGAGATTCCCAACATTCAACTCAAACAGAATTAGTGCCTTAGCTGATATAAGCATTTATACTTATGATGAAGAAGTATTATTATCTGACATATATAAAACAATTTTTGAAAAAGGAAATGGAGCAAAATGCATTTCTCATAAAGAGTCAGCTGAAAAACTAAGTGCTTATCTAGAAGAAATATTACCTAATTACGATAAAGAACAAGTGTACAACTCTGATATTAAGAAATTATTTCAATGGTATAATCTTCTTCACGATGCTAAAAAGCTAAAATTAAAAGAAGAACCAAAAAAAGAAAAGGCTAAAGAAGAAGAAGAAAAGGAAGCTGAAAAAAAACAAGATAAAAAAGAATAATTTATTTAACATAGAATAACAATCTCCATTCTATTAAATTTTGACACTTGATTATATTTGCACACTAAATATATTCCCCATGTACATAAAACATATAATTACATTAATAACAATAACAACAAGCCTAATAATGAGCGCACAAACAAAAGAAAAAACAGAAATAGAAACCGTAAGCTATAGCTTAGGGGTAAATATTGGTGAAAACATACAAAAACAATTTTCTGATATTGATACCGCCAATTTTTTTGACGGAATAAAGGATGTTTTAGACCCAAGTAAATTACCATTAATTCAAGGAGCTGAAGCCCAAAAAATGATTCAAGATTATTTTACGAAACAACAAGCTGCTGCTAGCCAAGGTATCATTAAAGCTGGGGCTGACTTTCTTGCTAAAAACGGTCAAAGAAAAGGAGTAACAACAACAAAGACTGGACTACAATACGAAGTCTTAAAGAAAGGTAAAGGACCAATTCCAACTGCAACTGACAACGTTGAAACTCATTACCATGGAACTCTTTTAGATGGAACTGTTTTTGACAGTTCAGTTGAAAGAGGAAACCCTATTTCTTTTGGAGTAAGTGGTGTTATAGCTGGATGGACAGAAGCTCTTCAACTAATGAATGTAGGATCAAAATGGAGACTTTATATTCCTTATAACCTTGCTTATGGTGAAAGAGGTGCTGGACCATCAATTGGACCATACTCAACACTTATTTTTGAAGTTGAATTATTAAAGATTAACTAAAATGAAAAAATTATTATTTATTGCCATTATTGCTGCCATAACCAGTTGCGAATCAAGTACTGAAAATGAAGATTATGTTTTAGAAACAAATAACGATTCATTGAGTTACATAATTGGAGCCAATGTTGGTAAAGGGATAGCACAAAATTATCCAGAATTAAAAAAAGAAGCTTTTAATGCAGCCATTAGTGATATGTTGGGTGTTGGTGAATCAAAAATTGCTGATTCACTTGCACAAGCAACTATGAATAGATACATGATGGCTTTACAAAAAGAAGAAGAACAAAAGCAATTGGAAAGTAAAGCTGCAAATCAAGAATTTCTTAATCAATGGTTAGCAGATACAATATCTTCTAATGAAATCGTGACTACTTTTAGTGGGCTTCAGTATCAAATTTTAATTGAAGGAAATGGTCCAATTCCAACTGCGACTGATAAGGTTGAAACTCATTACCATGGGACTCTATTAGACGGAACTGTATTTGACAGTTCAGTTGACAGAGGTGAATCTATTTCTTTTCCTGTTGGAGGGGTGATAGCAGGTTGGACAGAAGCCCTTCAATTAATGCCTGTAGGATCTAAATGGAAATTAATTATTCCATCTGAACTTGCTTACGGTGAAAGAGGAGCTGGACAATCAATTGGTCCAAATACTGATCTCATTTTCATTGTTGAATTACTTGGAATTAACTAATTAATAAACAACAATTAACTAAAAAAGCCGAGAATACTCGGCTTTTTTTTATGCAACATAATCAAATAATTTAGTTCAATTCCTTCTTGAATATGGTTTGAGTTGGAAATGCAAATTCTAAGTTTTCTGCATTAAATCTTTTTAAAACTTCCTTACTCACAACAGTTTGAGAATCTAGCCAATGTGCATCTGGCTTAATGTAATATATAAACAAAATATTAAGAGAAAAATCACCAAATTGGTTAAACCCAGCATAATAGTTCTCTTCAATAATATCGCTATTATCAGCTATAATTTCACCTATAATATCCAATGCTCTTTGCATTCTAACTTCATCCGTATCGTAAGTAAGACCTAAGTTTAATTTAATTTTAAGTGCCGGTTGGGAAGTAACATTTATAACACTATTGTCGGTAAAAGTACAGTTTGGAATGGTTACTATCCTTCCTTCTAATGTTCTTATTCTTGTACTTCTTATACCTACTTCCTCAACAATACCATCATACCCATTGATCTGAATCCTATCTTTCATCTTAAAAGGTTTATCTAAAAAAATCATGATACCAGCAAAAATATTTTTAATAGAATCTTGTGCAGCTAATGCTAAAGCCAGACCACCAATACCTAAACCTGCAATCATAGCCGCTATATCAAAACCGATATTATCTAATCCTATTATTACACCTAATACCCAAATGATAGCTCTTATTCCTTTTCTAATTACTGGTATTAATTGATCATCAAATTCGCTTTCTGTTTTCTCAGTTATGGGCATAATAACTTCAGAAACTATGGCATCAAAAACCCTAGAAACGACTGAGGTAACATTAAAAACCAAAGCCAAATAAGCTACCTTCTCAAGATTTAACAAAATGTTCTCAGGCCAGTCTGAAGAATTAAGCCAATGAATAGCTATCCAGTAACCAAGAATTAAGATAAAATATATTATAGGTTTCTCCAGTTTATCTACCAAAACATCGTCAACAGTAGATTTGCTTTTACTTGTGATTTTTTTAACAACATTGGCGAAAACCCAATAGAATAGCTTAGTTAAAACAAATGATCCTAATAAAATTCCAAAGGCTATAAACCAATCAATAATTGTGTTTCCGTAAAATATTTTTGAGAAAAATTCCATTATTTTATAATTAATATCTTCAAAATTAAAATTTAGTATTTAATGAAGGGTAAAACTTGTTTTGAATTTAAACTAAAGGTCGCAAAATAACAGCCAACATCTAAATCTTCAACATTTATTAACAATGATTTCTCATCATTAATTGTCTTTTTCTTCACAACTTCACCAAGAGTATTTACAATAATCAAATCTGATTTTAATATTAAATTGTCAGATTCATTAATTTCTATTTTTAAAAAATCATGTGCTGGGTTTGGGAAAATAGTTACACTAACATCCTCCTTGTAAGAAGAAGAGATTGGACTTAAATTACAAGTATAATTAGCTAAAAACCCAGGATTAGTTGTAGCCATATCAGAAAAAAACCTAAATGTTACTGAACCTGATGTAGTTGTAAAAGATCCTGGACTATTTGTACCTGTAAAAGGGCTGCCAGCTATCGGAGGGGAAAAAACATTTGGCCCATCGTATATATATAAATAATCATAATTTAATTCTAAATCAAAAAAGGAGAAATCTACATCAATATTCCATGTGAAATCAGGTGAAATGGTCCAGGTATAATCTTCATTGTTATAATAATCTTTTGTTGGGCCACCAAAATCATGAATATCATTGACACAAGAATCGCTGTAACAAGTCGTTAAATAATCTTCAATGCCATTCCATAAATCGTCATATCCATCATCATATCCTAATGCCCAAATACCGATTCCTCCAATTCCAGTATTATTTACGTGCTCCAAACGTTTTCTAAAACCATCTTCTAAAGAAATAAAACATTGTTGAGGACCATTATTATTGAATACAAAAACATCTGTATAGCTATCGTAATCGTATGAATGATTATTTTGTGAATAATATCCAGACACATTATTTTTTACTTGTTTAAACGTTTTTGCAGTTCCTGATCCAGTGGTATTACTTGGTATAGCATTACTTGTAGTTGCCCATTGATAACCATAATAAGGAAGGCCAAGAATTAATTTATCTTTTGGGCAACCTTTATTCAAATAATAGGAAATTGTTCTTGAAAGTGTATAATTATAATTTGATCCAAATTGATAAAGTGGATCACACGGCCCTGTACTTGAACTTCCCTGATAATAATAAGCATAACCCATAATTATATATTGATCTACATGAGGTTCCATTAAAGAAAAATCGAACACGCTATTCCAATCCACTGCATATAAGACAGTACTTACTTCTGATCCAGGAATTGCAGCGTGCATTTGAATGGATAAGCTTTCCATAAAATTACCAAATTGTTGTTTATAAGCAGATGGAAGACCTTCAAAATCTATATTAACACCATGTGCTCCCCTAGATTGAACAAGATTTATTAAACTATTTATTAAATTTTGAGGAGCTGTAGAGCTATTGAAAAATGTAGAATGGTCAGAAAATAAGGATGCTGTTAAAGTTACTTTTGTATTTCCACTAGCTATGGCTGCATCAACAGCACTTGAAGTATTCCATCCATGTATAGTTAAAGGAGACCCATCAACTGGATCCACTTCATAACTGAAATAAGAAAAGTGACTTAATAAATCCCATTGATAATTTTGATAAGTACTCCCAACCCAATAAGGGTGCCATCCGTATACTACATTATTTAATTGGCAGTTGGATTTTAAATGATCTTTAGACTTAATTGAGGGTTGTAAATTTTCATAATACGAATATTTTTTTCCTATGGAATTGTAATATTCTAATTGTTCTTGATGAATTGACTTTATTAAAACATCTTGAGATAAAACATATTCACTTCTAATTAATGAGCTTAATAACAGAAATAAATAAATATTTTTCATTTTAAAAATTTAATAATCCATTAACTCTTTAATAACTGTATTTATTTTATCGGCATTTGGCAACAATTCTTCTTCAAGAGAAGAATTTAATGGAATAGCTGGAGTATCAACAGAACCAACTATTTGAATGGGAGCATCAAGAAACTCAAAACAGTTTTTTTGAATCCTTCCTGCAATTCCAAGAGTAAATGAAGATTCAACGGACTCTTCTGTTACTAAAATAATTTTCCCATGTTTTTTTGATATTTCATAAATGGCTTCTTCGTCAAGCGGTGACAGACTTCTTAAATCAAGAATTGAGATTTTTCCTTTATAAGGTTTTGCAGCTTCTAAAGCCCAATATACTCCCCTTCCATAGGTAATAATAGCCATTGATTCACCACTATCAATGTTTTTTTGATTGGCCTCAATAACGATTCTTGCTTTTCCAAATGGTATAACATAATCTTCACTTGGCTCAATGGTCATTGCGCCTTCAGTTCCTTTAATTTTACTCCAGTACAACCCTTTGTGTTCAAAAATAACAACAGGGTTAGGATCGTAGTAAGCAGATTTCATTAAACCTTTAAGGTCTGCTCCAGTTGAAGGGTAAGCTATTTTAATTCCTTTTATATTTGTAACAACGGATTCCACACTTGATGAATGATATGGACCTCCAGATCCATAAGCTCCTACAGGAACTCTTAAAATCATATTTACTGGCCATTTACCATTTGATAGATAATTGGACCTACTTACTTCTGTAAAAAGTTGATTAAACCCCGGCCATATATAATCGGCAAATTGTACTTCAACTATTGGTTTTAAACCAACAGCAGACATACCAACGGTACTACCAACAATAAAGGCTTCTTGAATAGGGGTATTAAAAACCCTCTCGTC
>JAQWRG010000045.1 GCA_029243855.1 Flavobacteriales bacterium | reverse complement strand
CAATATAATAAGTTTGACCTTCAACATTACATATAAATAGTGGGTAGTGAATGTTTGTATCAGCTGCTAATTTTTCTTTTTGTTCGTCACCACTATACATGTTGGTAATTGGCTGGACATATTTTTTGTACTCTTTAAGTAAGTCAATAGAGAAAGCATCCTTAGGATCTTTATCATCTACTGGATCAGATGCTAATTTTTTAGAAACTTCATTTCCATCGTAGTCCAATATAATTCTTTCGTTGACAAGAGTTGCGAACAATTCACCAGCTTCATTTCTTTTAACAGATTTGTATTTAGGAATACTGTTTAAAATATACTGCTTTTTCTCGTTTTTTAGATTTTCTTTTTGAATTGGTTTGAGACCTTCAGCAATTAATGCCAATAGACCACCAACAAAAACAACCAATATAATTGCAAATAATACTGTATATGAATTGCTATCTTTATTTACACCCATCTTATGCTATTTTAACTCTTTTTAATCTTCTTTTAATATTACCATTGATTACCATATGGTCAATTAATGGTGCAGAAACGTTGGCTATAAGTATTGCCAACATAATTCCTTCTGGATATGCAGGATTAACCATCCTGATAAGAATACCTAGAAAACCTCCTAAAAATCCATAAATAAATTTTCCTTTATCAGTATGAGAGGCAGTTACAGGATCTGTAGCCATAAAGACCATTCCAAACATAAAACCACCAAGCATCAATTGATGAATTGCAGGTAAATTAAAATATTCATTACCACCTACTAGATTAAGAATAGAAGCCATTACAAATCCACCAACAAAAAACGAAGTAATGATTCTCCAACTCGCAACACCAGTCCATAACAACAAAACAGCCCCAATTAAACACATTAAAGAAGAGGTTTCGCCAATAGAACCAGGAATAAGACCTATAAAAGAATGGTACATATCGTATCCACCAGAAGCAAAATTTGATCCAATTTCTGCTGCCATTGAAGGATCTGTTGCAGCAACTGCTTTTGCCTCAACCAACTCACCTAAAGCAGTTGCACCAGATGTTCCATCCATGGTAACAAAAGGTACACCAGCATCTATAGCAGCTTGTTTAGCATCGCCATATCCAGTAACCCAAACTTCGTTACCTGACATCTTAGTAGGGTGAGCAAAAAACAAAAACGCCCTGGCTGTTAAGGCAACGTTTAATATATTCATTCCTGTACCTCCAAAAACTTCTTTACCAATAACAACCGCAAATATTGTAGCTACTGCAACCATCCACAAAGGAACATCAGCTGGCATACAAAGAGGAATCAACATTCCAGAAACTAAAAAACCTTCATGAACAGTATGTCCATTTCGTATAGCGAAAATAAATTCGACCAATAACCCAGCACCATAAGAAACAATTACCATAGGTAAAACAACAAGTGAACCTACTCCAATCATATCAAGCCATGATGCAGTATCTAAACCACCAAGCACTCTGTAATGCTGATATCCAGTATTGTAAATACCAAATAATAGACAAGGAATTAAAGCAATGATTACCAACATCATTGTTCTTTTTAAATCAATAGCATCACGAATATGAGCTCCCTTATTCGTTACATGATTGGGAGTAAAAGCCAAAGTATCAAGTGCATCAACAAGAGGAAAAAACTTTTTTGTACTTTCCTTTTTGTTTAAGGTTGCGTGAGCATTGTCAAATATTTTTCTTAAAAATTTCACAGTGTTATATATTAAATTACATGCATTCTTTATAAATAAGGTCTAAACCCTCTCTTACTATACTCTGCACATTGATTTTTGATGTACAAACAAATTCACAAAGAGCAAAATCTTCTGGAGAAACTTCGTATATCCCAAGATTTTCCATTTTTTCAATATCGTTGGTAATGATAGATTTAACTAGGTGAACAGGATAAATATCGAAAGGGAAAACTTTTTCATATTGTCCTGAAACGACAAAAGCCCTTTCTTCACCATTTAAATTGGTATCAATATTGTAAACTTTTGATTTGGGCATCAACCAGGTTGGATATGCCTTTGAAGCTGAGAATCTACTAAAACCTGCAGCCAACCAACCTTCAGTTAAAAAGAATTTATATTGATTTCCTTCAGGAAGCACAGATATTTGATGATGATAAAAGCCCAAATAACCATCCAAATCTACTTGATTACCAGTTAGGGGATTACCTGAAACAATTCTACTGTTTTCTTCAATATAATTAGAAGAAACTATTGAATTAATTTGAGCTCCTGGTAATGTTTTAATGTAATTTCTTTCTGAAACATTTGAACCAGCTACAGCAATAACTCTTGAAACATCGTAAGAACCAGTTAACGTATATCTGCCAATAGACATTACATCTTGAGGGTTTATGTACCAAACTACTACACCTTTATTTAAAGTATCAATCTTATGAATTTGCACCCCAACATTTCCAGCCGGATGAGGACCAGAAACTGTGTTTAATTCAATATTTTTTGCGTTTTTAAAAACATCTGCAGCAGAAGACCTAACCTGAAGATTAATAGAACCATCCGTTAGCTTTTTTAACACCTCAATTCCAGCATTAAATTCAGAATCTTTGCCATGCATTATAAAATCATAATCAGGCGCTAGAGGGTTCGAATCAAAAGCTGAAATAAAAATGGATTTTGGAGTATCGGTAGGTTGAGCAACAATATCAATAGGCCTCATTCTCAAAAAAGGCCACAAACCAGCATCCAAAAGAGATGCTATAACCTCTTCTCTACTCTTTTTGGCTAAATCGTTTGCAGTAGTTGAAGCTTGTGTCATTTTGCCATCAGATTCAATGACTATAGCCATAATTTTTCTTTTAGCTCCTCTTACAATTGATTTTAAAACTCCACTTACAGGAGATGAGTATTTAATTACTTCGTTGTACTTATCGAAAAAAACAGGTGTTCCACAAGAAACAGGTGCACCTTCTTTTAAAAGCATTTTAGGAGTAAGTCCAGGAAAATCGGATGGTTGAATGGCAATTAACTTTGGAGAAGTACCATCTTTGATGATTTTTTCAGCAGGACCATCTAGCTTAATATCAAGCCCTTTTTTTATTTTTACCTTCATCTATTAATAAATAACAAAATAATTAGCAGTGCAAATCTATAAATTTGTCTTATTTCGCATTGTTATGTTAAATTAATAATAATGCTACAATTATAATTTAGAATGATTACAAATAATACGATTGCTACAATAAAACAAATTATATTGATTACTACTTCTGTAATTCTAAGTAATTGCAATCTCAAAAAAGCAGTAAACATAGAAAATGATGATTATTTTAACAATGACTTTAATCAGGAAAAAGAGGAAATTATTGAAATTGAAGAAATAAAAAAAACTTACGAAAATAAGATATACTCAGAAAAAATTAAGAGCCTTACAATTGGGAACCAGTCTATTGATGTTGGAGAAGCAATGTTAACACTAAATTCAAATTCTGCAATTAAAATAAGTTTTGATCAAATAGATGAGCAAATTAACCATTTACAGTATGAAATAATTCATTGTAACATAAATTGGGAAGAAAGTGAATTGTTAGAAATGGAATTTCTTGAAGGTTATAAAATTAACTACATAGAAAACATAAGTAAATCATTCGGAACTTTAGATGCTTATGTTCACTATGAATTTAACCTCCCCAATGAAAACGTAACATTAACTAAATCTGGAAATTATATAATAAGATTATTTGACGAATACGAACCTGAATACTCTCTTGCAACCATAAAATTTTTTATTAGTGAAAACCTTATGGATGTCAATTTTAAAGTTTTGGAAACATCTAATTTTGAACAACGTAATTATCAACAAGAATTTGAATTCACGTATTCTTATGACCCTAATACAGTTACAGACCCATACAACAACCTTTTAATTACCCTTCAACAAAATCATCAAGAGTTTAATGAAATCAGTATTGAGTCACCAAATTTTGTAAGAGAGAACAGCATCGTCTATCTTGCCAATAGCGATAGAGTTTTTGATGGTGGAAATGAATTTAGGTTTTTTGACATTAGCAGCTTTAGAAAACTGAGCGAAAACGTAAAAAAAATCAACTATATCGATAGCACTTACCAGATACAATTAATAAAAGAACCTAAAAGAAGTTACAAACAGTATTTATCCTATAAAGACTTAAATGGTAAGTTTTTTCTAAGGTCATTTGACCACGAAAATGATGAAGTTCAATCAGAATATGGATGGGTAAATTTTCATTTAAACTCAAAGGAAATTAAAAGTAATGACGTTTATATTTTTGGACAACTCTCCAATTGGGAAATAAATGAAAAATTCAAAATGTCTTACGACACAATTAATCAAGAATACTTTCATAAACTCTATCTAAAACAAGGTTACTATAATTATTTATTTGTCACATCCAAAGGAACTGAAATTTCTCATAGAACTTTAGAGGGAGCCCATTTTGAAACTGAAAACGAATATATTATAAAAGCATACTACAGAGACCCTATAGACTTATACGACAGAATTTTAAGCTATAGAGTAT
>JAQWRG010000042.1 GCA_029243855.1 Flavobacteriales bacterium | reverse complement strand
GGAACTGTAGGTGATATTGAATCTCTTCCCTTTATTGAGGCCATTCGTCAATTGCATTGGGAATTACCCAAAGATGTTCTTTTTATCCACCTTACCTTAATTCCTTATTTAGCAACATCAGGAGAACTTAAGACTAAACCTACCCAACATTCTGTAAAAACACTTTTAGAATATGGTATTCAACCTGACATTTTAGTATGTAGAACTGAACATCATTTAAATTCATATTTAAGAAAAAAAATCGCCTTATTCTGTAATGTAGAGCAAAAAGCTGTTATTGAATCTATAGATGCTTCTACGATATATGAAGTCCCTTTACTTATGCAAGAAGAAGGTTTAGATGAAGTTGTATGTGAGCAATTAAACTTGAAAAAATCTGAAAAACCTGCTTTGAAAAAGTGGAAAGAATTTTTATTTAACCATAGTAATCCAGAAAAGGAGATAAAAATTGGGTTGATTGGAAAATATGTTGAGCTTAAAGACTCATACATTTCAATTGTAGAATCTTTGATTCATGCTGGCGCAAAAAATAAATGTAAGGTAAATATAGAATGGATTCATTCAAGTAAGTTAGAAGAAAATGGATTTGAACATGCTTTAAAAGACCTAAACGGTATTTTAGTTGCCCCTGGTTTTGGGAGTAGAGGAATTGAGGGTAAAATTAACGCAGTTAATTACGCTAGAGAATCAAATATTCCATTCTTAGGAATATGCTTAGGAATGCAGTGTGCTATCATTGAAATTGCCAGGAATCTCATTGAACTTGAAGGCGCACATACATCTGAAATCGATGAGAATACTCCATTTCCAGTTATAAGTAAAATGGAAGAACAGAAAAAGATTAAAAACATGGGTGGAACCATGCGATTGGGGTCTTACGATTGTAAAATTAAATCAGGCACATTACTATCTTCTATCTATAAAAAAGATTTAATTAACGAAAGACATAGGCACCGATTTGAATTCAACAATGATTTTATAGAAAAATTCAATGAAAAAGGAATTGTTTTGTCTGGATTTAATCCTAAAAACAACCTTGTTGAAACTATAGAAATACCTTCTCATAGGTGGTTTGTTGGTGTTCAATATCATCCCGAATATAAAAGCACCGTAATTAACCCACACCCTTTGTTCGTTAATTTTGTTGAAGCTGCAATAGATTTTTCTTTTGAAGAAGCTGCAATAATTAGTGAGAATAACCTCAATTAAAATCATGTATGAGTCCTGAATCAATCGTAAAATTGATGATGAAAAACGACCTATTTAGTCAATGGATGGGCATTCAAGTTATTGAAATTAAGCTTGGTAAATGCATACTAGAAACTACAGTTAGAGAGGAGATGTTGAATGGTTTTGACATAGCTCATGGTGGAATTAGTTATTCATTAGCCGATAGCTGTTTGGCTTTTGCTGCAAATTCATATGGTTTATTAGCATTATCTATAGAAACTAGCATCAAGCACTTGAAAAAAGTTACGATAGGTGATTCTTTAAGGGCTAGCTCGAAACTAATTAATAAAACAGAAAACCATCAAGAATATCAAGTTTTAGTGACCAATCAGTTTGATGAAATAGTGGCAGACTTTATGGGGAAAGTTCATTTATCAAACAAGAAATGGTCTGATGATTTATTGGAAAAATAATACCTAATAATAATTCACTAACTTTATTTAAAAAGACTACCTATTTAATTATGAAAGAAGTATATATACTTGATGCAGTAAGAACACCCATTGGAAACTTTGGAGGCACACTTGGTACTGTTAGAACAGATGATTTAGCAGCTATTCCTTTAAAAGCATTGATGGAAAGAAACCCTAAAGTTGATTGGGGTCAAGTAGAAGACGTACTGCTTGGTTGTGCAAATCAAGCTGGAGAAGACAATAGAAACATTGCTAGAATGGCTCTTTTATTGTCAGGACTTCCCTACTCTATTGGAGGCGAAACAGTCAATAGACTTTGTGCTTCAGGAATGGCAGCAACAATCAATGCTTATAGAGCAATTGCTACTGGAGATGGTGATTTATATATTTCTGGAGGAATTGAACATATGACTAGAGGGCCATGGGTTATTTCTAAAGTATCCAAACCTTTTGGAAGAGATGCACAAATGTTTGATACAAGTTTTGGGTGGAGATTTGTTAACCCATTAATGGCTAAATCCTATGGGACTGAAGGGATGGGCCAAACTGCTGAAAACCTTGTTGAAAAATACAATATAAGTAGAGAAGACCAAGATCAATTTGCCTATTGGTCACAAATGAAAGCAACTGAAGCACAAAACAATGGTCGACTTGATGAGGAAATAACATCCGTTAGTATTCCACAAAGGAAAAAGGATGATATTATTTTTAAAAAAGATGAATTTATAAAACCTACCACAACTCTCGAAAAATTAAATTCATTAAGACCTGCTTTTAAAAAAGAAAACGGTTCCGTTACAGCTGGAAATGCATCTGGGCTAAACGATGGTGCTGCAGCCATACTATTAGGAAGTGATCAAGCAGCTGTAAAAAACCACTTAAAGCCAATGGCTAGAATAGTATCCTCAGCTGTTGCTGGAGTTGAGCCTAGAATTATGGGCATTGGTCCTGTAAAAGCATCTGAAAAAGCCTTAAAAAGAGCTGGATTAACTATAAATGATATGGATATTATAGAACTTAATGAAGCATTTTCTGCTCAAAGCTTAGCATGTACAAGAGAACTTGGACTTCAAGATGATGATCCACGAATTAACCCAAATGGCGGAGCAATTGCCTTAGGACACCCACTTGGAATGACTGGTGCTAGAATACTACAAACAGCAGCCATAGAACTTCAAAAAACCAATAAAAAACATGCATTGGTTAGCCTCTGCATTGGAGTTGGGCAAGGTTATGCCACTGTTATTGAAAAAGTATAATTGACATGATTTATGAATTTGATGGATTTAAACCCGTAATAGATGAATCTTCATTTATTCACCCACAAGCAAATGTTACCGGAAATGTAATTATTGGTAAAGATGTTTATGTAGGCCCTGGTGCTGCAATAAGAGGTGATTGGGGTAAAATTATCATTGAAGACGGATGTAATGTTCAAGAAAATTGTGTGATTCACATGTTCCCAGGAACAACTGTTACTATTAAAAAAAATGCCCATTTAGGACATGGATGTATTATTCATGGAGCTGAAATTGGAGAAAATAGTCTAATTGGGATGAGTGCAGTTGTTATGGATAATGCAATAATTGGAAAAGAATCAATAATTGGAGCATTAACAATGGTTCCCTCAAAAATGGTGATTCCTCAAAGGAAAATTGCTGTTGGGAATCCTGCCAAAATAATAAAAGACGTTTCTGATGATATGATAAAATGGAAAACCAAGGGAACTGAATTATATCAGCAACTACCTAAAGATTGTAAAGATAGCCTAGTAGAATGTAAACCATTACGAAAGATTGAAGAAAACCGACCAACACAAGAAGAGAAATTTAAAACCTGGAAAAATTCCTAAATTTCCTTTACAGTATAGTTTTTATCATCTATTATTTCAAACTTAATTTTTGCCGAGATAAATTCTTGATCTAAAGCTTTAGGTAATTCTTTAGATAGTTGATTAACCATTTCATCATAAATAGCTCTTTCCACTCTATATTTCACCTTTTCTCTTGACATCATTAAATCAGAGAACATGCCCATTAATTGACCTTTATGAGCCTTTACAACTTCCTCAGCATTATCAACATCTATTTGGACTACTAACTTCATTACTTCCCTATTGCTTCAATAATATCTTGAAAGGTAATAATATGTTGGATATCATTTTCCAAATTAACAATTACAGCCCTATTCTCTTTTGAAAATAATTTAGAAATTTCATTAATAGAAGTTGTTGCATTAACCTCTTTAAAAGGAGCCTCCATTACATTTTTTACTGGCAATTCTTTTAATTCTGGTTGCTCAATTATTTTGTTAAATAAATTATGATCTGATAACGAGCCTACAATTTTACCATTATCATGAACAGGCATTTGAGAAATATTAAATTGCTTCATGTTGACTATAGCCATAGATACTGGATCATTAACATCTGCTTTTACCAATCTTTTATTAATGTGTGGTTGAATTAAGTCATGAGCATTTTTCTTTTCCTCATCCAAAAACCCTCTATCATTCATCCAGTCGTCATTAAAAATTTTACCAATGTATCTTGAACCATGATCATGAAACAAAACAACTACCACGTCATCTTCTTTAAGTTGGTCCGACAATTGACAAAGACCTTTAATAGCAGCACCTGCTGAATTACCTACAAAAATACCTTCTTCTCTGGCAAGTTTTCTTGTATAAACTGCAGCATCTTTATCTGAACTTTTTCAAATGCATCTATTATTTTAAAATCAACATTGGCAGGAAGAATATCTTCACCGATACCTTCTGTTATGTAAGGATAAATCTCGTTTTCATCAAAAATACCTGTTTCATGATATTTCTTGAATACGGAACCATAAGTATCAATTCCCCAGATTTTAATGTTTGGGTTTTTTTCTTTTAAAAACTTACCTACCCCTGAAATGGTCCCACCAGTACCTACCCCAACAACAAAATGAGTGATTTTTCCTTCTGTTTGTTCCCAAATCTCTGGACCAGTTGATTCATAATGAGCTTTTCTATTAGAAAGGTTATCGTATTGATTGACATACCAACTATTAGGAGTCTCTTCAGCTAACCTTTTAGAAACAGAGTAATAAGACCTTGGATCATCTGGTTCAACAGCAGTAGGACAAACAACTACTTCTGCTCCAACAGCTCTTAGAATATCCATTTTCTCTTTAGACTGCTTATCGTTTAAGACACAAATAAGTTTATAGCCTTTAACAATACAAGCTAACGCTAATCCCATACCTGTATTTCCAGAAGTACCTTCAACAATAGTTCCTCCAGGTTTTATCAATCCTTGCTCTTCTGCGTCTTCAATCATCTTAAGAGCCATTCTATCTTTGACAGAATTGCCAGGGTTAGTTGTTTCAACTTTAGCTAAAACCTTCGCTTTAGTTTCAGAACATAATTTATTGATTTTTATCAACGGAGTGTTTCCAATAGAATCTAAAACATTATTAAAATACTTCATGTTAATTTTTTTGACAAAAGTAAAAAATAGATGAACTAAAGGAAATTAGTTTCAACATTAATACTAAATAGTTTAATATAGTGCATCTTTTCTGATGTTAATCTCTTCCATTTCTTCTAAAAAAAGAGATGAACCTATACATTTTGAATTTGAACATTGAAAATTGACAGGGTCTGACAACATCGCTTCTAATTCATCTTCAAGAGAAGATTTAGCAATAATTAAATTTATATTTCCATCATCCTCTTTCATTTTGATTAGGATTGATTCATAATCAGAAATCAAACGTTTGTAATCATCAATGAATTGCTGACATGTTTCAGATAAAAATACAACTTCACCTTTATCACTATTTTCCAACTCATGATTATTATCTATTGATATTGTATCAATATCTGGAAATTCAAGAAGTGAATCTTTCAAAATAGGCTTTTGAATTGTGGCTTGGTTGTGCTGTAGTGATGAGTTTTCTTTTTCTGGAGAACCATTACATGAAATCAAAAGAACAGAAAAAAATAATATGATATTAAAACTTCTTGTCATGAAATTATTGACCTAAAAGGCTTTGTGCTTCTTTGGTTGAAATGATGTTGTTTTTAAATTCACCAACTACAAAACAATCAATTAACCCTTTATCTATAAGTTTTAATCTAAAGTCAGCTGCTACATCGTAATTACTAAATTCTCCTAGATAGTATTTTGTCAAACCAGACATAATATCTCGCTTTGGTAGCACATTGCCAATATCAAGATACATATCTAATGCATCTGTTGGTATTTTTTCTTTGTAAGCACCGACTTGAACTCTGAATTTTACAAGTTTTGCATTAATTGGGTTAACACTTGGAATAGTATCTATTTCAATGTTGTCTTTATAATCTGGATTCATCTCAAAACCTGCTTCCTTAAGTGTAATTCTTTTACCATCTTTGAAAGCAACAATAAAGGCATCATTATATCCAGAAGTAGATAAATTAATTTTGTGTGATGCTGCCTCAGTTTTATCAGAGAAAGAGCCAGAAAAGAACCTATACAAGCTATCATCACCAAAGACTGATACTACTTTAGGAAGCTCTCTAAATACACTTTTACTAAGCTTATTTCTAAATGCTCCAATCTGAATTCTAAAGGAAACTTCTGAAGAAGGAACCATTAAAGGCACTAAGGAAGTGTCGGTCTCTTCAGGTATTTCCACTGGTTTTTCAGGGACTTCTACTGGTTTAATTTCATCATCTACTATCTCAACTACATCTACAATACTAATACTAGTATCTTGTTGTATTTCTTCAATTTTTTGAACTAATTCTTCTTCAGTAAATCCTCCCAAGACATACAAAACAGAGTCACCTGACTCTCTAACTTGAAAATCTTTATTGGCTAATTTTTTCCATAAATTTGAAGCTGTTACTCCTTGAACATCTGAGCCAATTACAATGAATAACTGTTTGTTCGTAGTTAAGTTTTTGGTGTCAATAATTTTTTTAAGTGATCTTGGATTAGAACCCCAGCTTCTTCTTAAGGTATCCCATCTAGCAAACTCTCCTATTGAGTCTTTATATTTTCTAAATGCAAGTAAATAATCTGCTGAATCAAGTCCCACACCTCTCATATCAACAGGACTCCCTTCTGGTGTTGCCAATTCATCATCATTAGTATTAATTACACCGTCCCCATCACCATCAATAGGACATCCAAAATCATCTACCTCAACTCCCTTAGGAGTGTTGGCACATTTATCAGCAAAATCAATAACCATATCTCCATCAGAATCTACAGTATCTATTCTATGGTATTTATACGGGTCATCTTCTGGAATTATGCTTTCAGGAAGATCTTTCTTTTTAATGTTAAAGTCGTAAGAAACAGCTATATGAGTAAACAACATCTTATCATTTCTACTGTTTCCTAAATTTAAATCTGTTACTCCATCAATTAAATCGGTAAAAGTAAAATGAACAGCTGTACCAACTCTAAAATTTAAACGATCACTAACACGTAAATTAGCTCCGATTTCTAACGGGACACCCCAACTTCTCTCTGGATATTTACCAAAAAGACTGTCGTTAACAGCTCTTACGTCAGATTCATAAGTATAATCTCTATTTAACTCTACTGCATTACCTGCATTTGGATCATCTTCTGCAATATCTCTGATAGTACCATCTACCCAATAATAGTACGTATTGTTATTTTTATCCTTTAAATCTGTCTTTGATAAAAACTCTATGGATTCTAACCCAATATGGAAGTATGGGTCCGCAATTCTATCCTTCTTTAAGAAATGATTGAAATTGTAATTTAATGTTATTCCTCCAGTGGTAATGTTTGAATTAAAATTAAGATTACGGCCTATGGTTCTTTCATTGGCACTTATTTCCCCAAACATTACATAAAAACCAACATCTAAATAATCGTTTAATGGATTAATTAACCTAAGTGTAGTAGCCAACCTACTTACCATTGGATGATACCCTTGATGATTGGTTCCAACATCACCATAAAAGGTTAGCATACCAGTTCCAATACTTACTTGTGGTTTAAAAATAAACTCATCAGATTCTTCTTCTGATTCAGAATTAAGTACTGGTTTTGGTAAATTACTTGTGGAGCTACTGTTAAGGTTATCGTTGTTTTCGCTTTCACTCTGCAAAGAATCCAAATCAACAAAGTCATCAACTATAACACCATTAGCAGTACTATCAGCATTTTCATCAACTTGACTAAAAGCAATAGAAGAAAACCCTAGAAAAAGGGCAAAAAATAATATGTTAACTCTATTTATCAAATATAATAAGCGAAACATATACGCTAATATCGTGAATAAGTTGCGAATTACACATATAATTCAATATTAAATAATAGGAGTGTTATACTATTCACAATACTGTTTCTATCTTTGTATGTAAATATATCTATAAATATGTCAAAAGGAAGTGTAACATTAGAAACCAATGAAGATGGACTAGCTACAATTGAATTTTACCACCCGATGAGCAATTCTTTGCCTGGTAAAATTCTAAGCCAGCTAGCGGAAACCATAACGACTGCTGGACAAGACAAAAACGTTAAAGTCATACTACTTCAATCAAGCGGAAATAGAACATTTTGTGCTGGAGCAAGTTTTGAAGAACTTAGTAGTATTCAGAACTTTGAAGAAGGAAAAAAATTTTTTATGGGGTTTGCTAATGTTATTAATGCAGCTAGAAAATGCCCAAAGCTTATCATTGGCAGAATCCAAGGGAAAGCCGTTGGTGGTGGAGTTGGCATGGCTAGTGCCGTAGATTATTGCATAGCAACTAAATTTGCTTCAGTTAAATTGAGTGAATTAGCATTAGGCATTGGCCCTTTTGTTGTAGGTCCAGCAGTTGAAAGAAAAATTGGAACTTCTGCAATGAGCACCATGGCTATAAATGCAACCCAATGGTATACTGCAGATTGGGCAAAAACAAAAGGATTGTATGCAGAAGTTTTTGATGATGCTGAAGCAATGGATGAACACATTAAAACACTTTGCATAAAACTTGCTAATTCAAACCCTGACGCCACAAAAGCATTGAAAAAAATATTTTGGGAGGGAACTGAAAATTGGGATGAATTACTTGATCAAAGAGCAGCCATTTCAGGAAAATTAATTCTATCCAATTATTCATCTGAAGCAATTAATGCAATTAAAAATAGATAGATGAACTTTCAAAATGTTCAAGCAGGATCATTAATTGAATTTTCAGACTCAATTCAACAACTTGTTAACCACAATAAAGTTTTTATAATCTGTGACTCCAATACAGAAAATTGTTCAACTATTCTAGAAGATACCGTTCAGTTTAAAAAATCCTTCAAAATCACCATTGAAGCTGGTGAAGAAAATAAAAACATTGACCAAGTTTTAAAAATATGGACATTTCTAAACAACAACAAGGCCAACAAAAACGATTGGATTATAAATGTAGGAGGAGGAATGATTTGTGATTTAGGAGGTTTTGCTGCATCTACATACAAAAGAGGGATTTCATTTATAAACATTCCAACAAGTTTGCTTGGCATGGTTGATGCTGCTATAGGAGGAAAAACAGGGTTTAACTTACATACCCTAAAAAATAACATTGGCACTTTTTATCCTGCTAAATTGGTTGTTTGTGACGCTGTTTTTTTAAAAACTCTACCTGAAGATGAGTTGGAATCTGGATTTGCTGAAGTTATTAAGCATGCCCTAATTTCAGATTACAATTTTTGGACACAAATAAAAAACCAATCTTTTGAAGATTACAATTTTCGAGATATAATTAACTTTTCTATCAATCATAAACTGAACATTGTTGAAAAAGACCCTAAAGAAAATGGATCAAGAAAAAAATTAAATTTTGGTCACACAATCGGACATGCTTTAGAATCTCACTTTCTTTCTTTAAACAAAACTATATTTCATGGATTTGCAGTAGCTCAAGGAATGGCAATTGAAGCATACATCTCATATAAATTAAATTATATCAGTAAAGAAAAGTATACTGAAATTAAAGAATTTATATTTTCTATTTACCAACCAATAGCTATCAACAAAATTGAAATAGAGACATTGGTTGGTTTTATGAGTAATGATAAAAAAAATGAAAATACTAAAATCAACTTTACATTACTAGATGATATTGGGAGTGCTGTTTATGATAAGTACATATCAGCAGAAGGTATTGTTAATTTAATGCATGATTTTTACAGCTATGATTGAATTAATTCAAGCTCCAAAAAACCTTAAAGGCACCGTATCTCTAACTGCATCTAAAAGTATTAGTAACAGAGTTCTTATAGCAAAACACCTTGGGGGTTTAGACACTAAAATTAGTAATTTATCTAAAGCTGAAGACACACAATTATTAGAAAACATTCTTAATGAATATAAGAATAAAGGAACTATTTTTTGTGAAAATGCTGGAACTACAATTAGGTTTTTAACTTCTTTTTTAGCCATTCAAAATGGAAGCTGGAAATTAACTGGAAGTGAACGAATGCTTCATAGACCTATAAATGACTTGGTATCATCACTTAATGAACTGGGTGCTGACATTTCCTTTCAAGAAAAAATAGGTTTTCCACCACTTTCAATAAAGGGAAGCAAACTAAATAAAAATGAAATTGCAATAAGCGGAGCTGTAAGTAGTCAATACATATCTTCTTTACTGCTTATTGCTCCTTATTTAGAAAAAGGGTTAAATATTGAAATCATAGAACCTCTTTTATCAAAACCATACATTCAAATGACTTTGGATGTTATGAGAGAAATGGGAGTTGATAGTTCATGGGAAAAGAATTTAATATCCGTAAAAAAAGAACCCTATCAAACCCTAAGCTATACTGTTGAAAACGATTGGTCTGGAGCATCCTTTTGGTATAGCTTTGTTGCTTTATCAGAAAACGGATCAATTGACATACCCTTTCTAAAAAACAATTCTATTCAGGGAGATTCTATTTTAAGTAAGATTTATACATCATTTGGAGTAAAAACAACTTTTAATGAAAACAGCATTAACATTAGTACTATAAAACAACAAAAAGTTGATGAGTTTAAATTTGATTTGAGTAATTACCCTGATTTAGCACTTCCTATAGCCGTAACTTGTGCTGGACTTGGTATTCAATGTTACTTAACTGGTTTAGAAAGCTTAAAACACAAAGAATGCGACCGATTAGTCTGCTTGAAAAATGAATTAGAAAAATTCAACATCAACTTTTTGTTGT
>JAQWRG010000029.1 GCA_029243855.1 Flavobacteriales bacterium | reverse complement strand
AAACTCGAAAGTTTTAATGGTAAATCCAAATTATCTACATGGATATACCGAGTAGCCTATAACGAAGCCATTCAGTGGATTAGAAAAAACAAAAAAGAATATCATTTAGATATTACAGATATAAAATCATCAGATCAGCCTACTAACAATATTTTCAATAAAGATGCTGATGAAATAAACATATTATTAGAAAAAGCCATTTTCCAATTACCAGAAAAACAACGAATGGTATTTCAATTGAAGTATTTTGAAGAGTTAAGCTATAAAGAAATTCAAAAAATAACTGATGTAAGCATTGGGGGATTAAAAGCTAACTATCATCATGCAGTCACAAAAATTAAAGCATTACTCTCAATAGATTAAACCTTTTAACAAACTAACCATCAAATAAACAATGAATGAAGAAAAAGATATATTAAACCGGTTTAAAAATAAAGACCCAAAATCAATATATGATATTCCTGATGATTATTTTAAAGATTTAAATCATCAAGTAATTAATAGAATTGATAAGTTGGAATCTAATTTACCTAAAATAATTTTCTTTAGACCCTTACTAAAAGTAGCTGCAGTTTTCTTGTTTCTAATTGGATCATACTTTATATATAATTCTTCATCAAATAACATAAGCATCAATTATGCTCAATTAAATGATTCATTAGAAGACTACTTAATTTCTGATAACGAATTGTATTATACATTTATCTATAGCGATAAAGACTATAATTATCTAAACATTGATGAAAATATAGACGATTATTTTGAAACTGAAATAGACTTTTATTAATACTTAAAATTCACAAAATGAAAACATTAAAGAAATTTCAAACTATTAGCTTTTTATTAGCAATATGCTTATTAACAAATAATTTGCTTGCCCAAAACAACCACAACGAAATGGTTGAAAAACGAGAAAGTAGAGAAGCTAGAAAAATTGGATTTTTTACTTCAAAAATGCAATTAACGACTATAGAGTCTCAAAATTTTTGGCCATTGGTAAATGAAATGGAAGCTGAATTAAAGGCTTTAAAAGATAAAAACGCTCATGGTAAGATGATGTTAAAAGATAAGGAAGAAATTTCTGATAAGGAATTAGAAGAAATCATGGATGCTAAAATGGAAATGGGAAAATCACAAATGGATATTAAAATCAAATATCATGAAAAATTCAAAGAAGTTCTTCCAATAAAAAAAGTAGCCAAATACTATGAAGCAACCCAAGAATATAGAAAATTACTAGCAAAAAGAAAAGCAAATCAACCTGAAAAGTATAGATAATCTCTTAACACAATCTTAATTCAAATAGACTAAAGTTTATATTTGATTATATGAAAATTAAATACTGGATTAAAGCAGCTAGATTAAGAACTCTTCCCCTTGCATTATCTTGTATTTTAATGGGGGGTGGATTGTCATTAGCCATACATAACAAAATAGATTGGGTAGTTTTTATTTTATGTTTAACTACTACTCTATTATTACAAGTCCTTTCTAATTTTTCTAATGACTATGGTGATGGCATAAAGGGGGCTGATCAATTTAGAGAAAATGCTGATCGAATGGTTCAGCAAGGGTTAATTTCAAAAAAAAGCATGTTGATAGGAATAATTATTTGTTCTATTTTATGTTTTATCTCTGGATGCCTACTGTTATATAAGTCCATTGGTTGCTCTCAGCTTATCATTGTATTAGGGTTTCTTATTCTTGGAATTATTGCTATTACAGCAGCAATAAAATATACTGTTGGGAAAACTGCCTATGGGTACCAAGGTTTAGGAGATCTCTTTGTATTTGTGTTTTTTGGTTTGGTTGGTGTGCTTGGAAGTTTTTACCTTCTGTCTTCGACTTTTGATTTAATTACAATTTTTGGTTCAATATTTACTGGCTGCATGAGCGCAGCAGTACTTAATATGAACAACATGAGAGATTATGAAAGTGACTTAAGAGTTAATAAAAATACACTTGTTGTTAAAATAGGAATAAATAAAGCTAAGCTTTACCATACTTTTTTGATTGTTATTTCAATTTTTGCTTATTTTATAATTTCATTTCAATTAAACAACAAATTGATTCTATTTGGATTGATTCCGTGCATTATCCTAATAAGTAATTTAAAAAAAGTATTCTCATTTAATAATCTTCAAGAACTAGACAGTGAATTAAAAAAAATAGCTTTAGTGTGTTTTTTTTCTAGTTTGTGGATAATACTTACACATTACACCTTTTCAAACTAAATCTTTTTTAGATAAATCGCATCTGCTTTAAAAGAAACATCGATTATATTTTTAGTTATATTTTCATATTGATGAATGGAAATATCTTGTCCAGATGCTTTCATTTTATCTAAATCTTCAAGCTGATTTTCAACAGTATTGGTATCAAGAATTGCATAACCAGTAAGCTCAGCAAAATCTCCTTTAATGTACTCTAATGGTATAGTAAAATAATCTTGGAAATGTATGAATAAATCCTCATCCCTATTTTCAATATCTAAGCTAATCCAGCAACCAGCTTTTTCACAACTTTCTTGAATAGAACCTTTTATTTTACCTTCATAACTTCCATTTTTTAACGCAACTGTAATCATAGAATCAACTGAAATAGCAGATGATGTGTCCATAAGGTGCCAGCCAATTAACGTTCCATTGTTGTATGAAGAATCTATTAAAATTGGATCTTTGTTATCATCAGAGGAATATTTTTGATTATTAGTACAAGAAATTAAAAGAATAAATGAAAGAATTAAAAGAAGTTTATTCATTGTATAATTATTTAATTTTATTTTCTTCCAACCATGACTTATATAATCTATAATTTTTCATATGAACACTATATGAATTTGCAAAATTATGATATCCAGAAAAAGTAGGCTGGGCACACATATAAATATAATTGTGCTTTTCATAGTTTAATACCGCATCAATAGTTTTATCATCAGGAATACATATTGGACCTGGAGGAAGTCCATTGTATAAGTAGGTATTATAGGGAGAATCATATTTAAGATGTCTATTTAAAACCCTTCTAAGTTTAGGTAATTTATTAGCAAACTTAACCGTTGGGTCTGCTTGTAATTTCATATCAATATTCAATCTATTAATGTATAGACCAGCAATTTTAGAATGCTCATCATATTTAACCTGTTGCTCCATTTGAACTATCGAAGCCAAAGTATATATTTCAGATTGAGATAAACCTATATTAGAAGCTTTTTGTTTTCTTGAACTGTTCCAAAAAGATTTATAATAATCAGCCATTAATTGAATGAATTCAGGTTCCGTTATTGAAGAAAAGATTTCAAATGTATTTGGAATAAACATGGTCATAAATTGATTTTCTGAAAAACCATATTTACGATGTATTGTAGGATCTTTTAAAAGCTTTAAAAGATCAAGTGAATCAATAGATGAAAGCTTACTAATATTCCCTGATAATTCTTCTAAATTTGCTACAGAAACAACGGTCAAATCAATAATTCCTTGATTTCTCATTAAAAAAAGTTGATTTACCATAGTGTTGTTACTCCACTTAGATAAAATAGCAATTTTACCTTTTTTTAAAGTATCATCTGCGTAATTTTTGTAGTCAACTAATAAGTTAAATGCCTCAACATCCTTTATCACCCCTTGTTCAAAAAGTTTATCACCCAATTGACTAAACACAACATCATCTTCAATAGTGACATTGATTCTCTCCCCTTCAAAGGCTATATTAACTAAGCCTTTTGCCTGGTACAATTGATAATAAGGATATGCTTTAAAAACTAAAAGTCCTAGAAGAATTAAAACGATTAATAAAGTAACTTTTCTCAAAATTAATAAACAGTTTTCAGTTTAAAATCTTGATATTTAATAAGCTTTACAGCCTTATTCTCAAAACCACTTTCAGCATCAATTTGTTCAAAATCTATATTACTATACATTCCATGTAAGACACTTTTATTGTTAGTAAATAGTTGGTTAAAAATAGCAAGTGTTAAATCAAAGCCAATAAAAGCATTGATTTCAGGTTGCATTTCAAACGTTTCATTGTATAATTTAACAAATGACATCACCTCCTCTGAATCAAAATTGATGTTTCCTTTTGTTGATACATGTAAATTAAATAACTGCTTGTATTTTTCATCAATCGTGTTCATTTTAAGAACTTCATCGAATCCGAAAATCATAAAATTTGATTTGTAATGGTTAGATGAATTTGAAACACCAATGATTTTAGTAAAAACAAAACTTATAAAAGGAACATCCGATGATGCTATCACAAAAATATTAGTATCAGTTTTGCTAATGTTTTTAACCTTATTAAAACTTGATGTATGCTCCAAAAGAATTGGCTTTATAGAGTCATTGACAGAAAGAGAATCATTATATGAATTGGCAAATAAATTTGCGTACTTAATACTTTTTGCACTCTTTTTATTTGCCAACAAAGTAATTCTTTTGTTGGAAACATTTTTAGATTTCAAATAATCGGCAATTGCAACAACCTGAGTTGATTTTGATGGGTTTATTTTATATAAAATCGGATATTGAAAAAGAGCTTGATTAGGAACTGGCGAAGGACATATCATTGGAATATCATATGATTTAGCATAGCTTCTTATTAATTTTATTTGCTTTGAAAATATAGGACCAATAATTAAATTGGTATTCAATAACTCAGGGTTTTGTAGCAACTCTGATGTATGCAAAGAATCTTTTTGAGTGTCGTAAATAGATAAAACAACTTTGTATCCCTTTTGTTTCAATTTATCTAAAGCAAGAACAACACCATTATACAATTGAATTGATTGAATAGAACTTTTATCAACTGGACAAGTTTCAATAGGTAAACAATTGGCTTGTACCGTATCAAACTTATTGATCAAGAAAGGTAAAAACAAAGCCACTTTAATCTTATTGATGGAATTATTAGATGTCGAATGAATAGTATTGGAAATGGAATTAACTATAGAATCTTCATTACAATTCTTAATCCTAAAAATGATTTTTATTTCCTTCCCCTTTTGTAATCCACTTTCTTCTAATTCAGGATTATTATTCATTATTTGATCAATACTAACTTCATAAGATTTTGACAAAGAATAAAGCGTTTCTCTCTTTTTAATCTTGTGAATTATAATGGTATCACATGGATTCAAAAGTGGATGTTTAGGATGTTTGACCATTGATATTATCAAATTATTAGTATCAACAATTTGGTTGGGTATTTTAATTGTTTGCCCCAACTGTAATGCTTCATTTTCAAGAAGGTTTAATTCTTTAATTTCATTTATATTAACACCGTATTTTTTAGCAATTGACCAAAGTGTTTCCCCTTCTAAAACTGAATGAGTTGAATTTGTATCTAAATCAGTTGGATTTGAAGACATAAAAGGGATAATCAAAACCATGTCTTTTTTTAACCCTTTAATGGCATCAGGATTATACTCATAAAACACGTTAATATCAATGTTGTATTTTTTGGTTATTCCATAACTTGTTTCGCCTTTTTGAACAACATGGTTTAAGGTAGAATCAACAGTATTCTTAACAACATTTTGTGAAAACATTGTATAGTGTGAAAACACAACAAAAGATAAAGTATATAAGGCTCTTAAAATATACATATTATTCCCACTCTATAGTCGCTGGAGGTTTAGAACTAATGTCATAAGTAACTCTGTTAATTCCTCTAACTTTATTAATTATTTCGTTTGAAATTTTTGCTAAAAAATCATAAGGCAAATGACACCAGTCAGCAGTCATTCCATCAGTAGAAGATACTGCTCTTAAAGCAACGGCATTTTCATAAGTTCTTTCATCTCCCATTACACCAACCGATTGTACAGGAAGCAAAATAGCCCCAGCTTGCCAAACATCGTTATATAAATCATTAGATTTCAATCCGTTTATAAATATATAATCAACCTCTTGCAAAATTCGTACCTTTTCTGCATCTACATCACCTAAAATACGTATACCAAGTCCTGGACCAGGAAAAGGATGTCTATTCAAAATATTTTCAGGAAGATCCATTGACTTACCTACTCTTCTTACTTCATCTTTAAATAAAGCTCTTAAAGGCTCTACAATATTAAGCTTCATATAATCTGGTAACCCACCAACGTTATGATGCGATTTAATGGTTGCAGATGGTCCATTTACAGAAACCGATTCAATAACATCGGGATAAATAGTTCCCTGAGCTAACCAGGAAACATCTTTTATAGCATTTGCTTCTTTGTCAAATACATCAATAAAAACTTTTCCAATAGCTTTTCTTTTAAGTTCTGGATCTGTAACACCTTTTAATTCATCATAAAATAAATTTTTAGCATCAACTCCTAACATTAAGACCTAATGTTTTATAGCTTTCAAGCACATCTTCAAACTCGTTCTTTCTAAGTAATCCATTATCAACAAAAATGCAATACAAGTTGGTACCTATAGCTTTATGTAATAATAATGCTGCAACACTGGAATCAACTCCACCAGATAGGCCTAAAACCACTTTTTCATCGCCAATTTTTGATTTTAAATCATTTACTGTAACGTCAACAAAAGAATCAGGTGTCCATGATGAATCGCAATCAGAAATATTGATTACAAAATTTCTTATTATCTGCATACCATCAGTACTGTGGTAAACCTCCGGATGAAATTGGATACCGTAAGCATTGTATTTTTCATAAGAAAAACCAGCAAATTTAACATCATCAGTACTGCAAATTAAAGTCATTCCTTCTGCTAAATCAACAATGGTATCTCCATGAGACATCCATACCTGAGATCCTTTAGGAATGCCCTTTAACAAAGGAGAATTTTCTATAGTAGCTAAATTAGCTCTACCATATTCTCTTGTATTAGAAGGCTGCACTTGGCCACCGTTTGCATGGACTAAATATTGTGCACCATAACAAACGCCCAACAAAGGATATTTACCCATAATATCATCTAAATTAGGTGTTGGAGCATCCTGTTGTCTAACGCTAGAGGGACTTCCTGAAAGAATAACACCCTTTATACTGTCATCAATAACAGGTATGTTGTTATACGGATGAATTTCACAGTAAACATTTAATTCTCTTACTCTTCTTGCAATAAGCTGTGTATACTGAGAACCAAAATCAAGGATCAAAATTTTTTCTTGCATATGCAAATCTAATCATCAAGGAATAATTACAATTAATCATTTTGTTTTTTTATTATAATTTATCATTTGATAAATAATAGGATGTAATTTTGTCTGAAATTGAAAGATTCATCTCATAACCATTTGATTGTAATTGCAGGGCCAACTGCATCTGGGAAAACTTCCTTAGCTATTCAATTGGCTTTGCATTTTAAATGTGAAATTATCTCTGCTGACAGCAGACAGTTTTACAGAGAGATTTCTATTGGAACTGCAAAACCTTCTGAGAATGAACTAAGTCAAGTAAAACATCACTTTATTAATAATAAAAATTTAGAAGAACTGTATTCAGCAGGTGAATTTGAAAAGGACGTTATTAATTTACTACCCAACCTATTTAAACATCAAAATATAGTTATCATGACTGGAGGCTCAGGCATGTACATTGATGCAGTCTGCAATGGGTTTGACGAACTTCCAAGAAGTATAACCATAAGAGAGGAACTTAATAAAGCTTATAGAGAAAAAGGAATTTCTTTTCTTCAAGAGGAACTTAAAGCAAAAGACCCCGATCATTTTATAAATGTAGATCAAAAAAATCCTCAAAGACTTATAAGAGCATTGGAAATTTGCAGAATTACTAACCAACCTTACTCTTCATTACTCAACAGAAAAAACAAACCAAGAGATTTTGTAATTCACAAAGTTGCTTTAGAAGTCGACAAAGAAATTCTTCAAAATAGAATTGACAAAAGAGTTGATGAAATGATACTTAAAGGACTGGAAAAAGAAGTTAGAAATGTAT
>JAQWRG010000130.1 GCA_029243855.1 Flavobacteriales bacterium | reverse complement strand
CAGATGCTAATTTACGTACAATTGAAGCAGAGGTGTTTAAAACATATTTAGCCAATTATGGAAAAAACAGCCGCCTTTTTGTTGGGGGAGATTTTAATTTTTACAACAATTCAGATTTAGCTTGTCAAGAAGTATTAAACGGACAAGGCATTACTTTATATGATCCAATTAACAGAATGGGTAGTTGGCATAACAATGCTGGTTATAAAAAATACCATACACAAAGTACAAGACAATCAACTGGAGGGTATGCTGGAGGTTCTTATGGTGGAATGGATGATAGATTTGATTTTATTTTTGTTTCTAATGATGTTTTGTATGGTTCTGAAGGTGTACATTATGTTGATGATTCTTATGAAGCAGTTGGACAGGATGGACTAAGGTTTAATCAGGATATTCATATTCCATTCAATGCAGCGGTTGATCAAAGTTTAGCCAATTCTTTATTTTATATGAGCGATCATTTACCTGTAAGTTTGGAATTTGCAGTTGGTGGAACCATTAACGTTGAAGAGATTGGTATCAATATTAAATTAGTTTACAACAACAATCGTAAAGAACTTTCCCTTTTTTCAGCTGAAGAGATCAATAGCCTAAATCTTTCACTTTTTGATATTAATGGAAGAGTAGTTAAGGTTGAAAGCTTCAGAAATATAAAAGAGGCCAATTGGTCTCTGCAATTTTTACCCAAGGGATTTTACATTGCATCCCTGAAATTTAACAACCAAATAAAAAATCTTAAATTCGTAATTAATTAAAAGAAATATAAAATGAAAACAACTAAAATCACATTAATCCTATTTGCCTTATTAACCATTACCTACTCGTGTAAGAAGAAAAAAATTGCACCAACATTAACTCTAATTGGTGAGTCATCAATTACCCTATGTTTGGGAGGTGTGTTTACAGATCCTGGAGCTGAATCTATAGATGCTTATGATGATGATATAAGTGCTGAAATTGAATCAACAGGTTCTGTTAATGTAGATTCAGTTGGAAGTTACTCAATAGAGTATACATCAGTAGATAAAAATGATAATGTATCCGTATTGTCTAGAACGGTTAATGTGGTTGTTTGCGTTGATAACCTTTTAGGGGATTATAGTGTAGATGACGACTGTGGAAGTCAATTGGCTGATACACATACCATTTCTGCAGGGGCTAACGACAATGAGATTATTATTGATAATGTTGTCACTCTTGTTGGTGGGCAAGTAACAGGTTTACTTTCTGGGTCAACAATTACTGTTGCAGAACAAGAAATAGACTTGACTGCTGGTAAATTTACAATTTCAGGCACAGGTACTATAAATAGTAATGCAACTGAAATTGTTTTTGATTATACTTGGGATAATAGCATTCCTTTTATAGGTGGAAGCGGTACTTGTACAGCAACGTATACTAAATAAACCAATTAAATAACTTATTAAAAGGCTCCTTAATGGGGCCTTTTTAGTTTTCAATAAATTCAGAAACTATGCTGAAAAAATCATTTGGGTTTTCGGCATGTAGCCAATGACCAGCATTGTAAATGGTTTCAAATGTAGAGTTGGGAAATACATCACTAATGTTGTCAAAATCGGCTTCTAAAATATAGTTTGATTTCTCTCCTCTTAAAAATAGTGTTGTAGTTTGGGAAGCTACATTGGGTATTTCGCCTAAGATTGAAGACATGTTTTTTACAATAACAGGAATATTCATTCGCCAGGCCAAAACTCCTTTTTCTTTCCAGTAAAGATTTTTAAGCAAAAATTGTTGTATGCCAAACTCTTTTACATGATTGGCTAATATTTTGGTTGCTTCTCCTCTTGATTTTACAAGGTTTAGGTCTATGCTGTTTAGCCCTTCAATTATGTGTTCGTGATGCATAGGATATCCTTTTACTCCAATATCAGCAACAATAAGTTTTGTTAACACTGATGGAAATTTTTGAGTAAATGCCATGGCTGTTTTTCCACCCATAGAATGACCCAATAAAATGGGGTCTTTTATGTTTTGATCGTTAATCAAATCCATAAGGTCTTCGGCCATTGCTTCGTAGTTCATGATTTCGTCATGATTGGAATGACCGTGATTTCTTTGATCAATTAAATATACTGAATGGTTTTCTGCAAATTTTTTACCTAGCGTTCCCCAATTGTCTGAAGAGCCAAAAAGCCCATGAATTATAAGCAAAGGTTGACCAGCTCCTATTTTTTTAAAATGTAATTTCAATGTTTTCTTAATGCTCGTTTATAAAGGTTTACCGTGTTTTCAAGTCCAAAATCTAAGGCATCTGAAATTAAAGCATGACCTATGGAAACTTCTTTTAAATTTTCAACATGCTGATTGAAAAATTTTAAATTATCTAAGTTTAAGTCATGACCAGCGTTAATTCCAAGTTTTAATTCATTGGCAATTTGTGATGCTTTAACAAAAGGTTCAACAGCATGGTTTTTATTTTTCAAAAAGTCTTTAGCGTAACTTTCTGTATATAGTTCAATTCTATCGGTTCCAGTTTCAGCAGCTCCTTTTACCATGTTTTCAACTGGGTCTACAAAGATGGAAGTTCTTATTCCTTGTTTTGAAAACAAATCAATAGTTTCAATTAAAAACTTTTTTTCTTTTATGGTGTCCCAACCATGATCTGAAGTAAGTTGTCCTAAAGTGTCAGGAACTAAAGTAACTTGATGAGGTTTGGTGTTTAGGACCAATTCAACAAAACGTTCTTCTTTGGGGTTTCCTTCAATATTAAATTCTACAGAAAGGGCATCTTTTAGTTCGTATACATCGCTGTATCTTATGTGTCTTTCATCTGGACGAGGATGAACGGTTATGCCATCTGCACCAAATTTTTGAATTTTCAGAGCTGATGTTAATACATTGGGAGTGTCGCCTCCTCTGGCATTACGAAGAGTAGCAATTTTGTTTATGTTTACGCTTAAGGCAGTCATTTCTTAAAAAATATTTTCAAAAGTAGAACAACAATTTAACTAGTACGAACTTATATCGTATTTTTATCTAAAATTAGTGATATATGATAGCGATTGATTTAATAACCAATCATGTTCCTCCTGTAAAGTCAAGCGAAACAATAGAAAAGGCTTTGTTTTGGATGGATGAGTTTAGGGTTAATCATTTGCCGGTAGTAGACGGTAAGGAGTTTACCGGCCTTATTTCTGATGCTATGATATTTGACTACAATGATTTACAAGACGAAATCAATAAACTAAGTTTTATTGGAAGGCAGCAATTTGTGCGAGAATCTTCTCATCTTTTTAAAGTTATGGAGGTCATTACAGATCATAAACTTTCGGTTGTTCCAGTTTTAAATGCAAAAAATGAATTTGTAGGAGCTATTAGTGCCACTCATTTAATTCATGTTTTTTCCAATCAATTGTCTCTTAAAGAAAAGGGTGCTGTTATTGTTTTAGAGATGAATGCTGTTGATTACCAACTTTCTCAGGTAGCACAAATCGTAGAAAGTAATAATGCTAAAATTTTGAGTACTTACATTGGCTCATCTCCAGATTCCAGTCAATTATCGGTAACAATAAAACTTAATCAAGCTGAAATCAATCCCATAATTCAAACATTTAACAGATACGACTATTCCATAAAAAATATTTTCACCGATCAGGATTTTGATGACGAATTTCAACATCGATTTGATAATTTAATGAATTACTTAAAACTTTAGACTTATGAAGGTTGCTCTATTTGGTAAGTCTGTTAAAGCTGATTCAGTTCCATTTGTTAAAGAATTAATTAATCAGTTAAAAGCTGTACATGCAGATGTTTTCTTTAACCCATACATCAATAATATCGCTGAAGAGGTTCTTGATTTACAATCAAACAATATTTTTGATTTAAATTCTGAATTCCCCAAAGATTTAGATTTTTTAATAAGCATTGGTGGTGACGGAACATTATTAGATACAATTCCTTTAGTTAATGATTCAAACCTTCCAATTTTAGGGATTAATGCTGGTCGATTGGGTTTTTTGGCCAATACTGCCCAAGAAGAAATTGCATTGGCGGTAAAAGCATTAGAAGATAAGACTTATAAAATTGATGAAAGATCATTAATCGAGGTCAATTCAACCAATTCTTCTTCACCTTTTGGTAATTCTAATTATGCTTTAAATGAAGTTACCATCCATAAAAAAGATTCCTCTTCAATGCTTGCAATTCATGCATATGTAAATGATGAATTCTTGAATACTTATTGGGCAGATGGATTAATTGTAGCAACACCAACAGGGTCCACTGCTTATTCTCTTTCTTGCGGAGGTCCAATTTTAAGTCCTAGTTCTGATAATTTTGTCATTACACCCATTGCTCCACACAATTTGAACCTTCGTCCAATGGTTGTAAATGATAACGTTACCATTAAGTTGCAATTAGATTCAAGAGAAGAACAATGCTTGGTAGCTATGGATAGCCGATCAGTTAGTATTGAAAATGAATTAGAGCTTGAATTGAAGCGCGCTAATTTTAACATAAGATTGATAGAGTTGCCCAATCAGAATTTTTTTAAAACCATCAGGAATAAATTGTTTTGGGGAAAAGACGTTCGCAACTGATAAATATTGTTAATCTTTCAATTTTTCAGATAAAAATCATTAGTTTTGACTTCTTGAATAAAGCTTTATTTTACATATTATTTTTTTCACTTTCATTTTCTTCTTTTAGCCAAGTTAGAGAGTTTGGCTTTTTTGCAGGAGGAACTTATTATACGGGTGAGTTAAACAGAGCTCATATGAGCCAAGTTGATTATGCTTTGGGAGCGATTTTTAAGAAAGATTTTGCAAATGATAGAATAAGTCTTCGCTTTCAGCTTATGTACAACAGTGTTAAAGGATCAGATTATAAAACAGGTTTGCCAGCTCAGGTAAAACGAAATTTAGCCTTTAGATCAACGGTTTTAGAATTTGGCCCTGTTTTTGAAATTGACTTTTTTACTTTCAGACCAGGTCAATCTAATCCAGAAGAAGCTAGTTTTGGAACACCATATTTTCTTTTAGGTGTTAACTACATGAAGATGAACCCTAAGGCTCAGTACAATGGTGAGTGGTTGGAACTTCAGCCTCTCATGACTGAAGGTCAAGATAAACCGTATTCACTCAATCAAATTGTGATACCTTTTGGAATTGGAATAAAGGTTAACTTTTCACCAAATACTGTATTAGCCATTGAATATGGAATACGAAAAA
>JAQWRG010000126.1 GCA_029243855.1 Flavobacteriales bacterium | reverse complement strand
CTAACTTAGCATCAAGTTCAGGTCTTTTGATTTCAAAAATATTAATCTGTACTTCTTTAGCAGTTAATTTTTTCAACTCTTCTTTAAGCTTATCTACTTCAGAACCAGCTTTACCAATGATAACACCAGGTCTAGCCGTATTTATTGTAATTGTAATTAACTTGAGAGTTCTTTCAATTACAATTTTAGAAACACTTGCTTTTCTTAAACGAGCATTCAAATATTTTCTAATCTTGTCGTCTTCAACTAGTTTTACTGAATAGTCTTTTCCTCCATACCAGTTCGAATCCCATCCTTTAATGAATCCTAGTCTATTTCCTATCGGGTTTGTCTTTTGTCCCATAATTTTTTACTTATTAGGCTTTATCAATTATTAGTGTTACGTGATTAGAACGTTTTCTAATTCTATGAGCTCTTCCTTGAGGAGCTGGTTGAATTCTTTTTAACATTCTTGCGCTATCGACATTTATACTCTTAACGAATAATTTTGCCTCAGAAGGATCTTCACCTTCATTTTTTTGTTCCCAATTATTTATGGCAGATAGTAACAATTTCTCAATGTTTCTTGAAGCGTGCTTAGGGTTAAATCTTAATATATTTAACGCTTTATAAACATCTTCTCCTCTTACCAAATCCGCAACCAATCTCATCTTCCTTGGAGAAGTTGGGCAATTGTTGAGTTTAGCAACTACCTGAGTCTTTTTTGCTTCTTTAATTTTTTCTGAACTATTTCTTTTTCTTGCTCCCATAGCTTATACTTTTTTAAAGCTTTATTTCTTTTTTCCTCCGTGACCTCTAAAATTTCTCGTTGGAGAAAATTCACCTAATTTATGACCTACCATATTCTCTGTAACAAATACAGGAATAAATTTCATTCCGTTGTAAACAGCTATTGTCAAATTCACAAAATCAGGGGTAATTGTAGAAGCTCTAGACCAAGTTTTAATAACTGTCTTCTTACTAGACTGCTGTGCTTCTTCAACTCTTTTCATTAACTTGTAATGAATAAACGGTGGTTTTTTTAACGATCTTCCCATTTTAATTATTTCTTTCTTCTATCAATAATGAACTTATTAGAAGCTTTAGTTTTACTTCTAGTTTTATAACCTTTTGCTGGTAAACCAGTTCTAGATCTTGGATGCCCTCCAGATGATTTTCCTTCACCACCACCCATTGGATGATCAACAGGATTCATAACAACACCTCTAACTCTAGGTCTTCTACCTAACCATCTCTTTCTACCAGCCTTACCAGAAACAGTTAAACTGTTCTCTGAGTTTGATACAGAACCAATAGTTGCAAGACAAGTAATTAAAATCATTCTAATTTCACCTGATGGTAATTTAATGATTGCATACTTTCCATCTCTAGCATTAAGCTGTGCAAAGGAACCTGCACTTCTCGAAATTGCACCACCTTTTCCGGGTGTCATTTCAATATTATGAATAATAGTTCCTAGTGGAATATCCTTCAAATACATTGCGTTCCCAACTTCAGGAGTAGCTTGATCTCCAGAAACTACAGTCTGACCAACTGTTAAACCTTCTGGGGCAAGAATGTATCTTTTTTCACCATCAGCATAAACTAATAAAGCGATTCTTGCAGATCTATTTGGATCATATTCAATAGTACTAACTTTAGCTGGAATATTATACTTATTCCTTTTAAAGTCAATAACTCTGTATCTTCTCTTGTGACCACCACCAATATATCTCATGGTCATTTTACCAGTATTGTTTCTACCACCACTTTTGGAACCACCTTTTGTAAGCGATTTTTCTGGTTTAGAAGCAGTTACCTCAGTAAAGTCGTTTATGACTTTATGTCTTTGGCCTGGTGTTGTTGGTTTAAATTTTCTTAAGCCCATTTTGATTGAGTTCTAATTAAATATTTTCGTATAAATCAATAGTATCACCTTCATCAAGCGTTACAATTGCTTTCTTAATTAATTTTGTCTTTTGAAACGATAACCCTCTATTGGTTTGTTTCATCTTTTTCTTGCCACCACCATGTCTGCTAGTGTTAACAGCTTTAACGCTGACACCGTAAGCATTTTCAACAGCGTTTTTGATCTGAATTTTATTGGCATTAGTAGCTACAACAAAAGCATATCTATTTAGACTTTCGCCTAGTTCAGCCATCTTTTCAGTTAGTATAGGTTTGATTATAATGTTCTCCATGATTTAACTGTTAAAATGATTATCAATTTGATCAACTGCTTTTTCAGAAATAACAAGCTTACCAGAATTTAAAATATCATAAGTATTAAGCTTATCAGCTGTAATAACTTTGGCGTTCTTAATATTTCTTGATGAAAGCAAAGTGTTTTGATCGTTAGTTGTGGTTACAAATAATGTTCTAGTTTCGTCAACATTTAAATTTTTCAAAACAGAGATAAAATCTTTTGTTTTCGGAGATTTAAAAGATAAATCCTCTAAAATTAAAATATTAGATTCTTTTGCCTTATATGACAATGCAGATTTTCTTGCCAAAGACTTAACCTTTTTGTTAAGCTTGAATCCATATACTCTTGGTTTTGGTCCAAAAACTCTACCACCACCTCTAAACAAAGGATTTTTTATTGATCCAGCTCTAGCTGTACCTGTTCCCTTTTGTTTTTTAATCTTTCTTGTACTTCCTTTGATCTCACCTCTTTCTCTAGATTGATGAGTACCTTGTCTTTGATTTGCTAAATATTGTTTAACATCAAGATAGATAGCATGATCGTTGGGTTCAATACCAAATACACCTTTATTCAGTTTAACCTTTTTAGTGGTTTCTTTACCCTCTTTATTGATTACTTTTATTTCCATTATTTCTCAACAATTAGATAAGACCCCTTCGAACCAGGAACAGATCCTTTAACAATTAAAATATTCTTTTCTGGGATAACTTTAAGAACTTGAAGATTGATAGATTTGATTCTATCACCACCAGTTCTTCCACCCATTTTCATTCCTTTAAAAACTCTTGCTGGATAAGATGCAGCACCAATAGAACCTGGAGCTCTCATCCTGTTATGTTGACCGTGGGTAGCTTGGCCAACTCCACCAAAACCGTGCCTTTTAACAACACCTTGAAAACCTTTACCCTTGGAAGTACCTACAACGTCAACAAATTCGCCTTCATTAAACTGATCAACAGTAACAGAATCTCCAAGATTAACTTCATTGAAGTTTTTGAATTCAACCATTTTTCTCTTAGGAGTAGTCTTTGCTTTTGCAAAGTGCCCCATCATTGCATTAGGAGTATTCTTCTCCTTTTTGTCATCAAATCCAAGTTGAACGGATTCGTAACCGTCTATTTGTTGCGTTTTAATCTGAGTGACCACACATGGTCCTGCTTCGATAATCGTGCATGGAGAATTTTTTCCATCGGCACTAAAAACGCTAGTCATCCCTATTTTTTTTCCTATGATACCAGCCATAATTCTATGTTATAATATTATACTTTTATTTCTACGTCTACACCGCTAGGTAATTCTAATTTCATTAAAGCATCTATAGTCTTAGAAGAAGAACTATAAATGTCCATAAGTCTTTTGTATGCACAAAGCTGAAATTGCTCTCTTGCTTTTTTATTTACATGAGGAGAACGTAACACTGTATAAATTCTTTTATGTGTTGGTAATGGTATTGGCCCACTTACAACAGCACCTGTTGACTTTACAGTTTTAACAATCTTCTCAGCAGACTTATCTACCAAGTTGTGATCGTATGATTTTAATTTTATTCTAATTTTTTGACTCATCTGTTAATCAATTATTATGCAGTTACTAATCCTTTAGCTTTAGCTATTACTTCTTCAGAAATATTTTTAGGAGCATCACTATAATGTGAAAATTCCATACTAGATGTTGCTCTTCCTGACGTAATAGTTCTCAATTGTGTTACATATCCAAACATTTCTGATAACGGAACTTTAGCTTTCACAACTTTTGAACCTGCTCTATCATCCATACCTTCAATCAATCCTCTTCTTCTGTTTAAATCTCCAACAACATCACCCATATTTGCTTCAGGTGTAACCACTTCAATTTTCATCATTGGTTCCAAAATAACAGGAGAACATTTTGGTAATGCTTCTCTGTAAGCCATTTTAGCACACAATTCGAAAGATAGGGCATCTGAATCGACAGCATGAAAAGATCCATCTTTAAGAGTAACTTTCATGTTATCAATTGGGTAACCAGCAAGAATACCATTATTCATAGCATCTTTAAATCCTTTTTCAACAGACGGAATGTATTCTTTTGGAATATTTCCACCTTTAATTTTATTTTCAAAAATCAAACCAGGCTTCTCAGCATCTCCAGGCTCAATAGTAAATGATATATCAGCAAATTTACCTCTACCACCAGATTGCTTCTTGTAAACTTCTCTATGATCAGCAGAAGCTGATATAGCTTCTTTGTATGCTACTTGAGGAGCACCTTGATTACACTCAACTTTAAACTCTCTTCTTAATCTATCAATTATAATGTCTAAGTGAAGTTCACCCATTCCAGAAATAATTGTTTGACCAGAATCTTCATCAGTTCTAACTCTAAACGTTGGATCTTCTTCAGAAAGTTTAGAAAGTGCTAAACCTAATTTATCCACATCAACTTGAGTCTTTGGCTCAATAGCTAAACCTATTACTGGATCTGGAAAATCCATTGATTCTAAAACAATGTGCTTTTTCTCATCACATAATGTATCCCCAGTCTTAATGTCTTTAAAACCAACAAGTGCAGCAATATCACCAGCATCTAATGATTTAATCTGATTTTGTTTGTTAGCATGCATTTGAAATATTCTAGAAATTCTTTCTTTTTTACTAGTTCTTGTGTTGTAAACATAAGTGCCAGAATCAAGTTTACCAGAATAAGCTCTTGTAAAACAAAGTCTACCAACAAATGGGTCAGTAGCAATTTTAAAAGCTAATGAACTAAATGGTTCATTAATTGACGGTTGTCTTGAAATTTCTTCACCTGTATCAGGATCTGTTCCAGTTATAGCATCTACATCAAGAGGAGAAGGTAAAATTTCCATTACCATATCAAGCATAGCTTGAACCCCTTTATTTTTAAAAGCAGAACCACACATCATTGGGACAACTTTTCCAGAAATTGTTGCTTCTCTTAAAGCATCCAGAATTTCTCTTTCAGTTAAGGAGTTTTCATCCTCAAAATATTTTTCTAATAGGTTATCATCAAACTCAGCAACAGCCTCTAATAATTCACCTCTAAGAGTTCTTGCTTCATCAATAACATCAGCAGGAATTTCAATTTCTTTGAAAGTCATTCCTTGATCTTCTTCATTCCAAACAATTCCCTTGAAATTGATTAAATCAACAACGCCTTTAAAATCGTCTTCAGAACCAATGTTTATTTGAAGTGGTAAGGCATGACTACCAAGCATTTCTTTAACTTGCTTACATACATTAATAAAGTCTGCACCCTGACGGTCCATTTTATTAACAAATCCAATTCTTGGAACATTGTAGTTGTTTGCTAATCTCCAATTTGTTTCAGACTGTGGCTCAACACCATCAACAGCACTGAATAAAAAAACTAAACCATCTAAAACTCTTAGAGATCTGTTAACTTCAACAGTAA
>JAQWRG010000107.1 GCA_029243855.1 Flavobacteriales bacterium | reverse complement strand
GTATAATCTTCTGTTAAATGATACTGCATGATGTTACTTCTAGCTATTTCTTCACCATCAGAATCAGTATAAGATCCGTCACCGCAAATGCAAACTTGTGTAGTTTGATAATGTTCTAAAATAACTTTAGTGTTTTTAGCTTCTTCAAAATTTGGGTAATAATAAAGGTGTTCGTCATTGTTATTTAATTCCCAGACATCGTTGGTGGTTTTTTCAATAGTTAAAGCTCCTACAACAATGCAATTGTCTTCAACTAAAAGTGATGCATTTTTATATGTGGTTTTATCGCAACTGAATATTGAAAAAACAACAACTATAACTAAGAGAAAATAAGTTGATTTCACATAACTAATTTATAAAAAATAACGATTAAAATTTAATATAAACCCAAAGTATTTAATCAAAATTTTAGAAAAATAAATGAATCAATTAAAGTTGATCCAATATCAATAATTAGTTTATCTAGTGGGATTCTTTCATTAAAATCTCTTCTCTAAGCTACTAATTCAGGAATTGCATTTGTATTTACATCTTTTATTTTTGGGGTTTTGAGTTTGGCCTTTGGCATTGCAGAAAATGTAAGGAAAATTTCAAAAAGCGATAAATACAAAGGCTTTTAAATGTCTAAAGCTGGAATATGTTTAGGTGTAATATTTGTTGGATTAAGCGGAATTATTTTGATGTTTTGGTACTTATTTCAATGGGGGAATTGATTTCCTAAGAACATAAACACTTTGTTTTGACCTTTCAATATGTTGATGCAAATAAAGTTCTGTCTTTAAACCAGCTTTTTTAATCATATCATTAAAATAATTGACTTCAAAACGTACTCTATGCAACGAACCGTTTTTGTTGGTCTCGTTTAAATAATTGATTGGGTTTTCTTCAACATTTGGAACATTTTCTTCAGTAAATGCAGTAAGGTAAACTGCTCCATTTTTACTAAGGATTCTATTAAACTCTTTGAGATAAAATGCTACATCATTTGACATCATGTGAGAGAAAACAGAATTTAAGAAAACCAAGTCAAACTTATCATTGTCTACAGGTATCTCTTGTAATCCATCAGCTGATTTATTGTAACGAGCATTAAAAGCAGGCAAATGAATAAACTTAAAATTTTTACCGTAACTACTTAAAAAACGTTTGCACCATTTGATTGAATTTAAATCTGTGTCAACACCTGTATATTCTTTGATTTTGATGTCAGCAAATTTTAAACCGTTTACCAGTCTCCCTTGACCAGATCCAAAATCTAAAATATTTGAAGTTTTATTGATAAGGTTTAATGATACTAAGTGGTCTATTTGTTCTTTTGAAGAGTTCAGGTAATTTTCATTATCATTCAACCCTTGATTGGTTCTTGTAATTGGAAGTTTAAAACCTTTGTGCTTAATACTTCTGTAAGTGTTAATTCTTCTTTTTATTTTAGTAATCATACAATCTTAGCGTTATTCTGTTGGGAAAAATACAAATATGATTGAGAACTCTAAAATTAAAAACCATCTAATCACGTATTATAGTATGTTTGCATTTAAATTAAGTTAAAGTGAAAAGATTCAAAGATTTAGGAGTAAATGATGCTTTTATTAAAGCACTTAATGAACTTTCTATTAAGCAACCTACTGAAATTCAGGAGCAAGTTATTCCATTACTATTAAACTCAGAATCTGATTTAATTGGTCAAGCTCAAACAGGAACAGGGAAAACAGCAGCATTTGGATTGCCTATTTTACAAAATACGGATATTAAGTTGAATGAAATTCAAACACTTGTGCTTTGTCCAACAAGGGAGCTTGGACAGCAAATTGCAAAACAGTTTTTTAAATTTACGAAGTACTCTGATAGAATTTTTACAGAAGCCGTTTATGGTGGTGAAAAAATTGATAAGCAAATTAATTCTCTTAAAAGAACTACTCATATTGTAGTAGCTACACCAGGAAGATTGATTGATTTACTGCAGCGAAAAGCATTGTCATTAAAACATGTCAAAACAGTTGTACTTGATGAAGCTGATGAAATGCTAAGCATGGGTTTTAAAGAAGAATTAAATAACGTTTTAACTCATCTGCCTTCTTCATGTAAAAAGTGGTTGTTTTCAGCTACAATGCCTGTTTCTATTAGACAAATTATCAATCAGCACTTATCTAAAGATGCGCATAGAGTTCAAATCAGCACTAAAAATATTGTCAATGAAAATATAGAACATCAATATTTTATATGTGATGAAAAACAAAAGTTTAATATTCTAACTCAATTCCTAGATTCTAAAACAAAACAGAGGGGAATTGTGTTTTGTAGAACAAAGAGATCTGCGAAAGATTTAGCTGAACAATTGATAGCCAAAAAGTATGCTACTGATGCTATTCATGGAGATCTACAACAAAAAGAGCGAGATAAAGTAATGAGAGCGTTTAAAAATAAACACTTACAATTGTTGGTGGCAACTGATATAGCTGCAAGAGGAATTGACGTTGCTTCGCTAAGTTACATCCTGCATTATGAACTTCCTGAAAGTGTTGAATATTATACCCACAGAAGTGGTAGAACAGCAAGAGCAGGTAGGAGAGGGCTTTCTTTAGCGCTAATAAGAGAATTTGAAAGAAAGAAAATTGCTAGCTACGAAAAGTTTCTTGGGATAAAATTTAAGAGAATCAAATACTAAGTAGTTTTAATTCTTATGTCCTTAGAATTTATGACAATAACTTTTTGTTTATAAAGAGATCCAATTGCTTTTTTAAATGATTTTTTACTCATTTTAAAGGTGTCGTATATTTCATCAGGAGAACTTTTATCATTTATGTAAGCTATTCCTTCGTTGTCCTTTAAAAAGTGATAAATCGTTTCACAATTTTTATCAATAAAATTTCTGTATCCTTGTTGTTGAATACTAATGTCAAGTTTGTTTTCTTCTCTGATTTTTTTTACAAAGCCATCTAATTTATCACCAACATTTAAATCCTGGAAAACCTCATTGTTGTAGATTAAACCTCTATGAATGTTATTGACAATAACAGAATACCCTAAATCAGTTTCTTGCGTAACAAGTAGATTAACTTTATCGCCTTCTTTTACTGTTAAATTATCGTTTTGTAGAAGCTTGTTTATTTTGTTACTAGCATATAGTCGATCTGTTTGTTCGTCAATAGCCATAAAAACTACGTACCATCGATCTTTCTCCATGTTCTGACGCTGTTCGCTAAACGGAACCAATAAGCCCTTTTCTAAGCCCCAATCTAAGAACGCTCCAACTCTTGAGACTTCATGTACTTTTAAAAATGCAAACTCGTTCAATAAAACTTTTGGAACAAGATTAGTAGCAATTTTCCTTTCTGCGTAATCTCGATAAATAAAAACTTCTAGTTCGTCATCAATTTCAAACTCTTCAGGACAATATTTTATTGGTAATAAAACATCTTCATCTGAACCATCGCCAAGGTATAAGCCAACGCTGGTTTGTCTTAAAATTTTTAGTTTGTTGTATTTTCCTATTTCAATCAAAATTTCTAAAATTTATTTTTAACAAAATTAGGAAATATATCCACTATTGAGTTTTTAAATTAAAACTCATCCAATATTGCATTTGATTAAAAATATAATTATATTAGTGTCAATTATACAATAACCAATAAACAACATTCCTATGAAAAAAATTTATCTATTATTATTTACAGCAATTTCATTGTCTCTGACTGCGCAAGTTGAGGGTACTTGGAAATTGGCTCCAATGGAAGGAGCATTAGCAGTTGGACCTGCTCAGGGTGATGGTAGCTGGTGGTCAAATAGTGCAAGTGATGTAACAACCAGATCATGTCTTTTTGATGATTCAATTAAGTTTGAGTTGGGTATTATTGCCGGTGGAGGAATTGGTGGTCCAATGCAACATTATTTAGATGGGTCAACATGGATTGAGAACTGGCAAGATGCTGGCGGTGATAGATGTGATGTTCCTGTAGCACCACACAATGGCTCAACAAGTCACGGATGGGCTTATGCCAACAATCAACTTAATGTTTGGGGATTCGGAGCACACATTGGATTACCAAAAGTATTTGATACTGGTGAACTAAGTGATCCAGCAAATGCTTCATCTTCAATTACATACGACCTAACTTTTTCTGCAAATGGCGATACAATGACCTCTGATATTAATTATGGTGGTCCTACTGGAGGTTGGTGGAGATTCATTTATGTAAAAGCATCTTTAGTTGCACCACCACCACCACAAACATATGATGTTACATTACAATTAGATGCAAATAACATAACTGTTGGTGCTAACGGAATTTATGCTGGTGGCGGTGTATTAGGTGATGCTCAAGCTTATCCAATGTCAGATAACGATGGAGACGGTATTTGGGAATGTGTTGCAACATTTCCTGAAGCTGGTGGAAATTACATATTTTTAAATAACCCAGCTAATGGTGGTGATTGGGGAACAAAAGAAGATTTAACAGGTTTGTCATGTGCTGATGGTCAGTACAACGATAGATTAATGACTGCTTTAACATCTAATATTACATTATGTGCTGTTTTTGGATCATGTGATCCATGTCAGAACCCTACTGGATTAGATGCAAACAAACGAGATGTTCTTAATGTATATCCCAACCCTACAAGTAATTTGTTGAATATAAATTCATCTATTGATATAAAAGAAGTTATAATCTATAATATTTTTGGGGAAATGGTTCTAGTTAACAACAATAATATCAACGTTTTAAATGTAGAATCTTTAATTAATGGAGTATATTTTATAAAAGTTGACATGAAAAATAACACAACCTCAACTTTAAGGTTTGTGAAGAAATAATACACAATAATTTCACAAAAAAAAGCCGTTTCATTAGAAACGGCTTTTTTTATAATATTTTGATAAGCTACTTAAGCTAACTCGGTAACACCAAAATGGAAGTTACATTCTATCTCAGCGTTCTCATCAGAATCAGAACCATGAACAGCATTTCTTCCTTTAGATTCTGCATATTTTTTTCTGATTGTACCTTCTGCAGCTTCTGCTGGATCTGTTGAACCAATTAAATTTCTAAAATCAGTTACTGCGTTATCTTTCTCTAAAATAGCAGCAACAATTGGTCCTGATGTCATGTATTCAACTAATTCACCATAAAATGGTCTTTCAGCGTGAACAGCATAAAATTCTTGAGCTTCAGTAAGTGATAATTGAGTTAATTTCAAAGCTTTTATTGAAAAGCCTGCATCTGTAATCATTTGGATGATGTT
>JAQWRG010000099.1 GCA_029243855.1 Flavobacteriales bacterium | reverse complement strand
ATTGTTAGAATTTGTACCCCCATCATTTAACGTCCAATCAAAATCATCTGTAGATAACTCTTGTGACCAACATGGTGAAAACCCATTATCGAAGTTTTCAGTTATTGGAGCCATTGAATAAGCACATCCAGTTGTAAAGGATAACACTGAGGACAATCCACTAGTATCATTTGGTGAACATATAGCCGACACATTACAATTGTATAAAGTAGAAGCTGATAAATTTGTAAGTGTAGTTGGAATGGTGTTAGTATACATCCCTACACCGTTGTAATATAACATCCACTCGGTTTCAGTTCCTGAAGGAGTCCATGCTATGTCAGCTGAATTTGCTGTTATGTTGCTTACAGTTAATGAACTTGGAGGGGGACATGTAGAACATGTATTTACTTCTATTAAATCTATACACAAATCGCCAGAATAGCTTATTCCAGAAAAGTTTCTCATGTAAGTAAAGCTTACATATAAGTTTTGACCTAAATAATTTGAAACGTCAATTCCAATTTGTGACCATGGATCATCATCATTGGCATGGGTTTCACCAAATTGAGAATAAACATTTGTAAAAGGTCCTGTAGGTGAATTTGATAACCCAACAGTAAGACTACCCATATTATCACCTCTAGCATGAAGCCAAAATGTTAATTCAGCATCATCCAAAGAATTTGTTAAGTCAATCATTGGGGTGACAATTGTTGCCGTATCAAATTGACTCGCACCTCCATTTCCGAAAGTACTTGATTCAAAATAAAAATAATTACTTCCACTGTGAGCTCCATCAGGTCCAGTACCACCAGTTGGGGTAAGCCCTGTATTAGATTGCCAAATTCCATTTCCTGTGCCAAAATCACCAGTCCAATTGCCTTGAGCATCACATTCTTCTGAAAAAGCCAAAGAAGGGTTTCCTGTATTACAACTAATTCCTGTAGGCGGTTGTGGAAAATCGTTACAAGCATCACAGGATTCCCAGCAAACTAATGGCAATGTAATATCTTGAGCCCCAACGTTTAAAAATCTTCTTGGCAAAACAAAGCTACCATTGGAACATGGTGCATTTGTGTTAATGTTTTCTTGAATTACAAGTGAATCAGCTGAAAATATATATTCGTAAGAACCTGTAAATAATGAAATTGTTTTTTCCCAAACATTATCTACATCAGGATCTGACATTGGATCACAATTGCCACAGTAACCGTTCCAACTTCCGTTTAGTTCAGGAATAGTAAAAGAAGAAGTGACTTTATTCATATCAACTTGAAAAGTAACGTTAACAAACTGCGGAACACAACTCGAATTGGAGGTATCTGATAATAAAAAAGCATCGTTACCATCGTTGTTTGCAAAAGGACCAACTGAAAGTAATAAAGCACCTGAAGGGTCATAAATCTGAAATGTAATTTCTGTATCCCAATTACCTGAAACAAAGCTTAAGTCAACAACATCACCATTCATGGTTGAAATAGAGTCTATAGATGCACCTCCATTACAAGTAATATCAGCTGCAAATGCTCCGTTAATATTTACTTCAATAGAAGCACCATTCCATCCATCTCCCCAAGAGTCTTGCATGTCAAACACATAATGACATTGAGCATTAAATGATATAGTAAAAAGAGATAAGAGTAAAACAGATAAAACATTTTTCATTGTAAAAATAAATAAGAATTAATTTTATAAGTTACAAGATTTAAACTACAAAAGGGTAGGGTATTATTACTTATTTTTAACAATAAGCTTTTAAAGGATTAAGAAATAATAAACTCTCCAAAGAGAATTATAATTTTTAAATTAAAACTTTTATTTTTCTATCTATGAAAAGATGTAAGTGGCCAGAAAATGATGCATTAATGACTAAATATCATGATGAAGAGTGGGGGAGTCCAGTATACGATGACTTTAAGCTATTTGAATGCTTAACTCTAGAAGCTGCTCAAGCTGGATTAAGTTGGAAAACAATTCTCTATAAAAGAGAAAATTATAAAAAAGCATTTGATGAATTCAATTACAACGAAGTATGTAAATACGATGACCAAAAAGTTGAAGAATTGATGAACAATAAAGGAATCGTAAGAAATAGATTAAAAATAAATGCTACCATTAACAATGCTCAACAAATAATAAACATTAGAACTGAATTTAAAACCTTCAGTAATTACATTTGGGGGTTCACTGGTAATAAAATCATCAACAACAAATTCGATTTTGAAAAAGAAATCCCCTCTAAATCGAGCTTATCAGATTTAATTAGTAAAGATTTGAAAAATAGAGGGTTTAAATTCATTGGAACAACCATTATATATGCTTATTTACAAGCGATTGGTGTAATAAACGATCATATAAATCAATGTAATTTTAAATAAATGAAAGCAATAGTAATTGGTTCAACAGGAGCAACAGGGCTTGAGTTAATAAAAGAACTTTTAAAAGATGAAAATTTCACTGAAATAAAGACATTTTCAAGAAACTCTTTAGAAATAAAACACCAAAAATTAACGGAATATTTAATTGACTTTAATCAAATTCACAATCATAAAGATGAAATAACGGGTGATGTGCTTTTTTCGGCTTTGGGTACTACTAAAAAAGATGCAGGTAGTAAAGAAGCTCAATATAAAATTGACTACACCTATCAATATGAATTTGCTAAATTGGCTTCAAATAATGGTATTGGTAATTATATATTGGTTTCATCTGTAGGAGCAAATGAGAAATCGGCACTCTTTTATCCAAAAATGAAAGGAGCATTAGAACAAGCTGTTAAAAAACTAGATTTCAAAAACATACACATTTTTCAACCTCCAATGTTGATTAGACAAGCTAATAAAATTAGAAAAGTAGAAAAAAATGGTATTGCCATAATCAATAAACTAAATGCTGTTGGGTTGTTTAAATCTCAAAAGCCTATGTTGGTAAGTTTACTGGCCAATAAAATGATTAAAGTATTAAAAAGTGACTCAACAAGTAATGTTAACACCTATTTACCTCATAATATTTTTAACCTTTGACAAATCAAAGAAAGACCAAAAATAAACGTATAATTCAATGACTAAGCAAAGAATTCAATCTACCATTAACTTATAATAACTATTTATTTCCAGAAAACTACAAATATTTTTTGCAGTTCATTTTGAGGATTTTTAATCCAACATAAGGGTGATCTTTTTTGTTTTAAATCTATTTCTAATACTGAAATAAACTCAGAATAAGTCAACCAATTAACATTTAGCTGAGGCTCTAAAAGCCAGTCTAGTTTTGAAGGGATATAAAATAGGGTAGTGTCCAATTTTTGAACTTATTCAAAACTTAAATAAAAACCTTTAATACACTGATTGTTAATAAATTTAAACTTATTATTTAACGTATTAAATGGCACAAACAACTGTGCTTTAAACAATACTTTTTGTTGAAATATATTGGAACTTAAACCCAATTGATTAAGTATGGATTTTGCTTTAGGATGTTTTAAAATTGGGAACTGCTTTGTATTTAATTTTTCAACTTTTTTAGACAACCAATCGTTTCTATTTGGACCAATCCACTTATCTATTTCAGAGGTTTTAATAGAAGAATCATAGAGATAAAATTTGTAGACGATTTCTAAGTGAATAAAATCATTTAAATGCTTAATTAAGGCGTCTATCTCTCCAATGGTAACCTTGTCATCAATTACCTGTGTGTTTGAAGCAACAACATCAATGAATTCATTTTCAATCAATTCATGTAAAACAAAATGTTCAATCAGTTTACCAAGTCTAATTTCAGTTATTGAACTATTACTGAAATGACTACTGGTTTTACTTTCAAATTGAAATTGCTGTAAACCACCAATTAAATCATCTTCCCACAATTGTGGCGTATTTAAATACCCTTGATACCTAAATTGTATGTTGCTTTTATTCATTAATTTTAATCGATTCTAATATACTAAACAGTATTTTAATTCTGTTACATTTGCTTTGTGGGATTAACAAACAACGATATTTTTAAAAAATTAAGAGTTGCACATAAATTACGTGATACAGATATCATTGAAATATGTGCTTTAGTAGATTTTAAAATCACTAAAAGTGAGTTGGGTGCATTCTTTAGACACGAAGACCACGAAAAATATGTAGACTGTGGCGATCAAATACTTCGTAATTTCTTAAATGGATTGGTTATTCACCTTAGAGGGCCAATGCCTGAAAAAGTTAAAAAGCCAAAGTAGTATTCTTTCTTTAAAGGTTATTTAATTATCTTTCTTACTCAAAAGATTAAATGAATAAACTTTTACTAATCTTATCAATATTTATTTGCTTTATTTTTCAAGCACAAAAGGAAAAGCGACTTGCTCTTGTTATTGGAAATTCTGATTACCAACACATGGATAAGCTTAAAAATCCTGTGAATGATGCCGTATTAATGGCTCAAATTTTTGATTCATTAGGCTTTGAAGTTCTTTTAGATACAAATATTACAACTTCACGAAAATTTGTAAAGTCCATTTCCGATTTTGGTGCTAAAAGAGATTCATTTGATGTAGGTTTTATCTTTTATGCAGGACACGGAATGCAGGTAGATGGAAAAAATTATCTTATACCAACCGATGAGGAGTTTTCTACAGAAGCTGAAGTCAAACAATTTGCAGTTGGAGCAGAAGTGGTTATGGATTTTTTAACCAAGCAAACAGACCAAGTAAATGTTTTAATTTTAGATGCATGTCGAAACAACCCTCTTAAAAATTCAAGAAGCGTTAATGTTGGTGGCCTTGCTGAGATGCAGGCAAAGGGTTCTTTAATTGCATTTTCAACAACAGCTGGTAATGTTGCCAAGGATGGTAATGGCAACCATAGTGTTTATTGCATTAGTCTTGGCAAAAACATGCTTATTGAGGGCATTAGCATAAATCAGGTATTTAGAAATGTTAGAAGAGAAGTTTTTGAAAAGACTGGACAAAGTACAGTGAATTATGACCAGCTAACTGGAGAAACGGAATACTACTTAGTTCAAAACACATTTACCGATGAATTAAAACAAATTGATGATTTAATTGCTGATGAAAAATACTTAGCCGCATTAGAAATAGCAAGTCATATTGTAGAGTTGTCGCCTAATAACGCAATAGCCCATTACAAAAAAGCAATAGTATATTCTTATTTAGAAAAGAATGAAAGTGCTCATAAGTCACTTGATAAAGCCTTTACATTGGATTCTAATTATGTAAAAATTTACAATTTAAGAGGCATTATTTATGCTGAGCAAAAAAAGTACGACTTAGCCATAAAAGAATACGAAAGGGGCATAGCCTTAGCTGAGATTGACCCAATTGGTGCAGCCTATTGTTACAACAATAGAGCAACACAATACGAGCGATTAAGAGAATTTGACAAAGCACTATCCGACTATAATAGCGCTATAGCACTTGAACCAGAAAATGCTGCTAGGTATAACAGTAGAGCCATTTTTTATGAAGAATACTTAAAAGACTACGACCTAGCTTTATTGGATTTCACCAAAGTCATAGAGCTGGATGTGGATGAGCCAGATAACTGGTACAATAGAGCTAATCTGTATATAGAAAAACTAAATGAGAATAAAAAGGCCCTAGCCGATTTAAACGAGTGTGTAAAGTTAGATCCAGAAAATTACTTAATAGAAAGGGCTAAGTTTTTGTATCGCCAAAAAGACTTTAAAAATGCTGAAAATGATTTTAATACATTGGTAGATTTAGACAAAAATTATTTTGATTCATATAATGAACGTGGTTTGTTTTTTGGACTAATAGGCGAATACGACAAAGCACACAAAGACTTTGCAAAATCAATTGAATTGGATACAACTAGTAGATCAGTATATTATTACAGGCATAAAATATATGAGAAGCAAGGTCTAATTGAAAAACAAAAAGCAGATTTACTTAAAACCATAGCCATGGATCCAAAAGATCCTGAAGGCTATTACTATTTAGCCATTATGTATGAAAATAAGGGAAATATGTTTAAAGCAGTAAAAAACTACAATATTGCCGTAACATGTTTAGAAGCACCTGAAGGTTATATAATTTCTGATGGAAATGGAGACGAAATTCCTAAATATAAAATATACCTTAAAGTAGCAGAGCTTTATAAAAGTGCAGATGAAATAGAAATGATGTGTGAAGAATATCAAAAAGCCTTAAAAGCAGCTGAAGATGACCTAGACGAAAAGGGGGAAATTCAGGAATTGATTAATGCTGCTTGTAAGTAATGAAAAAGGTTTTCATTATTTTATTATTCTTTTTTTAAAAACTTTGTCTACCTAAAGTAAGATAATCTACAACTTCATAGCCCCTGTACGAATATTCTAACAATATAATTGAGAGAGAATAAGAACCTCTAGAATAGTTGTTAGTAGGAGGGAATGTACACCAACCAGTTTTTGATATGTCGCTATAGTAATATCCAGCATCTAAAGGATCCAGCTCATATTCATACAGCAAATAACCACTAAGACTGCCACCATTGTATGCATAATCAGTAGCATAAATTGCAACCTTTAGGGTGCCTGTGCGTCCACCATTGTTTTGATTTTCGATTTTATCACCATATAAATTAATGTAATGCCCATCAAATTTATAACCCCAAGTCCCATATAAATTTTGTCCACAAACTGAAAGGAATGGGACAAACAGTAATATTAATGTTAGCTTTTTCACAACTTAAATTTAGTAAATATTTAGGAAGTAGCTAAATTGTTTTTTATACGACCTATATACATAAAAACTTATCACAATACTTTGTATCCTTTTACTGTTTGTATATTATATTAATGAATCACCAAACTAATTAGGTATAAACTAATGATTATGAAAAATATAATAATGATGGTATTTGTAAGCACATTACTATTTAGTAATTGTGCTAGTAAACAACTAATTTCTGATAAATCAACAGTAGATGGTGCAATTAAGAACTTAAAAGAATTGAACCGTTGGTTTTATTACGATAACCAACATAACGATATTAGTGATAAAACTTTAAGAGAATACGATAATCTTGTGAACTTAGCTATAATGCAATTAGAAGATCTAAAATCTAAAAAATGAATTTTATTTAATTCTCAACCAAAATAAATCAAATGATTTTGTAAAACCCTAATTCTATTTTGCTTTACTTAATATTAAGTTCTTTGGAGTATTGATATTAAATAAAGCTCTGTTTTACCTGATAACTTTGTCCTATAATTAATATTATGTTAACCAGAGCTTTATAGCATATATCCTACTATAGTTAATCAATCAAATAAAAATCACGCATACTAAGATTAATTAAGTGTACGTCAGTATAATAGAATCTAAGAACGTCTAAAAAATCATAACCAAGATCAATCATCTTCATGGCTCCTTCTTGTGATAAACCTACACCATGCCCAAAACCTTTTCCATTGAATGTTAAAAAATCGTTCTTTTCTGTAATTGTAAAATATGTACTTTTAAGTTTCCAGTCCGTTCTAATCTCTTTTAATGGAATTTGATACACCCAATCAACAAGATATTTGTGACGTATTTCTTGTTTAAAATTACATGCAGCATTCACAGCCTCTGGATTATCTATAGGATATTTATAATTTGTTTTTAAATAATTCAACCATTTGGCTTTATTTATTGTTTTAACCCAAGTATAGTTATTGCAATCAATTGAATATGGATCATGTATGCTTCTTAAATATGGCAATGCTTTTAACCATACGTCTTCTACATTGTTTGTTTGACCTCCGCTGTTGGAAAAATATGCTGCAGTGATGTATTCCATATTTTCATCTACCAATACCAAATCTTTAGTTTCTTCAACAGCTTTTTTTATAGTTGTATCTTTATACATTCTACCCTTATATACTTGACAATTGACCAAATCCGTTAGATGAAAACCCTCATGAAGAAATTTATATTGATTCTTTAATGCGTATGTTCTACTTATAACCGCCTGTACTTTATAAAAATCTTTAGTTCTGTTTAGACCAACTTCAGATTCAAGTACTCCAATAATGTATTTTTCTAAATTGATTTGATTTATAAGTGTTAAGTAACCGTTTTGAACAAAAACTTTAAGTTTTGCATAGTATTTTCTTTCGCTAAAACCAGGCATTAAACCCTTAATGCTAAATATGGCATCTTCACTATTAGGTGTAATATATAACGTATCAAAATCAGCAATAGAATGATCTGGATATTTAACTTTAACCTTTTGGTTTTGGTGATAAATTTTAAGGCTATTTCCCTTTAATAAATTGTGAGTTTCTGAGGAATTAATAGAATAAGTTCCAGAATCAACTTTAAATGACACTTGCTTCAATTTGACATTTCTAAGAATGCCTATTCTCATTTCTTTTGCTGAAAAATGAAG
>JAQWRG010000095.1 GCA_029243855.1 Flavobacteriales bacterium | reverse complement strand
CTTCACTTTTTTGCGGTAACCTTTCCTCTAGAACTTGAGGAAGGTTCATAGTAGTTGTTATCAAGAAAAATATTAGAAGCAGAAAAGCAATGTCTGCCATCGAACCAGCATTTATTTCTTCTATCTCTCTTTTCGCCATTGTATACTTTTTTTTAACTACTATCTAGTTGGTTAATGATTTTTTGTTTTTAAAAAACATGTAATACCAAAATATTTCAATTAAACATACTAATAGGCACAAAATTAAAATATAGCCAGTCCCAAAATACATTCCAAGTCCGTATAAACATATAGCAACACTTTTACCAACATGTCCAATACCATGTAAAATAAAAGCTAAAGCAATACTAATTAATATAATTGTTGAATTAATAGCTGTACTAGCTAATTTCATATCAGTATCATTTCCTCCATCAGAGATCATATACACAATTAGCATAAACAAACTAAAAATTCCAACACCCGCTAAAATACGTAGCGCTTTTGCTTTATCAATTACAATTAAATAAATGAATGCACCTAATACTAATGAAGCACCTAAGTAAATCATAGCTAAAGAAAAATTAATCAGTTTAGAAACATCTGACCAAAGTGTTTCTTCTTTTTCTAGAGCAATTTCAGCTGTTCTTTCAGAAATAAAGCTGTTTAATTGTATCTGATCCATTTTATCTGCATACCCTTTATCAATAGCTTCATTAATAGCCCATTGTCTTTGCTGCTCATAACTCAACTCTTTGGGGTTGTCATCTCCCATTACCCAAATGGTGAAAAGAACTCCTAAGAAAATAATTAGACCAATTAAAATCTTAATGACTAAATTTTGTGTTTTTGTTTCCATAATTAAGTAATTAAGGATTTATTATTTTGAACTTATTTCGTGTTTCACTAATACATCAATAAGTGAAATAGAAGCATCTTCCATTTGATTTACCAAGGAATCAATTTTTGAAACGATGTAGTTGTAAAATACTTGAAGTATAATAGCTACAATAAGTCCTGAAACCGTTGTAATTAGGGCTACCTTAATACCACCAGCTAATTCATCTGGCTTGGCTTCCCCTTTTAATTCAATAATATCAAAAGCTTGAATCATACCTATTACAGTTCCCATAAATCCTAACATAGGAGCTAAAGCAATAAATAACCCAATCCATGAAAGACCTTTTTCTAAAAGACCCATTTGAACACCTCCGTAAGCAATAACGGATTTTTCAACCATTTCAACACCTTCAGAGCTTCTTTCTAATCCTTGATAAAAAATACTTGCAACAGGTCCTCTTGTATTTCTACAAACTTCTTTAGCCGCATCTACACCTCCACTTGCTAACGCATTTTCAATATCTTCAAGTAACTTTTTACTATTAGTAGTAGCAAGGTTTAAGTAGATTATTCTTTCGATTGATAGAGCTAATCCAAGAATCAATGCAACAATTACAAACGACATGAATAATGGACCACCTTCAATAAATTTAAGTTTTAAGGCTTGAGAAACCGATACATCATCATCAGCTACAATATCTTCAATTACTGCAGGTGCTTCTTCAACTGCAGGCGCTTCTTCAATAACTTCTTCTGTAACAGCTGCTGACGAATCAACCATTTCAACGGCTGCTTCTTCAATAGAACTTGTATCTTCTTGTGCATTAAAAGGATTAGCAGCAAATATCATGGTTGTTAATCCGAATAAAATGAATGTTTTTTTCATAATAGAATGATTGATTTTTTCTTTTATTATTAAGGTATTTTTTATTTTAAACTTTTATAAAGCGGTGGCCAAATTACAAAAAAAATATAGCTCCATTTACTTTTCTGATTTATTCTTTTAAAATTCATGTGTCTAATGTACTTATTTCACCTGATAATGGATGTAAAAGCATTTTAGAAATTTCTTTAACGTCTTGATATTTTTTTAACAACAACATTGATTTACTAATCAACGCCTCAAAAGTCATGTCTTCAGCACCTATCACTCCAACACTTTCTAATTGTCTACCTGTTTCGTATTTACTTTGATCTACTTTTCCTGCAATACATTGACTTAAGTTGACAATAATTTTACCCTTTTTAATTTGCTTTTGAATCAAATCAATTAATTGGTCATTTAAAGGTAAATTCCCAGCTCCATAAGTCAATAAAATTAGAATTTTAATTTGAGGGTTATTGAACATATGAACAAGATGGTCAATAGTTATTCCTGGGAAGAAAACAATAGTTGAGACACCAGCATTAAAGCCTGAAAAGTAATCAACCTCTTTGACATTTGACCTAAAAAGACTTGAATGATTGTAATTAATATTTATTCCGGCCTCAGCTAAAGGAGGGTAGTTAAAAGACTTGAAAGCATCAAAGTGTTCGGAGCTAATTTTGGTAGTCCTATTTGCTCTAAACAATTGATATTCAAAATAAATAGCAACTTCTTGAATAACAGGAGAACCATTTTTTTTATCTGCAGCTATTTCTATTGCCGTGATCAAATTTTCTTTGCCATCAGTTCTTACAGTGCCTATAGGCAATTGTGAACCGGTAAAAATTATCGGTTTAGTTAAATTAACAAACATAAAACTCAATGCGCTAGCCGTGAATGACATGGTGTCTGTACCGTGTAAAACCACAAATCCATCGTACCCTTCATATTTATCCCAAATTAAATCACCAATCTTTTCCCATATTTCAGTATTAACATTTGAGGAGTCAACTGGATTATCAAAAGAGATGGCATCAATTTCACATTTAATTTTATTTAACTCAGGAACTTCTTCCTTAATTTGACTAAAATCAAAAGGTTTAAGCATATTATTTTCAGGATCGTTAATCATTCCGATTGTACCTCCTGTATATATCATTAATATTTTAGGCAGTTGCTTTACCATATTGCAAATATTGGAAAAACTACCAATAACCCATCAATTATAAAGAGATAATAATATTCATTTTTAGTGAAAAATGATGGAATTAAAGTCAACATAACCAAAACAAAATACAACGAATATTCAAATTTTTGAATGAAAATAAAGTGACTTAAAAGTAGGCCTGTTAGTACTAATGACAATAAGACAGCCTTATTCTTACCAAATAAAATTGGGATAGTAACAATGCTTTCTGAATCACTATTGAGATCTCTAACGTCAAAAGGGATGGTAATGGCTATGATAAAAACAAAATTAAAAACCAAGTTAACTAAGTCAATTGATGAATCTTTGCTTAGCAATTGTGGCAAAACTGAACAAACCCAAGACCAACAAGCAGCAATTAAAAAAATTTTAATTGCTGGGAATGTTCTTAACTCTTGAAGAAATGAAAGTTTTTTCTTGTAGAATAAAACTGCTAACAAAAAAGGAACTGATAAAAAAACATGCTTAAAATCAAAAATTAACAGCGCTAGAACTAAAGAGATTATGAAACTAATCCATTTTAAAACTAAAATAAGCATCTTGTTTTCATCAACCCAAATAGATTGTAATGGTCTCCATTTATTTAACTTTTGATTACCTGAATATTGCAATAAATATCCGAAAAGAGTAGCAAAAAAAGTTAAAATTAAATAAAGTGGGTTAACATCAATTTTTAGAATTTTATAATTTCCTATTAGAAGACCAACAGCACCTAGAGAAATCCAAAAATGTGAAAAAATCAAATAATTAATTCCTTTTTTAATCATTCCTTTACTGCTTGTTAATTTGAATCAAAATTACAGCAACTACACCTAAAATACTTCCTCTAAAAGTTGAACGACTAATTTTACTTTTCTTTTCTTTAGCATATCCATGCACAAAACTTTCATTCAATTCCTCTTCATCAGTTTGATTTTTTTTATCAGAAAAACTAATTCTATTGTTTCCAAAAATTGATGCACTTATCAATGGAGTAGTCAGTGAAATTAATCCAGCTGGATGATTTAAAAATCCTTTTTCATAGGACTGATCACTAAAATTATAAGTATCTATAAGTCCAACCGTAATTCCAAGCAGAAAGGAAATCATAAAAGGTGTTTTTGTACTGTAATAATACTTCGCTTTTGTTCTTCCCTTTACAAATTGTTCCATTTCTTTTTGCTCCATAAAGTTTCCAGTTGACGGGTCGTACTTATATTTAAATTCTAGCTCTCCATTGTAATGGATTATGGATAATATTTGATCGTTATTATATGGTTTGTACTTATACTTAAATTCATTTTTTTTTAGGCTTAAGCACGGTCGTAATCCATTTATTTTGATCAACAATATTTACTTGAAGAGTATCTCCATTGAGAAAATGAATAACTGACAAATCACTATCTTTTATTTGATCGAAAGAAGTTTTAGCTAAAAGGGTAACTAACAACAGTAGGATAACTCTTTTATACATTGAGATTAATTGGGTTAAAAATAAATATAAACAATTCATTAACAAATATTAATTCTGAGTAGTAGATTAATATATTTGCGCCAGGTTTTTAATTTTTTAGATATGAATACTCATTCTTTTGTAAATAGACACATTGGCGTTCAAGAAAAAGATGTCAAATCAATATTAGATAAAATCAATGCATCTTCAATTGAAGAACTAATTGACCAAACCATTCCAAAAGCTATAAGGCTAAAAAAGGAATTAAATGTAGGAAAACCTGTAAGTGAATTTGATTATTTAAAAAACTTACAATCCATTGCTAAAAAAAATAAAAATTTTGACAACTATATTGGCCAGGGTTATTACGGAACAATAACTCCATCCGTTATTCAAAGAAATATCCTTTGTAATCCCGGTTGGTATACAGCCTACACTCCCTACCAGGCTGAAATAGCACAAGGTAGACTAGAAGCATTATTAAACTTCCAGACGGTTATAACTGAATTAACTGGAATGGAGATTGCCAATGCCTCTCTACTAGATGAAGCAACTGCTGCTGCTGAATCTATGTTGATGTTTTTCCATATGAGATCAAGAGCTCAAGTTAAAAACAATGCCAATAAATTTTTCATTTCAGATAAAGTATTCAAACAAAACTTAAATGTAATGATAGCAAGAGCAGAACCTCTTGGTATTGAAATTGTAATTGGGAATCCTGACAAATCCGAACTTACAAATGAATTTTTTGGTTCTATTTTACAATATCCAAACTCCTTTGGTGAAGTTGAAGATTATTCATCATGGACATCTAAGTCTCACGAAATAGATTTACCTGTTTCTGTTATTGCAGACATAATGAGTCTTGTGCTTTTACCAAGTCCTGGAAGTTGGGGAGCAGATGTAGTCGTAGGATCTACTCAAAGATTTGGGGTGCCAATGGGATATGGTGGGCCACATGCAGCTTTTTTTGCATGTAAAGAAGACCACAAAAGATATATTCCCGGAAGAATTATTGGCGTTTCTATGGATAGTGAAGGGAATCCAGCACTTAGAATGGCTCTTCAGACCAGAGAACAACACATAAAAAGAGCAAAAGCAACATCAAATATTTGTACTGCACAGGCACTTTTAGCAGTTATGGCAAGCATGTACGCTGTTTTTCATGGACCTGAAGGGCTAAAATTTATCGCTAAAGAAATAAGAAATAAAGCGCATCAGCTTAGGCTCGCATTAATTAAAGCCGGAGTAAGCACAATTAATGGACAGCATTTTGATACTGTTTGTATAAATGAAAAAATAGATGCTATAAAAAAGCATACAGAAGATGCTGAAATAAACATTGGATTTATTGACGATAAGGCCATCATTTCTATTGACGAAACTACTTCTTGGGAAATGCTTGAAAAACTATGCACTGTTTTGGGTAAAGCTTTTAACGTCACTATCGAAATCCAAAAAGAGTTAAGTGATCTTTCTAACAACGACAGAACAGATGATTTTTTATCTCAAAATGTTTTCAATTCTTATCATTCTGAAACAGAAATGATGAGATACATCAAAAGATTGGAAAATAAAGATTTGTCCTTGACACATGCCATGATTTCATTAGGATCATGTACTATGAAGTTGAATGCTGCTACAGAAATGGAACCCATTACTTGGCCTGAATTTGCTAATCTTCATCCTTTTACACCAACAAGCCAAACGCAAGGTTACCAACAAATTTTCGAAGAACTTGAAAAGGATTTATGCAACATAACTGGGTTTAGTGGAATGTCTCTTCAACCTAACAGTGGTGCTCAAGGGGAATATGCTGGATTAATGGTTATTAGAGCATATCATCAAGCAAACAATGATCACAATAGAAAAATCTGTATCATTCCAAGTAGTGCGCATGGAACAAACCCTGCTAGCGCAGTGATGGCTGGAATGGATGTTGTAATTGTCAAATGTGATGAAAATGGAAATATTGATGTAAATGACTTAAGGGCAAAGGCTGAAGAAAATAGCGACAGACTAGCTGCGTTGATGGTTACCTATCCATCTACACATGGAGTATATGAGGAAAGTATAATTGAAATAACTGGAATCATTCATGAAAATGGAGGTCAAGTATATATGGATGGGGCAAATATGAATGCTCAAGTAGGCCTAACATCTCCTGGCAACATTGGAGCTGATGTATGTCATTTAAATTTACATAAAACTTTTGCTATTCCTCACGGTGGTGGTGGACCAGGAATGGGGCCAATAGGAGTTGCTGAACACCTAGTTCCTTTTTTGCCTGGTAATCCAATAATTAAAACTGGTGGAGATAAAGCAATAGACCCAATAAATGGAGCTCCGTGGGGAAGCGCTCTTATTCTTATAATATCTTACGGATACAACAAATTGCTCGGTAGTGAAGGGTTAAAAAAATCAACACAATACGCTATTTTAAACGCCAACTATTTAAAAGAGAAACTTTCTGACCATTATGATGTATTGTATACTGGCAATAATGGTAGGGTGGCTCATGAAATGATTTTAGACTGTAGAGATTTTAAAAAAACGGCCGGAGTTGAAGTTGCAGATATTGCTAAACGACTAATCGATTATGGATTTCATGCACCTACCGTTAGTTTCCCAGGAGCAGGTACTTTACTGATTGAACCAACTGAAAGTGAATCATTGAAAGAATTAGACCGTTTTGCTAATGCTATGATAGCCATAAAAAATGAAATTGATGAAATTGCTTGTGGTGATGCAGATAAAAACGACAATGTTTTAAAAAATTCTCCGCATACTTCATCGGTATTAATAACAGAGAAATGGGAGCATGCTTACTCTAGAAAAAAAGCTGCTTACCCATCTACTTCTCAGTACATGTTTAAATTTTGGCCACCAGTAAGTAGGGTAGATAATGCCTATGGAGATAGAAATTTAGTTTGTAGTTGTCTTCCCCTTGAAGACTATCAAAAAAGCGCTGAAGTTGTATGATTTCAACTAATTAATGTATAATTGCAAAAAAAAATATAAAAATGAATAAATATTACTCTTTACTTTTATGTTCCATTTTAGCTATAAATGTTGTGGGGCAAAAATCCAATACTGATTTTCCTAGTATTATTAACGAATTAACGGAAACCAAAACTGCTCCAAGCAAAAAAACTAACCAAAACAAATCTGCAACTGTAATTTGGTCAGATAGTTTTGATAATGCTTCAAATTGGACTATTGGTGCTCCTAACCTTCAAGGACAATGGGAAATTGTTTCTACTACTCCTAGTGATGTTGACCAGTATATGGGTGCCATGGCATCAACTTCTGCATCAGATGGGTTTGGTGTATTTAATGGGGTTCAATATTTATTAACTGCAAGTGTTGATGTTCAGGATGCTACTTTAGAAATGGTTAGTTCTATTGATTTATCTGGATACCAAAGTGTGTCTATTGAATTTGAACAAAGGTATAGAGCGTTTAATTATGATGAAACGTATGTTGAATTTTCAAACGACAATGGTGTAACATGGCAACAAGTTTTAATAAACGATGCTGTTGCTACCAATGACCCTGCAATTCAAGAAGTATTTTCTTTAAATATTTCAAATTATGTTGGTGGATCTGCCAATGCTAAAGTTAGATTCAGATGGCTAAACCAAAGTGACGATGACAGCTATGGTTCTGGTTATGGATGGATGGTTGATGATGTTAAAATAACAGTATTACCAGATAACGACATTCAAAATATATCGTCATGGATTTTTGGAGAAAACAGCAATGGTGTTGAGTATGGAAGAACTCCAGTTTCTCAAGTTGAACCAAATTATTTTGTAGGATCATATGTTTACAACTACGGTGCTTTAGACCAAACAAATATAAATGTAAACGGAACCTTTACTGGCCCATCAACATTTACAACTTCAGCAACAGCTGCTATAATTGAAAACGATTCATCTTTAGCTATAGAAAACTTAGAGACTTTATCATTGAGCGTAGGTTTATATAGTGGTGATATTGTTACATCATCTGATGCTGACACATTAGGTTCAACTAATTTTACAGACAATTCATTTTTAAGAAATTTTGAAATCACAAATGATATCTATTCTTTAGATGGTATAGGTAATCATCCTACTGGGTATGAATCATTAGCATCTATAGGTACGTTTTCATGGGCAACTTCAGTTGACAATTCTTCAAGCGATGGCTTTATAGTAGCTACCATGTACGATATTCAACAAACAACATATGTAAATAGTGTTCAAGTTTTACTAACGTCAACTACAATGGCTGGTGCAGAAGTTATACTTCATATTTTAGATACAGCTAGTTTCATTAATAGCGTGATTTACACAAATGACGTTTATACATCAGATGTAATTACAGTTCAATCTTCAGATGTTTCTAATGGATTTATTGAAATTCCAACTGTAATTAACGCTGGATGGGATCCAACAACCAATACCAATACTTGGGAAGAATTTCAAATCAATCCAGGCGCATATTTTGTAGCTATAGAAATGAATAGCTTAAACAATACCTATCCAATTGGTGTTATTGATGACAACACAGTTAATCAGCCAGGTTGGGCAAGTGCAATACATTTTGGATTACAAGTACCAACTCCAACAAGTTACACCAATGGAAATGCATTTGCTATTAGAATGAAGTTAAGTGATGGGAATGTAGGAATTACAGAAACTGCAAGTAACATCTCTATTTACCCTAACCCGTCAAACGGTGTAATAACAATAAATGCGGATAATAACCTTACTAACATTGTGTCTATATATGACATTACAGGTAAACTTATATTATCTGAAAGACTTCAATCAAACAGTAACATTGATTTATCTTCATATAATAAAGGTGCATACATTATTGAAGTACTAAATAACAATAAAACCTATACAGAAAAAATAATCTTAAAATAACCCATTTTTTAGCTCAACAATACATTGATATTTTTTTATTAATTTTGTTGGGCTAAAATTTTAATCAAATCAAACATGAAAAAACTATACATTTTATTAATCTCATTAACGGTTGGTGCTGGTGTTTCTGCTCAAAACGGAAAGATAAAAGCTCCAATTTTAACAAAGCAAAACACTGATTTAAGTGTTATTAAACCTACTAATAACGTTTCTCAAAAAGGAATTACACTTTGGGAAAACGACTTTTCAACGGCAAGTGACTGGGCTATAACAAGCACAGGTACTATTCCAGATCAATGGACCATCGAAACAAATCCAGGGTTAATACCTGTTTCAGTTTTAGCACCTTTTAATGCTGCTACAGCTTCTAACGGTTATTTGTTTATCAACTCAGATGCATCTGGTGGTGCTGATGGAGATGGTACTCAAATTATTACACAGGCAACGCTTACGGTTCCTGTTGATTTATCTGCTGAACCAAATGTTGTTTTAACATTTTCTCATAACTACAGATGGTGGCAAGACACTAGAGGTGTAAGAGTATCTGGTGACAACGGAGCCAACTGGACAGAATATGAAATTACGAACAATGCTGGTTATCCAAACGATCAAAACTCTGGAAACCCTGAAATAACAAGTTATGATGTATCTGCAACTTGTGGTAATTCATCTCAAGTTTTAATTCAATTTTACTATGATGACAACGATTACTGGGCTTGGTACTGGGCTGTTGATGATGTGAAAATCACTAGAAAAGATGCTAACAATGTTGAAGCAGTTACTGCTTGGATTTCAGGAACCAACAATGGTGGAACTGAATATGGAAGAACTCCATTAACACAAGTTGATTCTGATTGGATTGTTGGTGCTGTAGTTGCAAATGATGGTGTTTATGATCAAACAAACATTTCTGTAGATGCTGATTTTGTTTCTTTTTCAAGTAACCCAACAATTGCTTTAATTGAAGCTGACTCATCTTATGTTGTAGAGACTAATGAAACGTTATCTCTTGCTGTTGGTCTTTACGAAGGAACTTATACAGTAACTTCTGACAACGATACTGTTGGTGGTGCTACTTTTGGTGATAACGAATACTTAAGAAATTTTGAAATAACATCTGACATTTATTCAATGGATGGAATTGGAATTCACCCTCCTGCTTATGAAAACTTAGTTTCACTTGGAACAAACTCATGGACTGATGGAAGTTTTGCTGATGGAGCAATATTAGCTACATGTTACACAATTAAGCAAACTGAAGTAGTTTCTGGATTAAGAGTTATGCTTGCTACAGGAACTGTTGCTGGGGCTGAAGTTACAGCACACATCATGGATACTGTACAATTTATGGCAGGTAATATTTTTGCTGCTGCATTTTATACTTCTGATTTATTAACTGTTTCTGCTACTGATGTAGCAAATGGATATATAGATATTCCTTTTGTAGAAAAATTAGGTTGGGATGACGTTAATCAAACATCTTTATGGGGAAATATTTCTTTAGATCCTGGTGTATATTATGCTGCTGTTGAAATGAATAGTTTAGCTAATACATATGACATAAGAGTTGTAGATGATAACTCAGTTTCACAACCAGCTTGGGCTAGTGCAATATATTATCCAAATGACCAATCATATACTAATGGTAATGCATTTGCAATTAGAATGTTAATGGGAGATTCATGGTCAGTAGGTGTTGATGAAAACACAAACCAAGATATTTCGGTTTACCCTAATCCATCTAATGGATTGGTTAATATTGAAAATCTAAATAACATTGAAAACAATATAGTTATCTATGATGTTGTAGGAAAAATGGTTTATTCTACTTCTTCTTCTTCATCAGTTGTAATAGATTTAACTGAAAATGGAAATGGAGTTTACATCATTGAAATTTCAAATGTTAATGGAACTAATTCTGAAAGAGTAGTTATTAAATAACGTAAGTTTTTTCGAAATTATCTCTAAGGGTAGCTATGTTAGCTACCCTTTTTTTATGGGATTATATGATGTAATATTTAAGCTTTAATTTAATTAACCTCAGTTGATTGTTTTTTATTGAATAATAATTTCTTATTTTTACAATAACTATTACTTAATCTAAAACTATTTTCATGAAAAAACTATTACTAGGAACTTATTTTATTGTTCTGTCAGCTATAAGTTTGACTGCTCAACAAGTGGTCTTTTCTGTTGAAGCACCTGCTTCAATATTTGGAACTTACGGCTTTACATATACAGAACCCTCTGGAGGTTGGGGAGGCCCTGACCTTTTAGACACAGCTAATGCTGTTATGGACACACTAATGTTTGTTGACGATGGAGACACAAACACAAATGCTCAAGGAAACTCTGTGGGTGCTGAAGGATGTAATCCTTTAATTAATGATTTAACAGGAAAAATTGCTGTTATCTACAGAAATACTTGTGAATTTGGAACAAAAATTTTAAATGCTGAAAACGCTGGTGCCGTTGCTGCTATTATCATCAACAGAGAACCAGGTTTAGTAAACATGGCGCCTGGAGTTGATGGAGCAAACGTTACAATTCCAGCCATTTTTATTGAAGATGCTACGGGACTAATTCTAGCTAATGAGATGGCTAATGGCCCAGTAGTGGTATTCATAGGAACAAGAAACTACGACAATAACTTGGCGGTTAATGCTGCTGACGTTGTAATTCCTGAAGCTGCTTCAATGCCTGCTGCACTTGCTGCTGACCAAACTGAATATGAAGTTCAACTTGGTGCTTTTGTTAGTAACCCAGGTAACTTAGATCAAGATTCAGTTGTTGTTAATGCACAAATTGAATATAATGGTGCACTTGTTTATGACCAAACATCATCTGAAGCAGTTGTTGCAAGTAATGACAGTGTTTACTTTTCATTACCAACATTTTCACAAGCATCTTATGCTGTTGGTGGATATACTTTAACTTATACTGTTTCTGATGCAGGAATGGTTGATGAATTTCCAGTAGACAATAGCTACAGTATGACTTTCTACATAAGCAATACTGTTTACTCTACAGCATCTGTTGATTCTGTTGGAGCTCCAATTTCTAGCCCTTATTACAGACCTAATGGTGCTACAGGAAGTGTGACAGTATGTACACATTTTATGGATCCAAATGCAAGTAG
>JAQWRG010000063.1 GCA_029243855.1 Flavobacteriales bacterium | reverse complement strand
TAGCGCAGATGAAAAGATCATATTAATACTATTAATTCTACATAAGAAATCAACTAAAAATGACTTAGAAAATATATTGATTCATTTGTCACCTGATCAAATCAATACTAAAATTGGTCTTTTAGATAGTGAGAAATTAATAACAATTTCTTCAAATTATATAACGGTTAACCCCGTTGTATTGCCATATTTGATGAAGTATTTTAAAGGAAAGGGTATGCTTAAATCTTAATTATGACTGTAATATCCTACATAATAATTGCTGTTTTACAATTTCTAATTCTTTTTGGAATAATAAGTTTTATTAAGTACGTATTTAATTTATTCTTGAAGAACCATCCTTCTCAAAAAAGATTTTTCTTCTTTTTTAACATAATTACATCTTTGGTATGGATGGTTTTTGTGTTGTTAAAAGTAGCCCACTCTTTAAATGATAATTATATAATTGTTGGCTCCGTTGTGCTTTTGATTACCCTATTGATTTGGGATTTTTTAAAAAACTTTCTTTTTGGATTGGTTATTCGTGTTCAATACGGATTTTTGGTTAATCAAAAGATCAATTACAATAAAAATTCTTCAAATGTTATTCAGTACTATACTACCTATGTGGAGGTCAGAACTGAAAAAGGAGAAAGAAAAAACGTTAAGTATTCCACCTTGTTTTCAGGTTCGTTTACCCTTGTTTCAGCTGATTTGTTTGATGTTAGTAAATCTATTTTATTAGATTCTAATAATCATGATGAATCTGTTAATTATTATAAATTAGAAATAATGAATCATCCATTATTTATTCAAAACAACAATGCTGTCTTTAATGTTGAATTGGACGATAGTGATCAATACTGGTTGCATTTTCATTTTAATGTTTTATCTACAAAACATGTGCTAATTATGAATGATTTCATTAATAATTTAAAGAAGTAAATATCATTTTCAATTGAATGATTAACTTTAATCTATTACTATCTTTGTTGTATGTCGGGAAACAGTATTGGACAGGTATTTAAACTAACTACTTTTGGAGAGTCTCATGGGCCATTTATTGGTGGAGTAATTGACGGTTGTCCTTCAGGCTTGAAACTAGATTTTGATGCTATTCAGCATGATTTAGATAGAAGAAAACCAGGTCAAAGTAAAGTTACAACAGCTAGAAAAGAATCTGATATTGTTGAATTTGTGTCTGGGATTTACGATGGACATACAACGGGAACACCGATTGGTTTTTTGATTAAGAATAAAGATGCAAAGAGTAAAGATTATGGTGATTTAGAAAATGTCTTTAGACCTTCACATGCAGATTACACTTATCATCAAAAATATGGTAATAGAGACCATAGAGGTGGAGGTAGGTCATCGGCAAGAGAAACAGCCAATAGGGTTATTGCTGGAGCCATAGCCAAACAGATTCTTGCTTATTATAAAATTGATGTTATCGCCTATGTTTGTGCTGTTGGTAATATAGCTTGTAATGTTGATAAGGAGATGTCTAATGAAAGCCTAAGAGCCGTTGTTGAATCCAACATAGTCAGGTGCCCTGATGAGGCAACTGCCGTTAAAATGATTTCATTTATTGAAGACATTAAAAAAAATGGAGACTCTGTTGGAGGTCAAGTCTTTTGTACTATTTCTGGTGCTCCAGCTGGTTTAGGTGCACCCGTTTACGACAGGTTACATGCAGATTTAGGAAAAGCAATGTTATCTATCAATGCCGTTAAAGGCTTTGAATATGGATCAGGTTTTGAGGGTACAAAAATGCTTGGTTCACAACACAACGATGAGTTTGTTACTGAAAAAGGCAGTTTGCATACCAAATCAAACCATTCTGGTGGAATTCAAGGTGGTATTTCTAATGGTGAGGATATTTACTTTAAAGTTGCTTTTAAGCCTGTGGCTACTATTCTTTCCTCTCAAAATACGGTAAATGAAGCTGGTGACAATGTAGTTTTAAAAGCAAAGGGAAGGCACGACCCTTGCGTTGTTCCAAGAGCTGTCCCCATTGTTGAAGCTATGGCCGCTTTGGTTATTTTAGATCATTTATTATTGAACAGAACAGTTAAGTTATGAAAGCAAAAGATAAAAAATTAGCCCTTCATTGGCAAGTAATCATAGGTCTTGTGCTTGGTGCTGTTTATGCCTGGTTTGCAGTAGCAAATGATTGGATTACTTTCACTATGGATTACATCAATCCTTTTGGAAATATCTTTATCAATTTGTTGAAAATGATAGCCGTTCCTTTGGTTTTGTTTTCTATAATATCAGGAATCATATCTCTCAAAGATATTACCCAGTTGGGGAGAATGGGAATTAAAACTCTTGGATTGTATTTGGTAACAACTTTGTTTGCCGTTTCTTTAGGGTTGGTTTATGTAAACCTTGTAAAACCAGGTGAAAATCAATCTGTAGAAATACGAACCGAAAAAAGAATTGAATACGAAATTTGGTTGCGTGAAAACCCACAAGTAGAAAGAGTGGATGAGATTAACTTTTTGTCGAATCCAGATTTAGCCGATAAAATAGCTGAAGTAGAAGCTCGTTTAAAAGGTGAGGAAATGTCAGAATGGGTTGCCGATAAAGTTAAAAAAAGCGAAAACGAAAAAACAAAAGGTCCTTTGAGCGCTTTAGAAGATGTTTTTTCATCTAATATATTTAGGTCGTTAACTGATAGTAAAATGTTGCAAATAATCTTCTTTGGAATATTGTTTGGAGCAGTGTTGTCCATGATACCAAAAGACAAAGCGAAGCCAGTAATGGACCTGGTTGAAGGTTTAAATGAAGTTTTTGTAAAAATGGTAATGGTAATTATGAAAGCCATGCCGTTTTTTGTTTTCGCATTAATGGCTGGACAAATAGTTAAAGCTGCTGGAACTGATCCAGCTAAATTTGCTGAGTTAATGAAGTTTTACCTTTGGTATGGTTCGGTTGTTGTAGCAGGTTTGCTTACGATGGCTTTTCTTGTGTATCCAACTCTTGTGAAACTATTGACTGGCTTAGGTTATGGCAAGTTTTTGAAAGGGGTTAAAAATGCTCAAATAACAGCTTTCAGTACAAGTTCTTCTGTAGCTACATTGCCAGTAACTATGGGTTGTTTGCAAAATAATTTAAAAGTTTCAAAGTCTACCACAAGCTTTGTTCTTCCAATAGGAGCTACCGTCAATATGGATGGAACCAGTTTGTATCAAGGCATAGCGGTTGTTGCTTTGGCTCAATTTCACATGGTTGATTTAAGTATTGCTCAACAACTTATAATTGTTGGTACTGCAACCATAGCGTCAATTGGTGCTGCAGCAATTCCTAGTGCTGGGTTGATATTAATGATGGTTGTTTTGGAGTCTGTAGGATTAAATCCTCTATGGATTGCTATTATTTTCCCTATTGATAGAATTTTGGATATGTGTAGAACAGTTGTTAACGTTACTGGAGATGCCTCAGTTGCCGCTATTGTTGCATCAACTGAAGATGGCTTTGGTGAAGATTTAGAAACTGAAGTTGATGAATAGAATAGTACTTGTTATATTATTATTTTCAATTAATTGTAGTGTTTTTTCTCAAGATGTTGAGCCTTGTCAGGTTGAAGTATCTTCAAGCGTAAAAAAGCTATTTGACAAGGGTAAAAACTATAAAAAATACGACTATAGACATCGTGTAAAGTATTTTAAAGATGCTTTAGAAATTGACGAGGAATGTCTTCCTTGTATATGGGAATTAGGAAAAATGTCCTTCAGAAGAAGATATGCTAATGGTGAAAATTTAGATTTTCCTAAAAGATATTTTTTGAAGTTAGAACAGCTTTGTCCATCTTACCATGTGGATGTTTATTACTATTTAAGTCTTATCTATTATACAGAAAAAGAAGATTGTGAAGCCGTTACTTATTTTCAAAAATTTTTAGATTTTCCAACAGATAATTCTAAAAAACTATCCATAAACTATAAAGATCAAAAGGCTTCTGTTGAACAATCGTTGGTAATGTCTCAATTTTATTGTGATTTTTATTCCAACCCAGTTCCCTTTACTCCACACTTGTTAAAAGAAATTTCAGAAGGTGATAAAAACGAGGTGCTTCCTACAATTTCACCAGATAATGAACTCATTTACTATACTCGTGAGTACCAACCGCAGATAAAAGGAGATTTGGTTAGTAAAGTGATTCAGGAATTTACCGTTAGCGAACGAGAAGGTGTTTCAAGCCCATTTGAAAAAGGTTTGGTTTTAGGTTCTCCATTTAATGAAGGCGCTAAATATGGAGGAGCAACGCTCTCTATCAACAATAAAGAATTGTACATATGTGCCTGTATGCCTAATGGGGGATACTTTAATTGTGATATTTATAAATCTACCTATCAAATTATTGATAAAAGCACAAAATTTGACACCATAGAATTCAAATGGACAGCTTTAGAAAATTTAGGTCCAAATATCAATGGTTTACAAAGTTGGGAAGCACAACCGTCTTTGTCAGCCGATGGTAAAACGTTGTACTTTGCTTCAGCAAGGCCAGGAGGATATGGTAAAATTGATATTTATTATTCTGAAAGACAAGAAAATGGAAAATGGGGACCAGCTAAAAACATTGGAACTCCAATAAATACTGCCGAAAGTGACAAGTCGCCTTTTATTCATCCTGATGGTAGAACGTTGTATTTAGTTTCTGAATCCTCAGATAACAGATGGGGTGCTGGTGATTTTGATATTTTCTTCAGTAAAAAAAACATCTCCAATGGAAAATGGTCTGAACCAGAAAACATTGGTTACCCGGTTAATAGTGAAGGTGCAGAAGAAGCTTTAATTGTGAGTACTGATGGAAGGTATGGATATTTTTCATCCCAAAGAGAAGGAGGAGCTGGAGGCAAAGATATCTATTATTTTACTATTCCAGAAAAAGCAAAACCAGATAAAGTAGTTCTTCTTAAAGGGACAAGCAATAGTGTTGACGAACAGCAAAATCAAAAAACTAAATTGGTTCTTAGAGATTCTACAGGAAAAGCCATAGAACAAGCAATTTCAATTGAAGATGACGGTGAGTTTATTGCTATTGCAAATGTAGAAGAGGTGAAAGGGGACGTTCTTTTAGAATTGCAATCAGAAGGCGCTGCTTATGAGTCTATTTATATAAAAGAAGAAGAAGTAGAGTCTTCATTTATTAAAAACAAAGAAATTGAAATAAATCCTATAGTATCTGGGGCTTCTTATACTATTGACGATATATTGTTTGAAACCAATTCTTCGAAAATAGTAGAATCTTCTAAATTAGTAATTAAAGGTTTTGCCAATTGGTTGAAAGATAACAAGGAATTGAAGGTTGAAATTCAAGGTCATACCGATGATGTTGGGGCAGATGAATCAAATATGGCTTTATCTATGGACAGAGCATTTTCAGTTATGGAATTTTTATTGGAACTTTCTATAAATCCAGATCGATTAACTTTTAAAGGGTATGGAGAAACAAGTCCAAAATATAGTAACGATAGCAATGAAAATAGATCAAAGAACAGAAGAACAGATTTTTTAATATTTTAGTTTAATAATTAATGAAGTTTAGTTACACCTACATATTGTTGAGTTTGTTTTTGATTTTTTCATGTAACAACAAGGCACCTAGTGTTGACTTAACGCTGTTAATCAGAGAAGGAAATTCTTTTTTTATGGCAGGTGATTACGATAGTGCTCTAAGTCTTTATCAAAAAGTTTACGATTTAGATGCTAAAAATGCCATTGCAATTAACAACATTGGTGAAGTTTACGAAGCTAAAAATCAATTGGATAGTGCCGAATTGTTTTTTTTAAAAGCAGTTGAAATCGATGGGGATAATGTTTTTACACTTAACAATTTAGCGGAATGCTATGAGTTGGAAAATAATTATCAAAAAGCCATTGAGGTATTTGATAATGCCATTTTAAAGGATTCAACGCAGGCTATTTTATATGCCAATAGAGGAGAGTTAGAATTAGAAATGCACCGATATGATAATGCGTTGGATGATTTTAATAAGGCCATTGAAGTAGATCCTTTAGATGCGTTAGCGTATAACAATAGAGCTGAACTCAGAGAAATTCTTGGAGAATATAAATTGGCTATTTTTGATTTAGATATAGCTATTTCAATTGATTCAAATTACGCTGCTGCTTTTTTAAATAGAGGTTTTTTACAAAAGATTTTAGGAAAAGATACTTTGGCTTTGGCAGATTATGACAAGGCCATCGAAATTGACGGTTCTCAAGGTCCTTTCTATATTGATAGAGGAATTCTGAAACTAGAAATGGGCGATGTTATTGGAGCGTGTGATGATTGGATTAGTGCTGAAGATATGGGGTTTGATGTTTCAGCATTTCAGTTTTTATTGGATAAGTATTGTAAGGATTAAAGCACTTTATTGCTAAAACGTACATTTCCTCTTTTTCTTTATTATATTTATTACTTACAATAATCTGAATATATGTTTTTAGAAAATACAGTCAATCATAAAGAGCAATTGGGTTGGATTGAAGTGATTTGTGGGTCCATGTTTTCTGGTAAAACGGAGGAGTTGATAAGGAGATTAAAAAGAGCACAGTTTGCCAATCAAAACATAAAAATTTTCAAACCTCAAACCGATGTCAGGTACGATGAAAAAAAAGTAGTTTCTCACGATGCCAATGCTATTGATTCTTTTCCAGTGTCGTCTGCTTCTAAAATTTTAGATTTGATTGAAGGAGTTGAGGTGGTAGCCATTGATGAAGCACAGTTTTTTGACGATTCTATTGTAGACGTATGCAATCAATTGGCTAATATCGGGTTAAGAGTAATTGTGGCAGGCTTAGATATGGATTTTAAAGGAAAGCCATTTGGCCCAATGCCCAATTTAATGGCTGTTGCTGAATTTGTAACCAAAGTTCACGCCATTTGTACCAAAACTGGTAATCTTGCCCATTACAGCCATCGAATTACAAATGATGACGAATTGGTTTTGTTGGGCGAGCACAAAGAATACGAACCGCTAAGCAGAGCAGCTTACAACAAAATAGATGGATAACCATTTATGACGTTTAAATTTAGAAATACCTTCCTTGTTATTTTTGCTCTTTTTTTGAGTTTTAATGCAATAGCTCAAACCAAAGACTCCTTGTGGAAAGTTTGGTCTGATACTTCACAACCCAGTAAGTTAAGAAAACAAGCAATCAATGAATTGGCTTGGGGCTTTATGGGTTCGGATTTGGATAGCGCTCATGCATTGGGAGAGTTGCTTTATGAATACGCTAAAGGTTTAGGGGATAAAAAATGGATGTCAAAAGCCTTAAATGCTAAAGGAGCTTCCAAGTATTTTAAAGCCAACTACTCTTCGGCTTTGCAGTCTTTTCAGCAGTCTTTGAAATTGCAATTAGATATTGACAACAAAAGTGGAATTGCCAACTCTTATAATTTAATTGGTGTAATTAGAAAAGAGCAAGAAGAATACGATGATGCGTTAAAGTACTACAAGAAATCTTTAGAAATGTATGAATCCATTTTAGATTCGCATGGTTTAGCAAAGGCTTATAATAATATTGGTGAGGTTTATTATCGATTAGAAGAGTACAATACGGCTTTAGATTATCACCAACAATGCTTGGACTACAACCGTAAGTTGAACAATGCCGTAAACAGTGCGTCAATTGCGTTGGCCAACATAGGCAGAGATTATCTTGAGCTGAAAGATTATGAAAAGGCTTTAGATGCTTTGTATGAAAGTTTAGAAATAAGAATGTCAAT
>JAQWRG010000072.1 GCA_029243855.1 Flavobacteriales bacterium | reverse complement strand
GTAGGTAATCCAGCTTTAAGTTGCTTCCATTCTTTACCTCCATCAATGGTAAAAAAGACACCAAATTCAGTCCCCACAAACAATAAATTTGGATCAATATGATCTTCAGCAATATCATATACTGTTCCTTTAATTGGAAGGTTTGAAGTTACTGATCTCCAAGTACTTCCATTATCAAAACTAACCTGAACATATGGCTTAAAATCTCCTCTTTTATGATTGTTAAAAACAGCAAAAACTTTACCTTCAACATGTTGGGAAGCTAACAATGCATTTACATAGGTAGTATCAGGAATTCCTTTAATACTTTTTATTGTGCTCCAGTCTTTCCCATTGTTTTGACTTACATGTATCAAACCATCATCAGAACCTACATACAAAAGCCCTTCTTTAATAGGAGACTCATCTAAAGCAACAACATTACCAAACATAGTGGTAGATTTATTCTTCATAATAGCATCAGCACTTTGAACTCTACCCATCACTTTTAATTTATTTCTATCAATTTGTCTTGACAAATCACCACTAATGCATTTCCACTCATCTCCCCTATTGTCACTTATAAATAACTTATTTGCAGCAAAATACAACCTCTTGTTATTGTGAGGACTAATCAATAAGGGAGCATCCCAATTCCATCTCAATGCTTTTTCACCTTTTTTAGCCATTGGCTTAATACCTACCTTTTCACCAGATAACCTATCGTACCTAACCAACCAACCATATTGGGACTGAGCATAAACAATATTTGGGTCTTTTGGATCGATAGCACTTTCAAAGCCATCACCACCATTAGTAATGTACCAGTCGGCATTTCTAATACCATGATTATTAATGGTTCTTGAAGGACCACCCAAACTGTTATTGTCTTGAGTTCCCCCATAAATATTGTAAAAAGGAAAGTCGTTATCTACTGCTACTTTATAAAATTGAGTAATTGGCAAATTAGGTTTAAAGCTCCAATTTGAAGCTTTATCCCATGTTTCATAAACACCACCATCACATCCAACAATCCAATGTTTAGTATTAGAAGGATCTATCCACATACAATGGTTATCAACATGCTTACTTTTCTCACCAGTTTTAACAACTGTTTTTCCTCCGTCATCACTGTGATGCAACCATGTATCCATAAAATAAAGAACATCTTCATCTTTAGGATCACAAACTATTTCTTGATAATAATTACCACTTGTAACATACTTATTAACTTTAGACCAACTTGCACCTCTATCGATAGATTTATATAGACCTTGCTTATCTTTTTCAGCCTCAATTACAGCATACAATACATCAGGGTTAACAGGTGAAACAGCCATTCCAATTCTTCCCATAATTGAATTGGGTAATCCACTTTTTAATTCAAACCAGTTTTTACCACCGTCTTTAGACTTATACATCTTTGAACCAGGTCCACCTCCAACATATGTGTAAACATGTCTTCTTCTTTGATGAGCAGTAGCGTACATAATATTTGGATTATTTGGATCAATATGTAACTCATTAACTCCAGTATGTTCATCAACTTCTAAAACAAGTCCCCAATTCTCTCCACCGTCATCAGATTTATACAACCCTCTTTCACCACCAGATGACCATAAAGGGCCGTAAGCAGCAACAAAAACACAATTTGAATTGTTTGGATGAACCTTAATCATCCCTACATGCTCAGAATTTTTTAAACCCTTATTTTTCCATGTTTTTCCTCCATCTTCACTTTTATACACACCGTCACCATATGCAACACTCCTTTGATTATTGTTCTCTCCTGTTCCAACCCAAACAACATGTTCATTGGAAGGATCAATAGTAACACAACCAATACTGTAGGAACCTTGAGAATCAAAAATTGGATGGTAGGTATTTCCAGCATTTGATGTTTTCCAAACCCCACCAGAAGCTACAGCTAAATAATATTCTGAATTATCGTTTGGGTTAACAGCAATATCAGCAATTCTACCTGCAGTTAAAGATGGACCAACTGACCTAAACTTTAAACCATTAATAGTAAGTTTTTCTAATGGTGTTTTTTCTTTTTCTTTATTCTTTTTAGAAATTGATGAACTTAACATCAACACTGACAATAGTAATAACAGATATTTTTTCATTTCAATTAATTATTTAAAATTCATATCGCTTTTATCGAAAGGATAAACATTTAAAGTAGCTAACCCAGTCACTAACAATTGTTGATTTTGATTAAAAATTTTTCCTTCAACCACAATCAATTTTTTTCCTTTTTTTAAAACCAAGCCTGTAGCCAACAACTTATCTCCTAAAAAAGCTCCGTTTAAAAAATTCATTTTTAATTCTACAGTAGAAACTACGTTTCCATCCAAAGTTGCCATTGATAAAGCAGAAGTACCTACAACCTGATCCATTATGGCTGCAAGAAATCCACCATGCGCAGAATGCATTGTTGCTAAATGATGTTTTTTTACTTCAACTTCGTAATTGATATTACCTGGCTCCGTAATGTTTAATTCGATACCCAAATTGGCTCCAAAATGGTTGGTTTGGTGGTATCTTTTTAGTATTTCTTTGCTCATACTCAAACAAAGTAAATGAATATTTCTTTAACATCATTCTCATCTCTGTTAAATCATTATATTTGCCAACTGTAAAAAATTAATCCTTAATGATTGAGATAACATTACCTGACGGAAGCAAAAGAAAAGTAAATAAAGGAACCAACTCTTTTGAAATTGCACAATCAATAAGCGAAGGCTTAGCCAGACAAGTTTTAGCCGCTGAAATTAATGGTGAAATTTGGGACATCAACAGAGAGATAAATGAAGACGTTAATTTTAAATTACTAACATTTAAAGACAATCAAGGAAAGTCAACATTTTGGCACAGTAGCGCTCACTTAATGGCTGAAGCACTTGAATCTATCTATCCTGGAATTAAATTAGCAATAGGACCACCAATTGAAAATGGTTTTTATTATGATATAGATTTTGGTGATTATGAAATCTCTGAAAAAGATTTAATAGAAGTTGAGAAAAAGATATTAGAATTAGCTAGGGAAAAAAATGCTTTTATTCGAGAAAGTATTTCAAAAGAAGATGCCATAGCATATTTTACGAAGAAAAATGACCCATATAAACTCGAATTAATAAATGACCTAAATGATGGAGAAATAACTTTTTATAGCCAAGGTAATTTCACAGATTTATGCAGAGGTCCCCATATACCTCACACCGGCTTCATTAAAGCTGTCAAACTTTTAAACATTGCTGGTGCTTACTGGAGAGGCGATGAAAATAACAAACAACTTACTAGGATTTACGGAGTTACGTTTCAAAAACAAAAAGAATTAAATCTTCATTTAGAACAAATTGAAGAAGCTAAAAAGAGAGATCATAGAAAATTAGGAAAGGAATTGGAACTTTTTACTTTTTCAGAAAGAGTTGGAATGGGACTTCCTTTATGGCTTCCTAAAGGTGCAGAACTTAGAGAAAGATTGATGGATTTCCTTAAAAAAGCTCAGGTCAGCGCAGGTTATCTTCCAGTTTCAACTCCTCATATTGGACATAAAGACTTATACGTTTGTTCAGGACATTATGACAAATACGGTGAAGATTCGTTTCAACCCATAAAAACACCTCATGAGGGCGAAGAATTCCTAATGAAACCAATGAATTGTCCACACCATTGTGAAGTATTTAAAGCATCTCCGAAATCATATAAAGATTTACCAGTTAGATATGCTGAATTTGGAACCGTTTATCGTTACGAACAAAGTGGCGAACTTCATGGATTAACTAGAGTAAGAGGTTTTACTCAAGATGATGCACATATATTTTGTAGACCTGATCAATTAGAAGACGAATTTAAAAAGGTAATTGACTTGGTATTGTATGTTTTTAAAGCATTAGATTTTAAAGACTTTGTTGTACAAATTTCATTGCGTGACCCAGAAAAACCAGAAAAATATATTGGCAAGGAAGAAAATTGGAACAAAGCTGAAGCTGCCATAATAAAAACTGCTAATGAGAAAAACCTTAAAACAGTAATTGAATATGGAGAAGCAGCATTTTATGGACCAAAATTAGATTTCATGGTTAAGGATGCTTTGAATAGGTCTTGGCAATTGGGCACAATTCAAGTTGACTATAATTTACCAGAAAGATTTGAACTTGAATATACTGGCTCAGACAATGAAAAACACAGACCTATAATGATTCATCGTGCTCCATTTGGATCTCTTGAAAGATTTATTGCATTATTGATTGAACACACCGCAGGAAAATTCCCACTTTGGCTTAGTCCAGAACAATTTACGATACTTCCAATTAGCGAACACTACAATGAATATGCAAAAGAAGTTTCAAAACTTCTAAAAAATTACGATATTCGCGGACTTGTTGACGAAAGGAACGAAAAAATTGGCAGAAAAATACGTGATGCCGAACTTCAAAAGACTCCTTACATGCTAATTGTAGGAGAGAAAGAAGCAAAAGAGAACAGAGTTTCTGTTAGACAACAAGCAAAAGGTGATATTGGACAATTTACTGTAGAAGAGTTTACTAAACTCATTCAAGATCAAATTCATGAAAATATTGCCCATTTTGAATAAAATGGTAAAAAGTAAGTATAATTAAAAAACAATAACATCAGACATAGAAGACCAAATAGAGGAAGGGTAATCAAAGAAGACCCGCATAGAATCAACGAAAGAATCAGAGTTCCTGAAGTAAGAGTAGTTGGTGAAGGCATAGAGCAAGGGGTGTACCCTACAGCTAAAGCTGTTCAAATGGCTGAAGACATGGAGTTGGATTTAGTTGAGATTTCACCTAATGCAAAACCTCCAGTATGTAAAATTACTGACTACAAAAAGTTTTTATACGAGCAAAAAAGAAAGCAAAAAGAACTTAAATCCAAACAGATTAAAGTTGTAATTAAAGAAATTAGATTCGGACCAAATACAGATGAACACGATTTTCAATTTAAATTAAAACATGCCATTAAGTTTTTATCAGACGGTGCAAAACTTAAAGCATTTGTATTCTTTAAAGGAAGATCAATTATCTACAAAGATAGAGGTGAAATACTTTTACTTAAATTTGCGCAAGAATTAGAAGAATATGGTGTTATTGAGAAAATGCCAGAATTACAAGGAAAGAAAATGATTGTCATGATCAATCCTATTAAGAAAAAATAAAAGTAAGAACAACACAATATATAAGTTATGCCTAAAATGAAAACCAACTCCAGTGCTAAAAAGCGATTTAAATTCACTGGCAGTGGGAAAATTAAAAGAAAACATGCTTTTAAGAGTCACATTTTGACTAAAAAAGCAACTAAAAGAAAAAGAAATTTGACAAAAGCTGGATTAGTTCACAAGTCAGATTTAAAGAATATTAAGTTACAACTTTGTGCTTAAAATTATTCTTGGTTACTAAATGTTAAACCCGGTTTATAGTCAGAAAGATAAGATTAGATAACTAACGCTATCAACCAAAATATTAAAAATTATGCCTAGATCAGTAAATAGTGTAGCAGCTAAAGCAAGAAGAAAAAAAGTTATAAAACTTGCCAAAGGTTACTACGGAAGAAGAAAAAATGTACATACAGTTGCTAAAAATGCTGTAGAAAAAGGACTTTCTCATGCTTATAAAGATAGAAGGACCAAAAAAAGAAACTTTAGATCACTTTGGATTCAAAGAATTAACGCAGGTGCAAGATTGTACGATATGAGTTATTCTGAATTTATGGGGAAAATTAACGCTAAAGGTATTGAGCTTAACAGAAAAACTCTTGCCGACTTAGCAATGAATCACCCTGAAGCATTCAAAGCTGTAATTGATTCTATAAAATAAATTAACTTGTTGTTTTTACTTGAAAAGGGATTCTTAGGAATCCCTTTTTTTTTGGCCTTTATCGATGCTCCTTAAATAAACCAACTGTTGAGTTATATTTTTAAATGAAACCTCTTCAATAGTAAACAAATAGCTATTAACATTAACTAACAGACTAGAATCTGGATAGAAATTATCTCTAGAAAAATGAACAAATTTCAACACCCAAAATGCATCGTATTTTGCATAAAACCTTTTTAAAAAGCTTTTGTTAGAATTTGTATTGTTTTTCAACTGAATTAAACTCTCATTCCAAGATGATTCATCAATAAACTTTTTAATTAACAATGGAAACGAATTGTATTGATAGACTCCATCTTCAATTAGGTCAATCCAATCCTTTAAAATTTTAAAAACATCAAAACAGTACGTTAAAGTCAAGTCTGTTTTTCCCTCATTTGCCTCTAACATAGCTCTGCCGGTTCCAAATGGTACTCTATCAGACATTCTTGGCGATGGAATAACGTTAGTGTTGTTTATTTCTCCATACCCACCACCCTTAATTACTTTATTAATGAAATAAAAATCTTCACCTGCCTTTCTTCTATTCATCCCACCCTGTTTAGCATAAGCTGATGCACGAACTGCAAAGGAACTACCAACAGTATGGTAAGCATATGGGAAACCACAATATTTCAAAACATTTTTATAATACCTCAAATGCAATTCGTAACAGGATATATTAAACAATTGTGCTTCAGAAAAATTTTTGTCTTTTATTGGGTGTTCAAAATATATCGAAGCCCCTAAATTTGATTTTTGAGAAAAAAAATCATGTATTTCGGAAAAGTAATTTGACTTAACTTTTGAATCGGCATCAAAACCAACTAAAACTCCATCTTTATTAAGTTCTTTAAAACGCCTTAAACCCTCATCCATACCTATTTTTCTAGCCCATCCAACACCGGCATGTTTGTCTTTAAGATCTGAAATGTAAATAGGAAAAACACTAATATTTTTTAAAATGTGTTTTTTTGACAAGTTATTTAAATCAATAATGTTTTTCAAACTTAAATCCATCACCTCTTTATTTGCATTTTCAGAATGATTTACAACAATTATTATTTCTACAGAAAAATTTGAAACGACACAAGACAACAAAGACTCAACTGAACCAACAACATCTTTTTCATTAAATGAAGGTATTACAACGATAATAGACAAATTCTCAGATACAGAATCTTCAAGTATTTTATTTCGTGAACTAAACCTATTAAAATAATTATCTACTATGGAGATAAACGATTTTTTCCCCATATACCATTCTCTTTTGTATAACAAATCCTATCGTGTAATCTACTGGGTCTGCCCTGCCAAAATTCTATTTTGTCAGCTTTTAAGCAATACCCTCCCCAATGAGAAGGCCTAGGAACTTCGACTCCCTTAAATTTTTGTTCTAAAGTAGAATACATGTTTTCAAGGTCATTTCTAGAGTTAAGTATTTCACTCTGATTTGAAGCCCATGCTCCTATTTTACTTTTCCTTGGTCTAGCATTAAAATAGTCGTCTGATATTTTTTCATCTACCTTAACAACAACACCCTGAATTCTTATTTGCCTTTCTAACTCACCCCAAAAAATATTAAATGCAGCCTTTGAATTGTTCAATAGATCACCTCCCTTAGCTGAATTATAATTGGTATAAAAAACAAAACCTTCTTCATTAATATCTCTTATATACACCATTCTTGATGATGGTTGACCAGTTGAATCTACAGTAGATAAACAAGCTGCATATGGATCTAAAATATCACTTGACATTGCTTCTTCAAACCAAACAGCATATTGATCCATTGGATTATCCATTACCATATTATCTTCCAAAGGTTTATTTGCAAAATCTCTTCTGATGGTATTGATATAACTTTTCACTTTATCTACAGACATACGCTAAAATTAATGAATTGTAGTAAATGATAAAGGTTTGACATACAATTATCCAATTTAATTAATAGTTTGAATTAAGTAGATTATAACTATTTTCGAAAAATGAAGTTGAAAAACTCAAACGTTATTGGAATTATACCTGCAAGATACAATTCAACTCGACTAATTGGCAAACCGTTGCTTAAAATCAATGGAAAACCAATGATACAACACGTATATGAAAGAGCTAGTCATGTACTTTCTCAACTTGTTGTAGCTACGGATGATAAAAGAATTTTTGATTGCGTTACATCATTTGGAGGAGAATGCATAATGACATCTAAAAATCATAAAACCGGAACAAATAGATGCTTAGAGGCTTTTAAATACTGGTGTAAAGACAAAAACAATAACGCTTCAATTATAATAAACATACAAGGAGACGAACCCTTGTTAGATACTACACATTTAAAAGATATTATATCCTGTTTTAAAGATTCTAACACAACTATAGCAACACTAGCATTAAAAGTTAAAAGAAATACATTACTAAACGAAGGTAGCGTCTACTTAACAAAAGACAGCAATGATTTTGCACTGTACTTTAGTAGGTTTCCTATCCCATATTTAAGAGACATATCCAAAGATCAATGGCCCAACCACCATCAATATTATCAGCATATTGGCATATATGGTTTCACAAAAGAATCGTTAGCTAATTTTGCAGACACCAGCAACTCGCTTTTAGAAAGTGCTGAAAAACTAGAACAATTAAGATGGCTTGAAAAAGGTGAAAAAATTAAAGTGGCCACAACTGAATTCTTTTCTCAACCTGTTGATACAAAAGAAGATTTAAGAATTGTTCGTGATTATTTTAACAAGAAAGAAAACTGATTTTATACTTTTGTAAAAAAAACACGTTGAAAAGTAAAATAAAAGAACTTATAGAAAAAGAAATAGAAGCTATTCAGAAAATACCTATTGACGGAATTATTGAACCTGTTATTGATATAATACACAATAGAGTACACAAAAAGGGGGGGAAATTAATTATTAGCGGTATGGGAAAAGCTGGGCAAATCGGCATGAACATAGCTACTACTCTTTCCTCTACAGGTACACCTTCTGTTTTTATTCACCCTAGTGAAGCCCAACACGGAGACCTTGGTGTGGTGCAAAAAAATGACGTTCTTTTATTAATTTCAAATTCAGGTAAAACAAGAGAAGTTTTAGAATTCAATTATTTGGTCAAAAGATTACACAACAACATTCCAATCATATCATTATCTGGAAATGAAACTAGTCCATTAACTGATATTTCAGATATTTCTTTATATACTGGCAACCCCAAAGAAATTTGCCCTCTCGGATTAACACCTACAACCTCAACTACCGTAATGACTGTAGTAGGAGATATTTTAGTTGTTGGAATGATGGAAAAAATCAATTTTACAAAGGAAGAATACGCCAAAAGACATCATAGCGGATATCTAGGACAAAAGGCTAAAGAATGAAAAAACTTACATTAATTGCTGGCCCATGTGCCATTGAAGATGATCAAACAGGATTTGAAATTGCTGAAAAGGTGAAATCTATATGTGATCAATACAACGTAGATTATATTTTCAAAGCTAGTTACAGGAAAGCCAATAGATCTAAAAACAATAGCTTCACTGGAATTGGAGATGATACAGCATTAAACATTATTAATAAGATAGGTAAAGAATTTAACTTACCCACCATTACAGATGTTCATGAAAGCCATGAGCCAGAAAAAGTAGCTAACTACGTGAGTAACCTTCAAATACCTGCATTTTTATGCAGACAAACTGAACTATTGATAGCTGCTGGAAAAACAGGTCTTGGAGTAAACATTAAAAAAGGACAATTCATGTCTCCTAGCTCAATGGGATTTGCTGTAGAAAAAGTACAATCAACAGGTAATAAAAATGTTTGGTTATGTGAGAGAGGCAACAGCTTTGGCTATAACGATTTAATAGTAGACTCAACTGCTGTATTTCAATTAAAAAAGCACAACGTTCCTGTTATAATGGATTGTACACATGCTGTTCAAAAACCAAATCAAACTAGTGGTGTTACTGGAGGAGATCCTTCTTTAATAGAAACCATAGCATTAAGTGCTATTGCAACAGGTGCGGATGGATTATTTATTGAAACACATCCAAATCCATCCAAAGCAAAAAGTGATCCTCATACCATGTTAAAATTGGATTTATTGGAACCAATAATCCAAAAAATAATTAAAGTAAGAGACGCAATAAAATAATTACTTTACTTCTATCACTAAATATTTAGAATTGCTCCAGAACTTTTCTTTATCTATAATTTTTAATTCTTCTATTACCTTATCTCCTGCTAATTCATAAGATGATATAGGATGAGATGTAATCAATTGAGCATTTTTGACACCCAACTTAATTGATTCTGTTGATTTTTTACTTGCCAAAGTAAAATAATCAGTATTTAATTCATTATTTAGTTTTTTAACTTTTCCTATTCCTATGAAACCACCTTCTTTAGAAACCACTTTATTCTCTAAAAGTTCTGCTTTACTTCCAAAAGTATACCACACTTGATCAACTTCATTTTCTAACTCATTAAGAGCGCTAACTTTCTCTGAATAATTATCAAACAATTCTTTAAATGATGCATCTAAACTCTCAAGTTCTTCATGCAAATAAAAAATCTCCCTATTACTAGTGGCAACTTGTTCATTTAAATCAACTATTTGACCTTTATAGATATCATTTTTATTATTAGAGTTACTTAAACCCTTATTGAGTTTAGATATCATGGCTTGATTTTCCTTAATAAGTTCTGCCATTTTTAATATTTCAGCTGAAATATCCATACTATCTGAAAGAAAAAACTCAGGGTTTGAGCGATGGTTTTGAACAATAGATTCGCTTTGTTGGATTTCCCTTAAATTATTTTTTATGTTTTGAATGTAAAGAGCATATTCATTATTTATTGAATCTTTATCCTCAATAATTTCATTCAATTGATCAAGCTCCTGATTTTTAGAATTGAGAGCTACACTAACACTATCAATAATGGCTTGGTTATTTTCTATTTGTTCACTATTCTGATTACAAGAAATAAAACTTATAAAAAGAAAAACAAGTAAATGCTTTTGTAAAATTTTAATCATAACAATGTAGTTAAATCATTTATTCCAATAAATCGTTCTGTTGTAAATCCTTCACCATAATCAGCATTAATATATCTACCCAAACCAATTGCCCTTGATTCTATAGATTTTAAAAAATGATGACTAGATATAGGAGTATCCGGTTCATTACTTTCGGGGTTAAAAAACTGACTTTTATAAGATTTAATCGCTTTTATTTTCAAATCGTATGTTTCAGAAATATCCACAATAAAATCAGGGTCAATCCATCTATCTTGAATATAATGGTATACGGCATATGGACGGTGAGCAATTTGTTCTTTCTCACCATCAAACGTTTTAATTTTTTCTAAACCAGACATAAAGCAAGCTCGTGAAATTAATTCACTTGCTCTTCCATGATCTGGATGTCTATCAGAAATAGCATTACATAAAACGATATTGGGTTTATATTTTCGTATTTGATTGATGACCTTCAATAGGTTTTCATTAGAAATTTCAAAAAAAGCATCATCAAGTTCTAAATTTTCTCTAACAGAAATCCCTAGAATTTCTGAAGAAAGCTTTGCCTCTTCATATCTAATTTCTGCTGAGCCTCTTGTACCCATCTCTCCTTTGGTTAAATCAATTATTCCAACTTTCTTCCCCTGCTTAACATGTTTTATAACTGTTCCAGACGCAGCCAATTCAACATCGTCAGGATGAGCACCAAAAGCGAGTATATCTAAGTTAAATTTCATTATTTTTTATTATAAATTGGAACTGAAAAACCATACTTATCTACCAAATATACCATAGAAGTAATGGCTGCAGCTCCGAGTTCTAATTCTCTTTTATTTACATTTTCAAAAACATCTGTAGGAGCG
>JAQWRG010000071.1 GCA_029243855.1 Flavobacteriales bacterium | reverse complement strand
TGTGGCTCAGTTCTGCTCAGCAATTCGGATGTTTCTGTTTTTATTGGAGTAATTAAAAAGAATAAAAATGATGCAAGTACACTTACCGCTATCATAACACCAAAATTACTTAGCGACTTGATTAGTATCTTAAAATCATTTATAGAAAGCGCTAAACCAATTCCCCTAATTGGTCCCATCAAAGGTGAAATAAGCATGGCTCCAATAATTACTGCTGTTGAATTGTTTATTAAACCAATTGAAGCAACTATAATCGAACACATTAAAATCCAAATGTTAGTGCCTGAAAACTCGATGTCAGCAACAATAGACTTTACCGTTTCATCTCTATCGACATCATGATTGATAGACATTAATTCTTTTATAAACACTTTAAAAGAATCGAAGGACTGTTTAAATGAAACTTTATTAACTTCAGATTTTATGGGGTCGTAATCTATTTTATCAGAATCATTCATAATGGATACTAATGTAGTAACAGTTGATTAATTTTTTCCAAAGACTTCTTATTTTCTTCGTTACTCAATTGTTCATAAATCTTTGTTTTATCTTTTGAAGTCAAGTGCCAACTCATAGAAATCTCTTCATTTTCTACTTGCTCAATATTAAAATTGATCATCTCAAAAGATCCATCGTACCATTCGTCAATAGATTGCAATAAATTATCGTGATTGTAATCTTGAATTTTAAGGAAATTACTGTAGACATTAGTAAGTGGTGTAAAAAGCTTAGAAATTAATGAGCCAGATTGCTTGTCTTTAATTTCATCTACTTTTTGCTTATCTCTAATTTGTACAACTACTACACCAGAGGTGTTGTTTTGAATCCAAAATCTAAACTTTTGAAGATATTTTAAAGATGTACTTAATCCATAATTATCTCTAATTCCAGCATCCATAATCTCTATTTTAGGTGAAGTTGGCATTACTACCATAGGAAGTATGTAAGGAAAAGTAGCATTCATTCTAATGGCTGAAGTCATCTTAAGATTCATGGGGGAATTATTAGAAAACAAGGCACTGTATTCTATATTTTCCAAAGATGAATTGGTATTTGAATACTTTAACGAATCTTCATATGTTAAAAAAGAAATAGGTTGTGAACTAATCAACATTCTTCGTCCATCATTAACTAATGAGGGAGAAAAAATTATGGTAGGGATAATTGCATTGTATTCTAGTGAATCATAATCATTTAATCTTTTGTCGTAAAAAGCATTTAGGTTCGAAACCAATTGACTTTCAAAAAACCAACCGCGATCTTTTGTGTATTCGTAATGTCCGTCTTGAAATTTCTTAAAACGCATAAACATATCAGTTGTTGCAATACTAAAAGCTAATGGATTTAACAAATCTGTTCCCATTGCATTTTTAATTCTATTTCCTTCTAAAATTGAATCGTTGTTAAGGATATTATTCAACATCATTTCCCTATAATAAGCAGCTCCAATCATTCCACCAGAAGCTCCAGTCATCAAATAAGTATGGTTAAAAAATTCATTTTTTGTTACGCTATCTAAATGATGCAACAAATGAACGGTCCACAAAGCAGCTCTTAGTCCTCCACCGCTTGTGTTTACTAAAATTAATTTTGGAAGCTTCCCGTTTTCATAATTTTTATTCTTCCACGATTCCAAAGAATACAAAGCGCTTTTATTAGAACTTTTCAATCTTTCTTTATCAAAACTTATCGTTTTAATTTTTTCAAAATCATAATCTACAGGATTTGAATAATTTAAGCCATAGGCATAATTTCTAAATTGAAACCAATGAAAATGGGTTGACATGTAATTAAATGCAAAAATTCCAACAATTAACAACGTTAGAGTCCAACCCTTAAACCATGAGTATACGACACTAAACACCATTACCAACAAAGTAAACAACAGGAAAATACTGGCTCCTGCAGGAATATTTAACCAATCGTTTTCCCTAAAAAGACCAATAACTATAAAAGAAACAATTAAAGCCAACTCAAATAAAGAGGCATTGATATGGTTCTGAGAAAATACTTTTTCCAACAATTGTTTCTCATAATGCTTCGTACTTCTTGCTAAACTAATTGAGAATAAGCCAGACATGTATGTTTCAACATGCCATGTCCGTTTATCAAGATAATTTTTAGCGTTCTTCTTCTTTTTGATAAAATTAGATTGCTTGAGAGAACTCTTACCTAAATCATCGTAATAATTCTCGGTTTTACCACTAATTACATATACGTTCTTATTGAATTTAACAAAGTAAAATATGGATAATAAATAAAATATGATCAAGCCAGCAAAAAGCGATAAAACATAGCCTGCAATTGAAACAAAATCTACTAATTCTTCAGTACTTAAAAAGGATTGTATTTGATATATAAACAGAATTAAAAACAACAACGGAATAATCATGTTGTTGATGCAAAACTTTAAAAAAGGCCTAGAAAGGGTAGCTAAAAACTTAAACTCCTGGGCAAATAAAATATAACTATATATATGGAAGGACATGATAAACCCACCAAAAGAAAAACCCATTATAATAAAAGAAAGATAACTAATCTCTCCCATATAAGTTGGAGCAAGAAATAAAGAATCAACCCCAAAACTATCGCCCAAACTTCCTGTAATATACAAGCTCAGTAAAACCCAAAAAAACAATAAAACGTGATTTCTTTTAAAGTGCAACAGCAACAACTGGAAAGGGAAAAAATAATAAAACCTTGTTATGGGCTTACTTTTAATTCTTCTTTTAGATACCGATCCAAATTCACTCATTATAATAAAGAACGAGATTTTTTTCGATAAGTTTTATTTTTTCAGTAAAAATTTAGAGTCAATTGAGTTTTTTATACTGAGAGTAAAATAAAAATATGTAGACTAAATGAACTATCGACCAAGTTAATGGAATAACAACGGTTGCAAATTCATCTAAAAAGAAAAAAGGTGAAACAACATATGCTATTTGAAAGACAGCGTAAATTACAAAACCTTTCTTAAGCTTAAAGTTCATTAAAGCAACACCCAACAAAGCCAACACATCAATTATGGCTCTAACTAAATAAAACTTCACCAATTTCTCTCTTGTAGTATCACTAAACTCAAGACCTTGATCAAGCCAATCCTCTTTAAGAGTTTCCATACTTTCATAGGCTTCTTGATTACTTTTTAGCTCTTCTGGATGATTGAAAAACACCCAATGAGAAGTATCGTTACTAATACAATAAACAAAACCCAATAAACTTAAAACACATAATAACTTTAAGGGTACATACAATTGCCCATCTTTAGATTCACTACTTGATTTCATAATCGTAATATATATTATTAGTTGGCTTTTCTAAAGTTAACCTTCTTAATTCACCATCTCTTTCAAGAGATATAACTATTTTATCTTTAGCAAAATAGTTTAACCAGTTTTCAAAATTATTTATCAATCTAAAACCATTAACAGAATGTATAACATCATCTAAAACAATTCCTGAAAGGTCTGCAGCACCACCATCTAAAACTCCAATAACTTTTGAAAAACCATTTGAATTTGAGACTTTCAACCCATAGTTATGAGAAGAAAAAGTGGGTTTTATTTGATTCATAGACCATCCAAGTTCTTCCATAGCAAGTTCTAAATATGGGGTGAAATCAGCATTTCCATAAATGAGGTTTTTGAAAACATCTTCAAAACTTACACCCGAAATTTCCTCCAGAATAGTCTTATATTTTTCTTTATTGTAAGAACTAACTTTTTGATCTTTTGAATACATTTCTTGCATTACATCGTGAAGAGATTTTTTATTATTTGTTGCCTTTCTTATTCTAGCGTCACAAATAAAAGCAATTAAAGCACCCTCAACATATATAGATACTTTTCTTGATGGAACTCCAGCAACATAACCATCTAACCATGTGTCAAAACTAGATGCTGCAACAGAATAGTTTTTTCTTCCATCATTGTGATAGTGTCTTTTAAGTAACTTGATTAATTCATTGAAATATTGAGCTTTTGAAAAAACACCAGATTCAAAAAGCATTCTATCTCCCATATAGGTAGTAACACCCTCGGCAACATAACCCAATTCCGTATAGTTTTCTTTAGAAAAATTGTAGGGAAACATCTCCTCAGGTCGAATTGCTTTAATGTTCCAAACATGGTACAGCTCATGCGAAGAAACTCCTAATAATTCATTATACAATTTCCCAAAAACATCATAAGATGGTCCTAGAAGTATAACCGTAGATTCATGATGTTCAACTCCATGGTAAGCTGAATGAGGAGTAATTTGAAATAAAAAATAGTAATCATTAAACGGAAAAGAACCAAAACATTTTATTTGATAAGAAATGAATTTCTCAAAATCTATAAACATTTTTTCCCATTTGGGTTGTATTTCACCCTGAAAGCAAAAATGAAAGTTAACATTCGAAACCTTCAATGTTTTTTGCTGAACTGTTTCACTTGAAATGATAGGTGAATCTGCTAATTCGTCAAAACAATCAGCAACATATGAGCCATCTTCATTTAACGACAATGAGGTTACAGTTTTGTATGTGCTTGGAACATCCAAATAAATAACACAACTATCATTAGGACTATTTGGGTTATAAATAAAACAATTAACTGGATTTAAATAAAGTTGATTCTCATTTAAAAGGGTTGAACCTGCATTTAAAATATTGGCAAAATAATCGTACTCTATTAATATGAAATCTTCTTTTTCTATATTTTCAATTTGCCAACTGTCTTTGGTTAATTTTTTAAAACATAACCCTTCTCTTTGAAGGTTAAAAACTTTAAAACTTTTAATATTTTTAGCAAAATCTCCTAACTCATATCTCCCTGGTCTCCATGACGGCAATTGTAAAGTTATGGAAGATAATTCTGTAACATTTATTTTTACAGAAAATGAAATAAAATGTTTGTGCGAATTGTTAATTTTTAATCGATATTCCATTTAGAATTATTTTGAAATCAAATGTAAAAATAAATCACATGCAGAAAATGGTTGATTATATTTGAAAAAAAAATTAAATGAAAAAATATGACGTTGTTATATTAACTGAATCGAGATATGTAAAGCCTGAAATTATTGACGATTATGTTCAAAATGTTTTAACTGAAGATGGGTTAATTTATGACGAACTTGAGAAGTTAGGTCTAAAGGTTACAAGAAAAGACTGGGACGACAAACACTTCAATTGGGAAGATGCCAAACTATTATTAATTCGATCTACATGGAATTATTTTCATCGTTTTAAAGAGTTTAAAAAATGGATTGACAATGTAAATTCTAAGAGTATACTAATAAATACTTACGATCAAGTTAATTGGAATTTTGACAAACATTACTTAAAGGACTTACAGCAAAATAACATAAATATTCCTGCATCAATTTTTATTAATAAAGGATCTACCACTACACTTCAAGATCACATGGCTAAAAATAACTGGAATTGCATTGTAATTAAACCAACGATTTCAGGAGCTGGAAGACATACTTATAAAGTCGATGAAAATAACGTTTTAAAAGTCAATCAAGACTTTTTAGAACTTGTTAAAGAAGAAGATTTCATTATCCAAGAGTTTCAAAAAAACATAGTATCTAAAGGTGAAGTTGCTGTTGTTCTTATTAATGGGGAATATACCCATGCCATTTTGAAATTAGCTAAAAAAGGGGACTTTAGAGTTCAAGATGATTTTGGAGGTACAATCCAGGATTATGAACCCAACCAAGCCATGATAACATTTGCTCAAGAATCCATCAAAAATTTATCCCCAACACCCGTTTATGCTAGAGTTGATATTATTTGGGACAACAACAACAAAATGGCTGTATCTGAATTGGAGTTAATTGAACCTGAATTATGGTTTAGAAACAACCCAAGTGCAGCTGTGAAAATCGCAAAAGTTTTAAAAGAAAAAGTAGTCATTTGATAAATCATAAATAGAATTTTTAACTTCGCAGAACTTATTTATAAATTATACCATATTCATGAATTACGATGTAATAGTTTTAGGAAGCGGACCAGGAGGTTACGTAACAGCCATTAGAGCTTCACAATTAGGTTTAAAAACTGCTGTAATAGAGAAAGAATCTCTTGGTGGCGTTTGTCTTAACTGGGGTTGTATACCTACCAAAGCTCTTCTTAAAAGTGCCAATGTGTACGATTATATTAATCATGCAGAAGACTACGGAATTCAGGTTAGTAATTTTAAAGCAGATTTTACATCCATTGTAAAAAGAAGTAGAGGAGTTGCTGAAAAAATGAGCGGTGGTGTTCAATTTTTAATGAAGAAAAACAAAATTGATGTTATAATGGGTACTGGAAAAGTAATTCCAGGCAAACAAATTGAAGTTACTAATGAAAAAGGAGAGACCACAAACTACTCAGCTAAAAACATCATAATTGCTACAGGAGCCAAATCAAGGCAACTACCAAATTTACCTCAAGATGGCAAAAACATTATTGGCTACAGAGATGCAATGGTATTACCTAAACTTCCTAAAAAAATGGTTGTTGTTGGTTCAGGAGCCATAGGTGTTGAATTTGCTTATTTCTACAATGCCATGGGTGTTGAAGTAACTGTTGTTGAATTCTTACCCAATATTGTACCGGTTGAAGATGAAGAAGTTTCCAAACAATTAGAAAGAACTTTTAAGAAAAACGGAATTAAAATAATGACCAATTCATCTGTTGAAAGTGTAGAAACAGAAGGCAAAGGGTGTAAGGTTACTGTAAAAACTAAGAAAGGTGAAGAAAAAATTGATTGTGATGTGGTATTATCTGCCGTAGGAATTGAATCAAATATTTCAAACATAGGTCTTGAAGAAACAGGAATTGCAACCGATAAGGGGAAAATAATTGTTAATGAATATTATGAAACCAACATTACCGGTTATTATGCTATAGGAGATGTTGTTCCAGGACCAGCTTTAGCACATGTTGCATCTGCTGAAGGCATTACTTGTGTTGAAAAAATCGCTGGACTTAATCCTGAACCTATTGACTATGGAAACATTCCAGGATGTACGTATTGCAGTCCTGAAGTTGCTTCAGTTGGTATGACAGAAAAAGCAGCTAAAGAAGCTGGTCACGATATAAAAGTTGGCAAATTTCCTTTTTCAGCTTCTGGTAAAGCCAGTGCATCTGGTCACAACGATGGGTTTGTAAAATTAATTTTTGATTCTAAATATGGTGAATTACTTGGTGGCCATATGATTGGAGCTAATGTAACAGAAATGATTGCTGAAATTGTTGCTCTTAAAAAACTAGAGACAACAGGACACGAATTAATTAAAACTGTTCATCCTCACCCAACAATGAGTGAAGCTGTCATGGAAGCAGCTGCAGCAGCTTACGATGAAGTAATACACATGTAGAAACTATTCTTACTTAATTAAGTCAAGGATTTCAGCATCTGATTTATCAAAAATCTTTTCAAGGTAAATTTTTGAATTAATAGAAAGAGGATGATTTGGGTACAACTCTATCAACTCTTCATATGCCAATCGTGCTGATTTGTTGTTCTTAATTTTGTCTTCTAATATTCTTGCTCTGTTATGAAGATATTTCGGTGCATTTATTGATTCAGGAAAATTTCTTTGTGCCTTGTAAAAATAAGTAATTGCATCATCATATCGATCAGAAGCTTCTGCTCCAAGAGCTGCCCATTGATACAAACATTCTTTTAGACTATCTGTAATTGATAAATTATTATTAGCAATTTGAAGAGATGAAAAGGAATACAACTCTTTACCAAGTTTGGTGTTTTGGGATTTTAGTTTTGGATCTAATCCGTTACTTATTATTTGACTAGAAATTGCATTCATTGACTCAAAAGACTCTTCAACTATTTCATTTTTAGAAACAGATTCAGATTCACTTTTGCATGAATTCAAAAACAAAAACCCAATAAGGGCAATATATATATATTTCATTTTTTTATTTTGGGGAATTTCATTCGATAATCAACATCAACCTTGCCTTGACTTATTTCATTAAGTTTTCTTTTAAGCAATCTTCTTTTTAGAGGGTTTAAATGGTCGGTAAAAAGAATGCCCTCAATATGATCGTATTCATGTTGAATAATTCTTGCTGCAATGCCATTGTAAGACTCTTCAAGATAATTCCAGTTTTCATCAAAATAACTAATTTTAATGGTATTCAATCTTTCTACATCTTCTCTTACACCCGGAATGCTTAAACATCCTTCAGAAAAGGGCCATTCATTTCCTGATTCTTCTTCAATAATAGGATTGATAAATACTTTTTTAAAGTCTTTTAATTCAGCAAGTTTTTTTGATTTTGCTTTATCCTTTGGATCCTCTTCTGCAAAAGGAGAAGCATCGACAATAAAAATCCTAAGGGACTCCCCTATTTGAGGACCAGCTAAACCAACACCTTGAGATCCGTACATTGTTTCAAACATATTGGAAATCAATTTGGAAACATCTTTTCCTTCATCAATTTCCAAACATTCTTCTCTTAAAACAGAGTGTCCATATGCAATTATCGGTAAAATCATTTGGCAAATATATACATGAAAATAGAATAATTTTTAATATTCTATGTCAAGATCAAATTCCTCCTTAAAATGATTCAAATCTGAATTTTTTTCGGCCATTTGAAAAAATCGCTCCCTACTTGTTAAATGAGTTAATTTTTGAACATTTGATTCAGCAACCTTAATATCCAATTGAATTAGTCCATTATTTAATTCATTTCTTAAAAAATCTAACAGATCTTGGGTTTCGTTTTGAAACTCCATTTGTTGAACCTTGCTGTCTATGAGTACTTCGACAAGAAAATTTTCATCCATTATTTCAGGAATACTTTTAGACATAGTAGTAAAAAGACCGTGTTTACCTTCATTTTTTCTTTTTTCAGCAAAAGCCATCCACTTTTCTTTAAAAATAGCCATAGAAAATTTTGAAGATGACTTATTTAATTCTTCTTCATTACTCAAAACAGTATTTTTATCCTCATTCATTTTATTTCGAATGTTGGAAATTGAAGCGGTAAGTGATCTCTTTTTTATTTTATGAATAGGTCTTGGCCTAACAACACTTGGAGAATGTTCTTTTTTAAAAGAGTCATTTTGATTATTATTTGATTCAACTTTCTTTTCTATTGGCTTAGAAAGAGGTTCTTTTGGCTTTATCGATTCAATTTTTTGCTCTTTTATTGCTGATGAAATGAAATGAGCTGGAGGTAAAATTGCTATTTTTTTAGACTTTTTTTTTTCGGATTCAATAGAACAAAGCTTCATTAGCGCAATTTCTACATGTAAACGTTGATTTTTACTGGACTTGTATCGAACATCAGCATCTCCAATTTCTGTTAATCCATCGATTAACAATTTAGAAGAAAGCAAACCAGCTTGTTCTACAAACCTTTCTTTAGCTTTTTCAGAAACTTCTAGTAATCCAATGGTAAGATTATCTTTTGAAACCAATAAATTTCTAAAATGAGAACCTAACCCATTTATAAATAAATGCCCATCAAAACCTTTACTTAAAATATCATTAAAAATAATTAAAGCATCATGAATTTTATGTTCTATAATAGCGTCCGTAATTTTAAAATAATAATCGTGATCTAAAATGTTTAGATTTTTAATTACTGCTTCATAAGAAATATTAGAATCACAAAAATTAACCATTAAATCAAAACAGGACAATGCGTCTCTTAATGCTCCATCGGCTTTCTCAGAAATAATATGTAACGCATCTGTATCGTATTTCACATTTTCTTTATCAGCTATGAAAGACAAATGAGTAACCATGTCTTTTATAGAAATTCTATGAAAATCATAAACTTGACATCTAGATAAAATAGTAGGTATAATTTTATGCTTTTCAGTTGTTGCTAGAATGAATACAGCATGAGCTGGAGGCTCTTCTAATGTTTTTAAGAAAGCATTGAAAGCAGATTGAGAAAGCATGTGAACTTCATCAATAATATAAACTTTGTATTTACCAATTTGAGGTGGAATTCTTACCTGATCATTTAAATTCCTAATGTCGTCAACTTGATTATTTGAAGCAGCATCTAATTCATATATGTTGTAAGAAAAATCATCAAGGTTACTATCATGGGCAAGATTGATTGATTTGGCAAAAAGTCTAGCAGTAGATGTTTTACCTACTCCTCTGGGGCCACAAAACAAATAAGCTTGTGCCAATTGATTTGACTTAATTGCTTGTTGAAGAGTGGAAGCAATGTTAGGTTGACCAACAATGGTATCCCAACTATCAGGTCGGTACTTTAAAGCTGAAACAGTATAATTATTATCACTCA
>JAQWRG010000128.1 GCA_029243855.1 Flavobacteriales bacterium | reverse complement strand
TATCTAAAAAAAGATCTTGAAAAGTCGATGTATTCTGCTCAAGAAACACTTAAATAAGCGCTTTCAAATGGCTCTGTTCTTGGTGTTCCTGTTGCACATCAACAAATTGGAAAAGTTCATTTAGAAAAAGGTGAGCTTCTTGAAGCTTTAGAGCAATTTCTTATTGCTCAAGATGAACATAAGTCAACTCAAAACTGGAAAGAAATTGCATTAAACAACATTCTAATTGGTGATGTTTATGCCAAAACTGGTGATGTTTTTAGAGCTGAAAATGAATTTAATAAGTGCCTTGAAATAGGGGGAAAAATAAAAGACAATAGTTTAATTGCTACTGCTTTTATTGCTTTATTTGATCTTGAAACAAATAAACAAAACTTAGAAGCTTCAAATATTTTAAAACGGGGAATTTATTTTATCGGGCAAATTCCATCACACAAAGCTAAAGCTGCCTTTTATTCTTTTATAGGCCATAGAAATCAGGATATTCAAGATTATGATGAGGCCATTTTTTTCTATAAAAAAAGCATCGTATTACACGAATTAACAAATAATATTGAATCTCTTGTTGAGGTGTATTATGAAGCTGGAAAGACAAAAGAAAAACTTAAATTATTTAACGATGCTAAAATGTATTATGAGAAAGGTTTTGAAACAGCAAAAAACAATTCGTACTTAGCTGGTATAAAAATCGGATGCCTTAAGTTTTCTGCTTTCTATGAATCACTGGGTAATTATAAAAAATCTTCTCTTTATTTAAAATACTTAAATAAAATCAAAATAAAACAAGGAGAAGCAGAACTGAAGGCAAGAATTGAACTGGCAGATCAAGAAAAACAATTGCTCATTGATAAAGAACAAGCTAAAAACGATTTAAAATTTAAAAACACCTTTTTACTTTTATTAAGTATTATAATTGGTGTTCTCATTCTTTTTCTATTGCTGCTTTTTTATGCTTTTAGAAGCAAATCATCCTTTTTAAGACAATTGGAAAGCTCAAATAAAAAAATATTGTCTGTTCAAAAAGAAAAAGACGATTTTTTAGCATATACCTCGCATGAAATTAGAACACCTCTTTCGGCTGTTGTTGGCTCTGCAGAATTATTAGAATCTACTTCTTTAACAAAACCTCAAAAACAACACCTTTTATCACTTAAAACTAGTGCAAATAACATCTTATTTTTAGTGAATGATATCTTGGATCTATCTAAACTTGAAAAAAGAAAAATAACCTTAGAAAATATTTCATTTTCTTTAACACAGTTAGTAGAAAATGTTTGTCTTGCATTAAACTCAAAAGCCTTGAAAAATAAGGTTACATTAAAAAAAGACGTCCATGACAACGTTCCAGAAACTATCATTGGGGATCCTGTTCGTCTTCATCAAGTTTTGGTAAACCTTATTGATAATGCTATAAAATTCTCTAACAATGGAGTCGTATCGATTGGTCTAAAATTAAACACTAAAGAAAGTGGAAATTCTTTGACCTTTGAAATTAAAGATACCGGCTCTGGAATTGATTCTAAAAAATTAAAAACTATTTTCAATCCTTATGTACAAGAAAACGAAGCCACTTCAAGGCAGTATGGCGGAACAGGGCTTGGGCTATCAATATGTAAAAACATCATTGAAATAATGAATGGAGAAATTTCAGTTGCCTCAACCGTTGGTGTTGGAAGTTTGTTTTCTTTTACCATACCTTTTAATCGTAGTCATTATGATACTATTGAAAATAGTGAAAGCAACTCAATAGATTTAGAGAAAACCGAAGTGCTTTTAGTTGAGGATGATTTATTAAATGGTGAATTGTATTCTTCTTTACTTAAAAATAAAGAAAAAGGGGTTACCGTTGATTGGGCTAAAAACGGACAAGAAGCATTAAGTTTATTATCCAATAATTTCTCCTATGACATCATTCTGATGGACTTAGAAATGCCGATTAAAAACGGAATCGAAACTACTAAAGAAATACGAACAAAATTAAACCTTAAAGCTGTTCCAATTCTTGGAATGACTGCGCATGTTGTTGAAGATGTGCTGTCAAAGTGTACAAAGGGAGGGATGAACGATTGTATATCAAAACCTTTTCAAGCCAAACAGCTAAAAAATAAAATTAACGAGCTTTTAAATAAACCCAAGCTTAATGTTGTTTTTGACAACTTAACCAAAAACAATCCTGAGAAAAAAGCAAAGTACATTTCAATATTTGAAAGCTCTTTTAATAAAGACATTGCTCAATTAAAAAATGCCATTACTAATGATGATTTAAAATTAACTAACAATCAAATACATAAGATGAAAGGGGCTTGTCTAACCATGGGGATAACTAAATTAAGTAATCAACTTATTGAGATGGAGCAAAAAAATTCATTAGATTTAAAAGAAGATTTAATTATTTTAATGTCAATTTTTGAAGATGAATTAAATCAATTAAAAAGAAATTAATGTTTAGAAGTATAATTGTTGATGACGATGAATTGTGTCAAACCGTAATAAGTGACATGATTTCTGAAATAGATAATATTGAGTGTATTGCTACTTTTGAAAACGCCCTTGATGCCTTTAATTTTCTTAAAACCGAATCTGTTGATGTTATTTTTTTAGATGTTGAAATGCCTAAAATGGGAGGTATGGACTTATTGAGGAATCTTAAAGTTAAACCTCAAATTGTAATGATTACTTCTCATGATGAATTTGCACTAGAGTCTTATGAGTATGACGTTACAGACTTTTTAAAAAAGCCTGTGTCAAATGCTAGATTTCTAAAAACAATTGAAAAATTACAGTTAAGGAATCAACAAAACGATGTGACTGTTACTTCAAAAGGGGAAACTATTTTCATCAAAACAGATTCAAAATTAATTCAAGTTAAGCTTAAAGACATTATTTGGGTTGAAGCGCTTGGTAATTATATGCAAATACATACAACTGATGATAAATTTACTATTTTGAGTACCATGAAAGACATTGCGTCTAAACTTCCTTCAAATGGCTTTATTAGAATTCAACGTTCGTTTATTGTAAGATTAGATAAAATTAAGTCTATAGAAGATAATTATGTTGTTTTAGATGATAAGCAGATTCATATAGGAAAAGCTTATAAAGAAAATTTAAATGAAAAGCTTAATCTTCTTTAATTAAAGACAGAAAAATCATACTCTTTTTCTCCTTTTCTAGCTTTTTCATAATCTGGTTTAGACAACAACTCCTTTTGTTTTTCCCAGTTCTCGGACGTTTTCATTTTAAGTGTTGTGAAAAACCTCCAATAAGACGCTTTTGTCATGCTATCCCAATGAATTACTAAGTTTCTTCTTTGACTTGTTTGAAAAAGGTTAAATAAAATAAGTATTGTCATTATTAGTCCATAAAACACTCTTTTAGATAAGGTAATAGCTTTAAAATTTACCGCTATTCCAAAGGCAAATACAGGGTAAAAATCTATCATACATCTCATCCCAAAACTCCCACCATACCACCAGCACCACCAACTTGAAAACACGAATACTGATATGACAATAGAAAATAGACTATATATAGCCCATGGGTTTTTTGCCTTAAATAATTTATATATTCCTAAAATGAAAAAGCACATAACTGGTGTGTATACAAGCCAACCCTTTCTGTAGCTAAATAAAAATTCCATTATTTTCGGTTTACTAAAGTAAAATTGTTCCCCAACATATGAATTAAAAATCCAGTCGCCAGTTATGTGTTTCCAATAAAAAAGTTGTGGTAAAAGAATTATAAGTCCAAATAAAATAGAGATAGCCAACAGTTTTTTATTCCTAAAAATCCAATTAAGCCTATTTTTAATCTCTCTTTTTGAATGTATGCTATACATTAAAATCATGGAAATGATTAAGAGGTTTGTAGGTCGTATTAAAACTAAAAGCCCCGAAATAATCCCAAAAAAAACTGCCGACTTTAAGTTGAATTTATTCAACCATATGGGCACAAAATAAATCAATAATCCTGTTAATGAAAAGGTGTATGCATGTGACATGCAAGGCTCTGTGGTGGCGTAATAAAAAAGGTTGGTTCCTAAAAAAAGGCTTATCAATACAAAAGATGTGATGTTCTCTGAAAAACACTTTAGTAATGCTTTTCTTAAGAAGAAAAAACCAATAAATAAATATGCCAAACAAGAAAATGCGAGTCCAATTTCATAGGGTTTTGAAAACCCGTTTGCTTCGTGAGCGCTGGAAAAACTAGCATACAAATGACTTATAAAGAAAAAGGGGGAATACAACAAAGACATTCCCATGGTCGTTTTTATAACTTTTCCTCCATTTGGAGCTGTTTGAGGCCAAAATTTACGTTCACCCCAATAGTCAATAGAGTCCGTTTCTGTAAAACTTAAAGTTAAGTCTTTATGAATAAATGTTGCAGGTAAATAAGAGTAATAAGATATTACATCATTGTTAATTAATGCGTCTTTTGTTTCTGCATTTTTCCAGGGCTTAATATTAAATAATGTAACTAACTGTATTAAAAATAAATAGTAAACAACTTTTTTACTGTTAAACCATATTTTTAAAACTGATTGCAATTAATCGATTGACATTTCTGGAATAGCTCCATCTATAATTAATTTACCCGCTGTGGCCTTTTTTATTTCTTCTACAGAAACCCCTGGAGCTCTTTCCAATAAACGAAAGCCACCGTCTTCAAGAATATCCATAACTGCTAAATTGGTAACTACTTTTTTAACGCAATTTACTCCAGTTAATGGCAAAGAACAGTTTGGTAAAATCTTACTTTCTCCCTTTTTATTGGTGTGCATCATAGCAACAATAATATTATCAGCACTAGCAACAAGATCCATCGCGCCTCCCATTCCTTTTACCATTTTTCCAGGTATTTTCCAGTTGGCTATGTCTCCATTTTCACTTACCTCCATGGCTCCCAAAACCGTCAATTGAACGTGTTGGCCCCTTATCATAGCAAAGCTAGTTGACGAATCAAAATAAACAGCTCCTGGTAAATCAGTAATGGTTTGTTTGCCAGCATTTATTAAGTCTGCATCTTCTGTTCCTTCAATTGGGAATGGTCCCATTCCTAAAATGCCATTTTCTGATTGAAATTCTACAGAAATACCTTTAGGTATATGATTAGCAACAAGAGTTGGTATTCCAATTCCCAAATTAACATACCATCTATCTCTCAATTCCTGAGCAATTCTTTTTGCAATTCCATTTTTATCTAATGCCATGAATTATTTATTTATTACTGTTCTTTGTTCAATTCTTTTCTCAAATTTTTCACCTTGAAAAATATGCTGCACAAATATACCAGGAGTATGGATTTCATTAGGGTTTAATTCACCGGGTTCTACCAATTCTTCTACCTCAGCGATAGTAATTTTACCAGCCATTGCCATGGGTGGGTTAAAGTTTCTTGCTGTGCCTTTATAAATTAAATTTCCAGCCTTATCACCTTTCCAAGCTTTTACAATAGCATAATCTGCTGTTAAAGCAGATTCAAGAATGTGTGGTTTACCATTAAACTCTCTTACCTCTTTACCTTCTCCTACTTCTGTTCCATATCCAGCTGGAGTGAAAAATGCAGGGATACCTGCTCCCCCTGCCCTACAACGCTCAGCTAAGCTTCCTTGAGGAATTAAATCAACCTCTAATTCTCCAGATAACATTTGTCTTTCAAATTCATCGTTTTCACCTACATATGAAGAAATCATTTTTTTAATCTGTTTTTTTTGCAATAGTAACCCTAAACCAAAATCATCAACTCCTGCATTATTTGAAATACAGGTCAGCTGTTGAAGTTCTTTGTCAACCAATACTTGAATGCAATTTTCTGGAATTCCACACAGTCCAAAACCTCCCAACATTATTGTCATTCCGTCTTGAATATTTTGACAGGCCTCTTCGGCACTTTTAACTTCTTTATTTATCATATATTTATTTTTTTACCACTCTTCGTTTTCAGATTCTTCCCATTCATTATTGAATGCTGGCTCACGTGTGTTAGAAGGAGAAGAATAGCCCGAACAGTCTAAAGGTGGGGTCAATATCGTTTCTGGCATTTCAAAATCGCCTTGTGAAATATCTAAAGAATCATCTGCGTTTATAAACTTAGTATAATAAGCAAAAATTGGTAACGCTGTGTTTGTTCCCATGCCTTGACTTAAGGTTCTAAATCTCACTGATCTATCTTCAGCGCCAACCCACACCCCTGTTACTAAATCAGGTGTTAATCCCATAAACCAACCGTCAGATTGATTTTGAGTAGTTCCGGTTTTACCCGCAATTGGTTGGGAAATGCCAGCATATGGCTGTTTTTCTGATTCTCTTGATCTAATTCTTATTGCTGTACCACCAACCAATGGTCGATTTCTTTTATTTTTTAAGGTTGGGTGTTTTACTCCTCTTGTTACCAATTTCATCATTTCCAATATGGTGTATGCCGTTTCTTTATTCCAAACCTGTCTAGCGTCTTGTTCTGATTGAAAAATCACATTTCCAAACTTATCCTCTATTCTTAATAAATAAACTGGCTCAATATAAATTCCATGATTTGCAAAAGCAGAAGAAGCACTAACTATGTTAAAAACCGACAAATCAAAAACACCCAAAGCCATTGAAGGAACTGGTATTAGATTTGGATTAGAGGTATCAATACCAAGTTGGGCAATCCTGTTATATACATCGTTAACCATCGAGCCTTTTTTTATAATACTAGCTGTGATGTTATTCATGGAGTTGGCTAATGCAAAAGAAATTGGTGTTGGCGCTCCAGTATACGCAGTTCCAGAGTTGCTTGGGCACCACAACTTGTTTCTATTCTTATTGAATGGAACTTCAATGCAATATTCAATATCAGGCACTTGATCACATTGATTGATTATCCCCAGTTCAAGGGCTGTAGCATAAACAAATGGCTTAAAAGTAGAACCAACTTGTCTTGTGCCTTTCTTTACCATATCGTATTTAAAATGTCTGAAGTCTGGTCCTCCGACCCATGCTTTAACATGTCCATTATGTGGGTTCATAGACATCATTCCTGCTCTTAAAATTCCCTTGTAATATTTTACGGAATCAATGGATGACATTAAAGTATCTTTCTCGTGTTTTGGGTACCCCCAATCAAACACTTTCATTTTTCTTTTTGCACTTATTATTTCATCAATTTCTGCTTTGGTTTTTTTAGCTGTGAATGTGTTACAATAAGAACAGGTAAATCCATCTTCTGATGTTTCTATGTATTTTGATGGTCGTTCGCAATAACTACATGCCTTACCAATTAATTTTTTATAAATCATGGACTGACGAACTGCCCGATTAACAATAGTATCTATTTGAGCTTTTGATAGATCATTTGAAAATGGTGGGTTTTTCCATCTTAAATTATTTTTATTGAATAGTTTTTGTAAATAATTACCGAAATGAGTTTTAACTGCTTTCTCGGCATGAGTTTGCATTCTCGCATCAATGGTGGTGTAGATTTTCAGCCCATCAACATATAGATCGTATGCTTCTCCATCAGGATTTGCAATTACAAATTCTCCTTCTTCATTTTTAGACCTCAACAACCTTCCTAACTCAGTTCTTAAAATCTCTCTGAAATAGGGTGCTAACCCTTCTTGGTGATCAGCCTTTTTATAGTCAAGCCCTAAGGGAAGTTCTCTTACAGAGTCGTACACAGTAGAAGTTATGAATTGGTTTTTTAGCATTTGTTTTAATACTACTGCTCTTCTTTTAAAAACGGTATCTGGCTTTCTCAAAGGGTTGAAAAGAGAAGGGTTTTTAGCCATGCCAATCAACATGGCAGATTCTTCTAAATTAAGCTCAATTGGTTTTTTGTTAAAGTAGACTTGGGCTGCGCTATTTATTCCAACTGCATTATTTAAAAAATCAAACTTATTGAGATACATCGCTATGATTTCTTGTTTGGTATAATTAAGCTCTAACCTTGAAGAAATGATCCACTCTTTAAATTTCCTAACTACCAATTCTTTTTTAGAAAGCCTTTTTCTAGGAAATAAAAGTTTGGCTAATTGTTGAGAAATGGTCGACCCTCCTCCCTTAGAGTTTCCTGTAATCACTCCTTTAACCACCCTGCCTAGCGCTCTCAAGTCAACACCTGAATGCTCAAGAAACCTTTCGTCTTCAGTGGCTATTAATGCATTAACAAGATGCTCAGGCAAATCATTGTAATGAATATTTACTCTATTTTCACGATAATATTTACCAAGCTCTTGCATGTCTGAACTTAGTATGACACTTGCTAAGTCGGTCTTTGGATTTTCTAGAGTAGTTATGTCAGGTAGTGTGCCATCATCAGCTATGGACAACAAGGTGAAAACACCCAATAACGGAGACAATACAGCAACCCAAGTAATGCAAATAATTGCTGTTTTTAATTTTTTTCTGTTGTTCGTTTTTGACATAATTAATATTAGTACAAATAAAGGTAATTTTAAAAATTCACAAAAGATAAATATTAGAATACTTATCCCATTTTAAAAACTAATTTTGCAGAAAATATTTGATGGCAAAAAAACCTAAATCTAATTACAATTTTTATCTGAGATTTTCATCGTTAGCCATTCAGATGGGAGTAATAATTTTTGCGGGAAGCTATTCTGGGAATTATTTAGATAAATATTATGCTTTTAATAAGCCTATATTAACCATTGTTTTTTCCCTGCTTTCTATAGCAATCTCGTTGTATTTTGTTTATAAAGAAATTTCACATGATAAATAATTCTTTTTTAAAATTCACAAGCATCTCATTTATTGGTGTTTTAACTCATTTAATACTTAGTTACTACTTTTTAGGAAACTTATTTTTAGTTGATATATTAATTATGCATGTGTTTTTATTACTTCTTGCTATAACTACAAAATGGTTGCAAAAAAAACTGACGCAAAAAAAGAACACTTCTCCAATGATACTTTTGGCTATTAACATTGGCCGCATGATTATTTGTGTGTTATTTTTATTGCCAATAATTATTAGCTATGAGGACGCTGATAAATGGCTCATTTATCACTTTTTCTTCGCTTATTTTTTCTACTTATTTTTAGATCTCTTGAGCACAAAAAAAATAGCTCTTTAATTTTTTACTGAAATGCTTTTTGCATTAAAATAATTGACTAATTTTGGCCGAATTTTAAAGTTCAAGCTTAAGCTATGCTAAATATTACACTTCGAACGTTTCTAATAATTATCTCGTTTTTCACGTTTAGTTTTTTCTCTTTTGCAGAGAGCAATGACAACCATAGTTCTTCACTAAATAAAGAGGATGTTAGTAAAGGCAGTGAATTATACAATCCAGTTCCTGCGATTATGCACCACATTTCAGACTCACATGAATGGCATTTATGGGGAGAAGGTGATGGTTCAGTAACTATTCCTCTTCCGGTAATTCTTTACTCTAATGGATTGCATATTTTTATGTCTAGTGCATTTCACCATAATGAAGACGGACATCATATTGTTGAAAACAACAATGCTAAATTTGTAAATGTTCATGGAAAGATTTATCAATTAAATGATGGAGAAAATCATGCTGAGTTCGATGCTGAACACCACTTAAGTAACGGATCACTACCAATTGATATTTCAATAACTAAAAATGTAGCTTCAATGCTTATTGCCCTTGTTCTTCTTTTATTGCTTTTTGGGGTTTCTGGGTTGAAATCAAAAAAGACAAAGGGTGCGCCAAAAGGGTTGCTTTCTTTTTTAGAGCCTCTTGTTCTTTTCGTTAGAGACGATATTGTGAAACCTAATGTTGGGGCAAAATATCAAAAGTTTTTACCTTATCTACTAACGTTGTTTTTCTTTATCTTAATGAACAACCTATTGGGGCTTCTACCTGGTTCTGCAAATGTTACTGGAAACATTGCTATAACTTTAGTGCTCTCTTTCATTACTTTAATTGTAACTAATATTTCTGGCAATAAAGGTTATTGGGGACATATTTTTAAGCCGCCAGGTGTTCCTTTAGCTCTTATGCCAATTATGATTCCAATAGAAATAGTTGGAATTTTCACGAAGCCTTTTGCATTAATGATTCGTCTTTTCGCTAACATATCTGCTGGACATATTATAATATTAAGTTTAATCTCATTAATTTTTATGGCTCAAAGTGGCTTAGGAAATGGTGGTGCTTTTGGTGTTGCCCCTGTTTCTGTAGTCTTTGTTTTGTTCATGTATCTTATTGAAGTATTGGTTGCTTTTTTACAGGCTTATATTTTTACATTGTTAACCTCATTATTTATCGGGTTAGCAACAGTAGAACACCACTAACATATTGTTTAACATAAAATAAAAAATAAAATGACAATAACAGGAATAGCAGCAATTGGAGCAGGTTTAGCAGCAATTGGAGCAGGAATTGGAATCGGTAAAATTGGTGGTTCAGCACTAGAAGCAATGGCAAGACAG
>JAQWRG010000089.1 GCA_029243855.1 Flavobacteriales bacterium | reverse complement strand
CAGCTAGTCCAGCTACACCCAGTCCCATAACAGTACCACCTCTAAAAGCTACTTTCATTGCTTGAGGCAAACTTGTTTTAGCAGCTTCCGCTGTTCTTACGTTTGCTTTAGTGGCAATTCGCATACCTATGTTTCCAGCTAATGCTGAAAAAACTGCACCAACAACAAATGCTACAACAATATATAAACCCGCTGGTATATAATTTAGCGCTGACAATACGCCAAGAGCTGCTCCTGCAATTACTACAAAAATAGCTAACATTCTATATTCTGCTTTAAGAAAAGCTAATGCTCCAGTAGCAATATATCCAGAAAGTTTTTTCATTTTATCACTTCCAGCAGATTGCTTTTTCACCCATGAAGAAAGGTATAACATATATACTAAGCCAAGTAATCCAAATACTGGCAATATGTAAATTAATTTATCTGACATAATTTTTTAATTAAATTTTAGGTTCGCGAAAATAATTTTTTAAATGACATTGTGCAAATACTAAGGTTAAATTCTACTTTTTCCTAAAAATTTTGTTAACCCCAAAACAATACAAAACTGACCTAAAGCATACAATAACATAATACTTGGCTGAATAAATATGCTTGATTCGACTAAATAAAACTTATTTAATGCAATTAAAGAATCTGAAAAAACAAAAAGTATTGCTCCAATTACAACAATTGATTTCACCTTTTCAAAACCTGAAATAAAGGAGGAAAAAAGCATTGTACACAACACCAATCCATATAAATAAACTGGAACAGAAAAGTCTCCCAGCTTTGGGTAAATTAAAAACATGAGTAAGCAATAATATGATACAATAACTATAAAATAGAATATAGTTCTAGCCCTATTAACAATTACTTTTCTATGAAAGAAAAACAATAAAATATAAAAGACATGAGCAATTAAAAACATAGATAACCCAAGAAGAAAAAATAATTCATTTTTTGAAGAGAACATTAGTAATGTATCTCCTAAAAAGGAAAACAACAATGCTGCCAGCAATTGAACTTTTAACTTTTTAAATTCTTCTCCATCAACATTGCAAATAACATAGAACATTAGAGTTGGCATCAAAAGTGGTTTAGCAAAATAAATCAAAGGAATTATATTGAAATATTCTGCTGCTATTTCTATACAAGAAATGCTGAAAAAAAGGAAATAAATTATTCTGTTTTGCATTGTTTAAGCCAAAGAGAGTGGACACTTTTTACAGGGATTCCCTTTCATATATTTTTTACAACATTTTTTCTTTTTCTTTTTAGAGCCTAATTCATAAGCTAAAAAAAGTGATTGTTGCGCTATAACTAGCTTTTGCATAATATCGAACAAAAGTAAATATTTAAAAGTCTTCCGCAAACAAATAAAAAGTTTATGAAGATTGTAGTTACTTTGTAACTATGGAAAACAAAGAACCCTTCCGCTATTTCCTTGTTGTTTTTATTTACCTATTAAGCCCTTCTGTTATTTTTGGACAGAGTAGTAATTTAAATCAATACATTCCTTTTGATAATACCCATTTAAGCACTCACCCTGAATTAATCATTAAGACATGGGTTCATATCATTCAAAAAGAAAACGACAATCCTGAAAACTTAACTGAAGACTCCCTTGAATTCATTAAAAACCAATTCAATTGGATTAATCAGATGTATAAAAAACTAAAGAAGCCATCTTTAAACGCTATGGACGGATCATTTCCTTACGTTCCGGAATCTAGAATTAAATTTATGGTTGATACAATTACCTTTCATGTAGATGAAGATGGATGGGATAGAATGAAAATGGCTCCTGTAACTAGTCCTAGAAGGTTAATTAAAATTTTAAGTGTAAACCAAGACAGTAATTTTATTTTAATTGAAGGCCAAAGACAAGGTTTTAAGCTTCTGCATGACAGCATAATTGTTTCTGAAACCTGTTGTAATAACGGAATATTCAAAACTAAAAAAATTGAAAGAAGAGGCTCAAACACTATTATCTACGTCAAAGAAAAGCTGAATCAAAACGAAATTAACGTTGGCAGTCTTTCTTATTTTCAAAAAATAGACAAAAACTGCCACAAGGACAATTGGTTAAAATTTACTGGAGAAAATAAAGACTACTTACATGTTTTTTATACAGGAGCTTCTGTAAATGCTAAAACTTTTGGATGTGGTCCAAGCCCATATTTTTTGAATGTTTCCAAAATCTTGAAAAATGGTGGCTATGCAACAGCTCAACTGACCGCTCATGAATTAGGTCATTGCCTTGGGTTGAGACATACCAATTCTCCACAGTTTGATGACCTACCCAAGTCTGATAAATTTGGATGGATTAAATGCAATAGTATCAATACAAGTAACAATATTATGGGTTATAATCTGTGTAGAAACTACTTATCTCCAAAACAAATTGGATTTATTCATAGTAGATATTCTAATGTAATCGAGTTAACTAAAACAACAAAAAACAACGTTTTAGACAACAAAAAAGACATTTATGTTTCTGATGATGAACAATGGGTAAAAAGCACATTAATAAGTGGTGATATTATTATAAGAAAAGGCGTAACTCTTGAAATCAATGACATTATCTCACTAGCTGATGAAAGCCGCATATATCTTGAGAAAAATGCCGTTTTAAAGGTCAATGGTGGACTAATTCGAAACATTAACAGCCGTTGGAATGGTTTAGTTTTTTGTAAGTCTGCCCTAAAGCCTCTTAGAAAGCCCATTTTTAAGAAAAACACAGGTGAGGTTATACTTGAAAATGACGGGAAAATTATTTATTGATTTAATTTTCTATTTCAAAAACTGGCGTTTTCTTCTCCTTTTCTTCCACTCCTAACTTTTTGAGCCACTTGTTGATTTTAGTTGAATCCTTTTTTTTCTTTTGTTGAGGAGCTTCTTTAATTTTGCCTGCATCTGAGTTAGCAGTTGTATCTTCTTCTTCCCAAGTTACTTCAAATTTTGGCTTTGAACTAACCGTATCTTTTTCTGAAACATCTTCACCTTTAAGAATATTCTTAATCTGTTCTTTTTCTTCGTTTACTTTCTCTTTTCTGCTTTCTTTTTTCTGAGCTTGATCTAGTTTGTATATAGGATTATCAATAGTGCCTTTTATATTTAAAAACAGTTGTTTTCCTAATCCATCATCTTTGATTTCACCAAACTCTCCTTCTTTTTCGTTCTTTCTTCTTAACTCTCTCCAATTAAAATTCAAATGATAGTCAATGCTATCGTTAAAAGATTGCCAACCTGAAATGTTTACATTTAAAACGTTGTTGTTTACCTGGGTTTCGGGAAAATATACTTTACCATTTTCAACAATTACATCACTACTTATTTCTTCAAAAACAACCTTTTTTATTTTTTTACTAAAATAAGAGTAGTCTACAATACTTTTTGTGATTGGGTTTTCATTAAAATAATCCAGTAATTCCTTCAAGAATGGATGGTTAATCAATTCACCTTTGAATAAAACTGAACTTTTAATCTTCATTTTTAAAACGTCAATCTCATTGTTCTGCAACAATGGCGCTTCCAAATTAAAAGTTAGGTTTGTGTTTCCTTTAATTTGATTGTTCGTTAAAAAATCCTGGTTAAAGTTTGAAAAATTCTCAAACAACTTATCTACTTTAACCCGATTTAAACTACCATATATTTTAAGGTTATTAGATAATGCATTAAAATTACCTACTAATTCATAGCGACCTCCCTGAGCATTAAATATTGCTTTTTTACAAGCAATATTATCTGAGTTAATTTTCCATTCTGAATCAACATTTTTTGCTTTAAAATTTCTATAGTTGACGTTTTTTACAATTATTTTTGATGTTAAATTATACTTCCATTTAGTTTTTGAAGAATCATTAGAAAAGCTTGCTTTTTCAATAAATGAATTAAGGTCTAATTCATCAAAATTAAAATTAGCATTTAACTTAAGTTCATTTCCAAACCCTAATGAAGAATTGATCCAGTCGTATAAAATAATATCACCTTTAAAAGCACCATTTTCCAAGTGACCTTTAAAGTCTTTAATTAGTAAATTATTGTTGTTTGTTTTTATTTTTAAATCAGAAAAAGCAAGAGATAAATCATCAATATTTAGTTCAGTATCGTTTGATGCTAACTCGCCTGATATTTTTTTAATGGAGGTTTTATTTTGATCAAATTCAAAATCTGCAATAAAGAAAAATTTGGCCTTCCCCTTAATAGTTAACCCTAAATCTGGGAAAAACTTTGATAGCTTTTCAAGGTCTGCACCTCCTTTAATGTCACAAGACACCAACGGCTTGTTAAATTGTTCAATTGTGAAAAATCCTTTGACCTCTTCTTCCCCAATATTACCTGAAAAATGATTTAACTCTAATTTCCCTTTTTGGTTGTCGAACTTTCCCGACATATTTAAACGCTCTAAAGTAATGTCATTTCCCAGTGCAATAAAGCTCCCGTCTTTAACATTAAATGTTGATTTGAATCGTAAAGGTTTATTAACACCTAAATTACCATTAATGTTTGCACTAAACGCTAACTCTCCTCTTGAACTATATTTTTCTAGTATTGAAAGATAGTCAATAGGAAATACACTAAATACTTGAGACAACTGAATGTTGTTGCCATTGATCAATAAATTTAAATCCTGTTTGTTGTCGTTAGTGTAGTTACCAACAACATTAAAATTCATATCAGCAATGCTTAAATCTCCATGATTTATTGCAACAGTAGAGCTGTCGTTGTTAACCAATAAATCTAAATTAAGTTCAGATGATTTATTTTTAACGTATTCTATTCCTTGGGCTTTAAATGATTCAATGATCATTTTACTTTGTATGTTCATTTGATATTTCTTTTCAGTAAAGTCTCCATAAAAAAGAAGCTTTTGCGATGAAAAAGAATAGTGTTGCTTGGATAGAACATTAGAGTAGTTGATGTTGAAATCACTTAACAAAACCTGTTCTAAAGCAAAACTAAGCTGTTCGTTATTTAAAGAGTCTGTCTCTTTTAAAATCAAGTAATTTTCAGCTCCATTTTCATCAACTTGAATATTAATTATCCCTTGATCTAAGGAAATTGAATTAATGATATAGTTTCTTTTTAAAAGGTCTAATGCGTTAAAGTTCAAATACAATTTTTCAGTAAAAATAAGTGTGTCATTTTCTATGTTTGGATCTTCAATGAAAACACTTGAGAAAGTAATTGAAATGTTAGGAAATTGATCAGTAACACTAACCTCTATATTTTCGGCTATAAACTGAGTGTTTAGGTTGGCATTTATTTGATTGAACGCCATCTCTTTTAATTCCTCGTTATACATCTTTGTTATTACAACTAAAAGAGAAAATACAAGAACAAAAAATAAGGAAAACCCAACAAGTGAGTATTTTAATAGCTTAATGAAAAATCGATATATTTTTTGTTCTTGCATTATGCTTTAATAAATTTCTTTGTAACTACTTGTTGGTTATACTTGATTTGAAAAAAGTAAGTTCCAATAGAAAGGCTATTAATATCAACGTATGAAAAGTTTTTTATTTCTTTTTTTAAAATTATTTTCCCAAAAACATCAATAATGGATAAATCAAATACTGTCTCATTTGGGAGGTTTGAAGCAAAACCAATGTTGGATTGAACAGGGTTAGGAAATAAAATAAAATCTAAGTTATTTGTCAACAACGACACATCTGTATCAATTATACAGTGTAAATTTTTAGAATTGTAATTAAAAAAGTTTTTCATCTGAAGAATTTGGTCTGTAGAAAACCTGTCTCTACAATGTTGATGAGAATATGACATAATATTTCTTTCATCTGGGGAATAATAATATCCTAATGGATCTAATTGTTGTCCCCCATATTGACAGTTATTGGGATTGACAAAATTATATATGTTTGGATCTGCAGGAGTACCGCACAGTAAATCTCCTCTATTTTCACAATTAGACCCGTTAACATATTCTAAACCAAATATGGTCTCATGAGTATGAAATAATGAGAAGTAATGTCCCAACTCGTGAGCAAATGTGCTCTTTTCACAACAACTGTTTCTAATAAAAATACGATCTCTTCTGGAGTTTTGGTAGGCATAACCACACAATTCACTTACAACACCAGTCACAGTAGTTTCACGATAAAGTCCTGGAGAAAAATAAATATTAAGTACGTTAAGGAAATCTTTTTGGTCGCAAATTGTTTCATCATAATTTTGTCTAAAGTTTGCAAACTGATCACTATATATATAATCTATGTTTCCACAATGCTTTAATACTATTCCGGCATTTAGAAAATATGGTATAACATTTTGAAGTGTATTAAACGCTATGGTAGAGTCCATAGTTTCCGATGAATCAGAATAAGAAATAAAATGAAATTTTACTGGTACTAAAGAATCAAAGCTAATAGCTTTATTTGATTTAATTATATTAATAAAATCTAAGTATTCTTTTTTAGAAGAATAAGTTACTTCCGTCCCACATTTATAGTTGTCCTGTGCACAGAAAACATTTGTTAAAATAACAACAGCAAAGGGTATTAACGCACTAACCTTCATGAGTTAATTTGTTTATTAATTTTTTCAAATATCTTTTCTACAGCTGGACAAAAAGGTAAATTTTTCAAATGAAGACTCAATTGCTTTTTTTGTTGCCATGTATCTGTATGTGGATAAGCTCTACAAGCTGAAGGTCTTACTTCATATATACTGCAGTCGTTATTTTCTTCTAAAAATGGGCATGGCAATTGTTTTAAAACCCAATCGTTGTCTTCGTCTACTTTTAAAAAATCATACTGGAACTTCTTAACCGATACACCTATAAACTTACTTATTCTTTTAATGTCAGATGATTTAATTCGAGGGCCTAAAGTTTTACAACAATTTGCACAGTCTAAACAGCTAATTTCTTCAAAAACCTCTTCATGAGCTTGTTGAAATTTTTGATCTACGTATTGATGCGGCTGTTTCTTTAAAAAATGAACTAGTGATTTAGTTTTACCTTCCTTTACCTTTTTTTTCTTTTTCATTGATCATAGCACTATTTGATCCAACGAATTTTTTATTGTAGCAATATCTTTAACGTAATTGGCTTTTAAAGAATCAGGGATGGGATCTTTTGATGGAACAGTCATTTTTAAAGGATTTACTGCTTTTCCATTAATATAAATCCTATAATCTAAATGTGGCCCAGTACTCATCCCGGTATTGCCAACCTCTGCAATTTTTTGACCTTGTTTTACAAAAGAGCCTTTTTTAATTCCCGAAGCATATTTAGATAAATGAAGGTATTTGGTAATCACATCTCCAAATGTATGTTTAATTTTTATCATTTTCCCTGCTCCTCCTGCTCTACCAATAAAAAACACCTTTCCATCTCCTGTAGATACAACTGGGGTACCAGTTGGTGCTGCATAATCTACTCCATGATGAGGAGTATATTTTTTAGTTATTGGATGTAACCTACTGTTTGAAAATTTTGATGATATTCTTACGTACTCCAATGGAGCAGACAACAATGCTTTTTTCATGCTTTCTCCTTTTTCATTGTAATAATGAAACCCTTCTTCAGTCGGAGAATCGTAATCAAACGCATAAAATTCTTTACCCATATGATTAAATAAAATGGCTTTTATTTTTCCTACGCCAATAAACTCTCCGTCAACATATTGAGCTTCATATATAATTTTGTAAAAATCATTTTCTTGAATCCCAAAAAAATCGATTGTCCAAGCATATAAATTAGCTACTTTATTAACCAATGCCGGAGTTAAACTTTGGCTCATAAAAGAATTCCACAAACTGCTCTTTATTATTCCACCTGCCTCTTTCAATTCAATTGTAATTGGCTTTTCAACAACATCCATAAAAACAGAGTCTTGTAAGTGCATGACAACCATTTCTCTTGCTGATTTTTTATATAAAAAATCTATGGGGCTTTTTGTTGAATCGTTGCTTTGTATGATGTAATACTTGTCGTTTGGGTATATTTTTTTGACATCAAAAACTTCTTTAAACGAATCTGACAACGTAACTATAGTTGTATAATTTACACCATAATTTGGCAAGATTTGCCCTAAAGATTGATTGGGTTGAACTATTCCGCTATCAATTGAATACAGTTTTTGGCTATAGCCTTGAATAAAAACTTCTTCTTCCTCAATAATTAAATCCTGTGATTCTGAACTTTCAACTTGTTTGTCAACTGGTGATTCACATCTGCTCAAAGACATTAAAATAAAAATAAGTAATCCCCAGAAAAGTATATTCCAAATATATCTTCGCATAACAGATACAATAATAGGAA
>JAQWRG010000079.1 GCA_029243855.1 Flavobacteriales bacterium | reverse complement strand
AATAGCTTAATGTTTTTTACACATTTTTTGAATTGCCCAATGTTTAATTCTATTTTTGAATAAATTGTAACTAATTTGATTCCCCAGGAAACCATAGCTAAAATTTTTGATTCTGCAGACATTGTAGATGTGATTAATGATTTTGTAAACCTTAAAAAATCTGGGTCAAACTTTAAAGGCTTAAGTCCTTTTTCCAATGAAAAAACACCTTCATTTATGGTTTCTCCAGCTAAAGGTATTTTTAAAGACTTTAGTTCTGGAAAGGGCGGAAACGTGGTTACTTTTTTGATGGAACACGACCAATTAAATTACCCTGAAGCATTAAAATGGCTTGCTAGAAAATACAACATTGAAATAATTGAAGAAGAATTAACAGATGATCAATTAGCTGCTAATAATGCAAGAGAAGGACTTTATCTTGCTCAACAATATGCTAATGATTTTTTCAAAGATCAATTATACAACACTGACGAGGGGAAATCTATTGGCTTAAGCTATTTTAAATCTAGAGGATATTTGGAATCTATTCAGAAAGAATTTGAACTTGGTTATTCTCCTCTTCAAATTGATGCGCTTCATTCAAAAGCAATCAAAGAAGGTTATGCTGTTGAAAATCTTGAGAAAGCTGGATTAGTTAAAAAAAGTGAAAAAGGCTGGTATGATTTTTACCGTGGGCGAGTTATTTTCCCTATTCACAACATTACTGGACGAATAATTGGATTTGGAGGCAGGACTTTAAGGACTGATAAAAAAGTTGCAAAATATTTCAATTCTCCTGAATCAGAAATTTATAATAAAAGTAAAGTTCTATATGGAATGTATCAAGCCAAAAGTAGCATTATTAAAGAAGACTGCTGTTTCTTAGTTGAAGGATATACTGATGTAATTTCCATGCATAAAGCTAATGTTAAAAATGTTGTTGCGTCAAGTGGCACATCATTAACAGAAGGACAAATAAGGTTAATCAAACGATTTACCAATAATATAGTCATATTGTATGATGGTGATGCTGCTGGGATTAACGCTTCCTTTAGAGGGATTGATTTGGTTTTAAAAGAAGGTTTAGCTGTAAGAGTTGTTGTTTTTCCTGAAAACGAGGACCCTGATAGCTATTCGAATAAAATTAGTACATCTGATTTTAAATTGTATTTACAAGAAAACCAACAAGACTTCATAGCGTTTAAAGCGGAACAATTATTAAAAAAAACAAACAATGACCCCGTAAAGACTGCAGAAACAATTAAAGACATCGTTTCTTCAATTTCTATTATTCCTGATCCAATTTCAAGATCAATTTTTATTAAGAGCACCTCTCAAACTTTTGATATTGACGAGCAAATGCTTATCCAAGAAGTTAATAAAAAACTAAAAAAAGTACCTGGCTCATCATACCCACCTGTTTATCAAGAGAATTTCAAAACTACGTTGCCAGCCAAGACCTATGAAAAAGGAGCTAAACACAAACTGGATATTCAAGAAAAAGACCTTATACGATTGATGCTGAACTACGGGTCATTATCCATCCCTTTAGAAATAAAAGCTGAAAATGGTGAAACAAGTGAAGAACAATATCCATTAGCTCAATTCATCATTGAAGAAATGCTAACAGATAATTTACTATACAAGAACGATATTTATCAAAATATTTTTAATGAATTTGTAGATGGTCTTGAAAATGGATTACTCATTAATGACCAACATTTCATTCAAAACCCTAACTTAACTAGCATTGTTGTTGACCTAACAACATCTGAAAATACATTAAGCGAGAATTGGGAGAAAAAACATCAAATTCAAACTAAAACAGAACCTTTGCGTTTAAAGCAAGCAGCAATTGAATCTGTTTTTATTTATAAATTAAGAGTTACTGAAAACTTAATTTTAGAGAAACAAAACCAACTTAAAGGGTTATCTAATAATAAAGATTCGGATATTAAATTAGCAGAAATTAACGAATTAATGAAAGTCCGTAATATATTTGCTGATGAACTTGGAATTATCATAACACAATAAAAATGAGTTTTTTCGAATACTTTACCTATGACCACTTACTTAACCTTTCACTTATGGGGGTTGTGGTTTTGTTTTGGCTTATTGCCAATAGTTGGATCAATAAAAAACTTAAGAGATTTTTAGAGAAAAGAGACTGGCTTGTTATAGGAAGAGAAAAAAACTTTAAAAAACTAGCTAAAAATATTTTATTTATTTTTTGCTGTATTTTATGGTTTATTCTTGAAACACTACTAAGTGAAACTTTCTCCATTACTAAAATAATGGATTTTGAAATCATTCCAAAAGGTTGGTTTGGAGATAACCCTGATGGAACCCCAAGCAATTTTAAATTCACTTTAGGTAGTATTTTCTACATAATAATTATCATTGTTACATCTAAGTTAGCTGTTAGCTTTTTTAGAATTTTGATTTATCGATCTACAAAAACCAAATCATGGATTGATGAGGGAAGTCGATATACTATTGTTCAGTTATCTAAATATTTTATTTACTCTATTGGTGTCGTTGTTGCTATACAGGGAATAGGAATTAACATCACTTTTTTAATTGCAGGTTCAGCTGCATTATTTGTTGGAATTGGATTTGGCCTACAATCTATTTTAGGTGATGTATTTTCAGGAATTATACTTCTTTTTGATGGAAGCATTAAAGTAGGTGATGTTGTGGAGATGCCTGGTGAGGAAATTTGTAAAGTAGAGCATATTTTTGTTAGAACTTCTCAACTTAAAACTATTGAAGGGAAAATGATTATTGTTCCCAATTCTGGATTAACAAAAGAGAACGTGGTCAATTGGTCTATAAGTGACAAAGTCACAAGGTTTCATATTGATATTAGTGTTGCATATGGCTCTGATACAGCTCTTGTCAAAGAAACGCTTTACCAATGCGCCTTAAAACACCCTATGGTTGATAAAAGAAGAAATATTCTTGTTTTATTAGACGATTTCGCTGAATACTCTCTTAATTTTAAAGTGTTTTTTTGGGTTAAAAACACATGGGAAATAATTAACATTAAAAGCGATATTAGATATATTATAGATCATTCTTTTAGAGAAAAAGGAATAAAAATACCATTCCCACAAAGGGATTTACATTTAATGTCTGATCAAAGAAAACAAAAAGAAGAGTGAAATCACTCCAATTTAACATCCTTCACCATCAATTGAAGCTTTGTGTTACCCATATAGGTATTGGCAGATAAAGCAGCTACTAAGCTGAAAGATTCGGCTTGTTGAATTTTTTTAAGCATTTTTGAATTATTGAACCAAATGCCATCAACATATTTGTTCTTTCCTTTTTCTTTTAATTGAAGTTTTAAGTGTTTTTGACCAACTACTTTTGAATTTCCAGTATCCACAAGGTTTTTAATTTCAAAATTTGGCCTTGGATTTGCAGGCCCAAAAGGAGCCATTTGTTCTATTAGCCTAAATAATTTTGGCATTGGACTATTTGGTTTATCCTTTTCTAAATCGTTGAATGAAATAATACCTTCAATGTTTAATGATGGTATCAATTGTTCTTGATTTATTTTATTAGCAACCGCTTCCTCAAATCTTTTTATAAACTCATTTAAGTTTTCTTCCTTCATAGTTAAACCTGCTGCATATTTATGCCCACCAAACCTTTCAAATAAATCACTTAACCCATTAAGAATTTCATACACATCAAAGTCCTTTACCGACCTAGCTGATCCTGTAACAAAATCACCATCTCTACACAAAACAACAGTTGGTCGATAATAAGATTCCATTAATCTTGAGGCCACAATACCTACTACTCCTTTATGCCATTTTGATCCATAAGCAACTGTAGTTACTTTTTTTTCTGTTTCTTTTGAAATTTGCAAAAGCGCTTCTTTTGTGATTTGTTCGTCAATCTCTTTTCTTTCTTTATTTATTTTTTCAATAAATTGAACTTTTGGCTTCAAGGTTTTTAAATCATTATCCATTAACATTTCTGTTGCTTTTAAAGCACTTGACAATCTTCCAGCAGCGTTTATTCTTGGGGCTATTCCAAATACTAAATCAGAAGAATCAATGATTTTTTGACGCTTAGCATTGAAAAACATGTCTTTAAAGCAAAGCAGTGGGGAGGTGTTCAGAACATCAACTCCTATTTTAAGTAGCCAACGATTTTCTTCTTTTAAGGGTACTACATCTGCTGCTGTAGCAACAGCTGCAAATTGAATAAATTCATCTAAATCAATTTTTAAATTTTCATGTTTGACATATGCTTGAATAAATTTAAATCCTATTCCACAACCGCAAAGTTCTTTAAAAGGATAATTACAGTCCAATTGCTTAGGGTTCAAAATAGAAAAGGATTGAGGCAATTCATCTCCAATATTATGATGATCACAAATAATTAAGTCAATATTATTTTCCTTAATTTTTTTTGCTGCATTAACGTCTCTAATGCCACAATCAAGTGCAATAACTAAATCAATTTTTGTCTCCTTCATCCAGTCTACACTCTTTAAAGAAATGCCGTACCCTTCTTTGTGCCTGTCTGGCTGATACACATGAACGCTTTCTGTAAAATGTTTTAAAAACCTTGCAAACATGGCTACTGAACAAGTTCCATCTACATCATAATCTCCATATACTCCAATAATCTCATTTGACTCAATAGCTTGAAGAAGTCGTTTTACAGCTTTAGACATGCCTTTCATTAAAAATGGATCATAAAAATCTTTTAATTCAGGTCTAAAAAATTGTCGTGCTTGATCGTAATCGTGTATTCCTCTTTCATTTAATAAAAAAGCAATATTATCAGGAATATTTAACGAACTTTGCAAAACTTGGCTTGTATTTTTATCTTGCGAATTGTATGTCCATTTATAATTCAATGTGCTCATGCAAACAAATTAAGTGTATTTCTTGAATTTAAAGAAGAATAAAAATGTTAATATGAGAAAATGGATATTTGTAATGGCAGTTTCATTGCTCCCATTGATGTCAATTGTTAGCCAAGAAACATTTAGTTCTTTCTATTTTAAAGAACCTCAACCTGTTGACAATAAATCAACTAAGAAGTTTCCAAAAAAAATCCAAGGGGCCTATTACAAGTTTAATGATTCCATAGTTCAAATCGTTATAGATTCTGACAGTATATATACAAGTTTTGCTATTGTAATGCCTATAAGTAATAAAGAAATTAAAAAGGCTCCTTCCTTTTATAAAAAAGATTCTTTGTTTTTCGGAATAAAAAAAGATTTAGGCATTCCTTACAAAGAAATAAACGATACGACCTACGCTTTTCTTGTTCAAAGAGATTTGTTTTTTAAAATTGATTCTATCAATGTATTAAAAAAACTTGGTGATGATTATTTTATCAATGAACGAAAGGCAAATGGATATTATTCTACAACAAGAATTCATAAAAGAGATAGTGTTTTAGAAATTTATGAAATTGACCCATCAACTGAAAATTTCCCAATTAAAGCTCTTAAATATTTTTCGTCTGAAAAAATAAATGAAATAAATACTTACATTGCTTTTCCACCCAATAAAGAGTTTAAAGAATTTATAGATTTAAGTGGTTTTGTTGACACTACAAGATATCATCTATGAGTGACAAAAGTGAAGAAATAAACATTCTAAAGGATGCCATTTTTGAAAATCAAAAGGAATTGATTGGAAAATTAATGGCGTTGGTTGATATATATGAAATTGAAGAAGAACTATTTCAAAGGATGCTTAAACAATTAAATCAGCACACTAAAAAAACTTTTAGATTAGCAAAAGCTCTTGAAAGCCAAGAAATTATTGATTACGTCCTAACTAACAAATTGAAACAATAATTTCAATATCTATCTTATGGATTTAACCAACTTTTACAATTGGAGATACGCTACTAAACAATTTGATATAGAAAAGCCTATTTCGAGTAAAGACATGAATATTCTTAAAGAGGCTATTCGCCTTTCTCCCTCTTCATATGGATTACAACTCTTTAAGGTTTTTATAATTGAAAATCAAGAATTAAAAAGAAAACTTAGAGCCTATTCCTACAATCAATCTCAAATTTCAGATTGCGCTGCTGTGTTTGTTTTTTGCAACTATACAAAAGTTAGTGCTGTAGACATTGATGAATTTATTGAACTTAAATCTTCCATTCAAGAAAAAGAATTATCAAAATTGAATAAATATGGTGATTTCTTAAAATCAACTTTATTAAAAAAACCTTCAAAAGAGGTTTCAACATGGACTGCAAATCAAGTATATATTGCTTTAGGGAATTTAATGACTTCTTGTGCTGCTCTTAAAATTGATTCTTGTCCGATAGAAGGCTTTCAAGCAGAAGAATACAATAAAATATTAGGCTTAGAAAACATGACTTCTGCAGTTGTTGCTGCTGTTGGATACAGGTCATCTGATGATTTTTCTCAAAAAGAAAAAAAAGTCAGAAAAAAAATGAATTCTATTTTTGAACATAAATAACATTCCATATAATGTTTGACTTCTCTAAAAAACAAAACCAATATATTACCATTGTTTTTTTAGCCATAATATGGGGAAGCTCATTTATATTGATGAAAAAGGGGCTAGTTACTGGTGGAGGTAGCTTTTCTCCTACTGAAATAACATACTATAGGATATTTTTAGTTTTCATAATACTGCTTCCGTTTTCAATAAAAGGAGCCAAATCTATTTCTATTAAAAAATGGGTTATTCTTGTTTTATCAGGAATAATTGGAAGTGCTATTCCCTATTTTTTATTTATAAAAGCGCAAACAAAAATTGATAGTTCATTGAGCGGCATTTTAAATTCTTTAACGCCCTTATTTACGCTGGGCTTTGGGTTTTTTATTTTTAAAGAAAAATTTAAACTTAAAGCTGTTTTAGGGATTTTAATTGGGTTATTAGGGGCTTCAGGATTGATTTTTTTTTCTAGTCAGGGCCAAAATTTTTCATCTTTTAGCATTTATGCTGCGCTCCCAATAATAGGATCTGCATGTTATGCACTTAACTTAAATCTTATTAAAATTTATTTAGGAGAAATTAATTCATTAAAGATTACTGCGTGGTCTTTCTTATTTATTGGGCCAATAGCTGGATTTTTATTATTTAACAATACTGATTTCGTTTCTAATTTAATCAACCATGAAAAAGGATGGGAAAGCTTTATTTACATTAATATCTTAGGTCTTGTAGGAACAGCTCTTGCTGTTTGGGTTTTTAACCTTCTCATTAAACACACATCTTCTTTATTTGCATCAAGTGTTACTTATTTAATTCCAATTGTTGCCATTATTTGGGGAATAGCTGATGGCGAATCGTTTGATTTAAATAAAATTTTATTTACACTAATAATACTTTGTAGTGTATATTTGACGAACCATAAAACTTAAAGTTTTTTAACCAGTTTTATTAGCAGTGTGAAGAGGTCGTTGTATTTGTCTAATGGAAGTGTTTCATGAATGTCGTAAATATCATGGTAAGCCTTTACACCTCCTAGAGTATATATGAAAATAGCAGGAACACCTTTTTGAGAAAACCAATAATGATCACTATTTGGTGCTTGTCCTCTAATTTTAACTTTATTAAATAGCTTTTTTGAACTATTGATTGAAATTAATTTTTTCACATTTTGCTCCTGTTCAACCGCATTAACTATGGCAATTCCGTCCGAACCTGTTCCAACAATATCTAAATTAATTACCATTTTAATTTTATCCATTTCAATCGGAGGATTGTTCACAAAAGTATAGGACCCTTTAATTCCAACCTCTTCTGCACCAAAGCCAATAAACAACATATTGTATTTAGGTTTTTTTTTCGCATAGTAGTTTGCCAGAGAAAGCAACATAGAAGTTCCACTTGCATTATCGTTAGCTCCAGGAAAAACAGCACTTCCCATCATACCTAAATGGTCGTAATGAGCAGAAAAAACAATAAATTTCTCTTTTCTTCCTGGAATTTTTCCAATAACATTTTTAGTCGTTAAGTCTTTAAGAAGTTCATTCTTGAAATTCAAATAAATCTTATGCTGATTTTCTAAATTTAATGGCCGCATTTGTATGATAGGGTTTGCTAATTCACTTGAAGAAACAGACCAAGTAAACTTCTCATTATTTAACCATATGACAGGAAATAATTTTACTAATTCATACTTTAACTCATTTAACATGGACAAAGTATCTATGCTTTTAATTGTAGAAACGTCAACAACAATTGCAGTCTTAAGTGGTAAGTCAAGTTGCTTAGCTAAAAAATTGCTGATAGAATCTATATCGAATTTAAATAAGCTGTATGTTCCGGATGCTGAACCAGATTGAGGGTCTAAAAGGTAATCCTTTCCAGCTATTAGCTTTTCACCACCTACAATTACATCAATTTCAGTTGGAAATGTATTTACATCTATATTAAACTCTTGAAAAAAATTATTTTCAAATATTGGAGTTAGGTTATACTTGCTGAACTCATTGGCCAAATAATTAGCTGCAATTGCATGACCATTATTGACATAGCCCCGGCCAAACATTTCTATATTAGTTAAAGCAGCAATATGAGCTTGAGCTTCTTCTTTTTGACCAAATATAGGAGCGCTAATACATAAAAAAGAAAAAAAAATAATTCTATAAATCATTACATGTACCTTCTTTCAATAAGGTCAATGAATTTTTTAACCTGTTTAGATTTTGTATTCCAATTGTATTTTTGAACAAGAGTTTCGTATATATAATCCATTGCAATGGTCAGACTATTCTGTTCATTTAAAACCTTAATTTGTTCATTAAAGTCTTCAGCACTACCATTGAATAGATTATTTGTGAATAAAAATTTTTCATTTATTCCAATTGAAGTACTTAAGTTGTCAATTGGTTTTTTTCCAAACCTATCAGCTAATGAAGATTCTGAATTTGAAAAAGCATCATTTATTGAAGTCTTATTCTCTTTTGGAATATCAAATTGCAATTCACCAAATACATCTTCTTGTTTTTCTTCTTCCTGATCAATAGCATCTAATAGATTAATTTGATTTTTCTCTTCAACTTCAACTTTTTCTTTATTTACATCTTTCTCTTTTTTAGCGTCAATTTTATGAGATGTCGCTTTTTCTTTACTACTTGGAGATTTAAAAGACAAATATTGTAAAACGGCAATGCGTTCATGAAGATTTCTGGAGTCTTCTAACAATAAATTCATTTCATCTGTTGAAATTTTTCCTTTTTTTAATCTTTTCAACCCTTTTTCTAATGATTTTATTAAATCTTCTAATTTTTTATAATTTATCTCTTTCATAATCGTTATGGTAACAATACAAATTTCAATATTTTTAGACTCTTAAAATAAATTTCTTATTGATTTTATTAACATAAGAATTTGATTTATAAAAACGTTACTTATTAATAAACTATTTTTGATTTATAATATTGTTAATTAATCAAACATATAAGCTAAAGCATCTTCAAACTTTTTCAGAAGGACAGATAAAAGGTGATTTCGACTGTTTCATTACCAATATATGTTTTGATACTAGACATTTTATTGGAGACAATCAACATTTGTTTATTGCTATTGAAACCAACAAAAGAGATGGACATGACTTTATTGAAGAGGCTTATAAAAAAGGAGTTAGGTTATTCCTTATTCATAAAAAATTAAGCTCCTATCACAGTGATGCCAGCTATCTAATTGTCAACAATACTATTGATGCTTTGCAAAATTGGGCTAAATATCATAGAAGTAAATTTAATCTTCCTGTATTAGCTATTGCTGGGAGTTATGGTAAAACAATTGTTAAAGAATGGGTTTATCATTTCCTGAGAGCTAACAAGAATATAATAAGAAGTCCTAAAAGTTATAATTCAAAGCTTGGGGTTGCTCTTTCTTTATTAACTATTAACGAATCTCATGATTTAGCTATAATTGAAACCTCTGTTTCAGAGCTTGGTGAAATGACTTTAGTTAAAGATATGATTAACCCAACTTATTCAATTATTAGTTCTAATAAAATGAATTTTTTAAAGAAATTTGAGAATCAAACAGAACTACAAAAAGAATTGAATATTCTAACTAAGGATATCATTTCTTTTACCAATTCTTCACTTAATGACAAGAGCTTTGAAAATTCACATCAAATAATTAGTGCTACTAAATTTGATGGTATTCAAAAAATAGTTTTATCCATCAATAATAATCCTATTGAATTTATTATTCCTTTTAAAAATAAAATTGCATTAGACAATTTTACTTCATGTGTAAATTTCCTGACTTATTGGGGGGAATCTATTGAAAACTTACAATCGCTATCAAAAGTATTACCCAATGTTGCATTAAGGCTGGAAACAACCAAGGGCATCAACAACAATGTAATAATTAACGACAACTACAATGCTGACTTATCCTCCATAAAAATTGCCCTTGAAGCTGTAAAAGCTGAAAATGAAAACAATCAAACCATTGTGATTCTTTCTGACATTTCAAAAGACGCCATCTCTTCAAGTAAAATTTATAATCAAATTGCGAAATGGATAAGTGAATTTAAAATTGATGCCTTTTATGGAGTTGGGTCAGAAATTATCAACCACCAAAACCTATTTGAAAAAAATGCTCTTTTTTTTACAGATTCCAGTGGACTTTTAAAACACCTTGAAAAGAAAGAGTTGTCAAACAAAACCATTTTAATCAAAGGTGCCAATAAATTTAAATTAAATGGAATTGTAAATTATTTAGTTGAAAAAACACACGAAACTACCCTTACCATTAATTTAAATAATCTTTATAAAAACTACAATTACTATAGAAAAAAAGTACCCAAGTCTGCTAAAATTTTAATAATGATAAAAGCGGCAGGGTACGGAACAGGCCTTATTAAAGTGGCCAAAAAACTATCTAGTTTAAATGTCGATTATCTTGGTGTAGCATACACTGATGAAGGCATTCAAATTAGAAAGAAAAAAATTGAAACACCAATTTTAGTAATGAATGTTGAAAAAAGCTCTATCAACGATTTAATAGATTATAAACTTACCCCTTCAATTTATAATTTTAGTCAGTTAGATGATTTCACAAGGGCTTTAATAAGTAAAAACATCACTTCTTATCCTGTTCACATTAAATTGAATACAGGAATGAATAGACTGGGTTTTAATGAAAATGAATTGGATGATTTAATGAATTACGTTTCTTCTCAACCAGAAATTAGAGTTGCTGGAGTTTTTAGTCATTTATTTAACAGTGACAACAAATCCAACGATGAGTTAACGACATCACAATTAAAAAAATTCACAAAATACTCGAACTTTATAGAAAACAGACTGGGTTACTCTACTGTAAAACACATTTTAAACTCATCAGGAATAGAGTCGTTTAGTGAAGCTTGTTTTGATATGGTAAGACTTGGCTTAGGCATATATGGAATTTCTTCAAATCATTCGCTCAACAATGTAGCCACTCTTGAAACAAGTGTTTCACACATTAGAAATGTTTCAAAAAATGAGAATATAGGTTACGGTATTAATCCTGCAAAAACAGATATGAAAATTGCAATCATACCAATTGGTTATGCAGATGGTTTTACCAGAACTTTAGGCAATGGAAAAGGCCAAGTATTGATTAATGGAGTTCTAGCCCCAACCGTTGGAAATATATGCATGGATATGAGCATGATAGACGTTTCGGATGTTTCTTCTAAAATAGGAGACAAGGTTGAAGTGTTTGGAGAAAATCGTAAAATTGAAGAACTGGCTAATGAAATGTCATCAATACCTTATGAAGTTTTAAGTTCAATATCAGAAAGAGTTGTTAGAATATATACTGAAGATTAATGAAAAGGAAATTTGTATCAAATTTAATCCTAGTACTTTTTTTAAATCTACTAATTAAACCTTTTTACATTCTTGGCATTGACGCTGAAGTACTTAAAATTACAGAACTTAATCAGCCAGGATCTTATGGAAGTTATTTTTCTTTACTCAGCCTTACGTTTGTACTAAACATTTTTCTTGACCTTGGAGTAAATAATTTCAATACCAGAAATATTGCGCAAAACACCCAATTGTTAACTAAACATTTTTCAAGTATTTTTTCACTTAGACTTATTTTAGGCCTACTCTATTTAATTATTTTATTAGTTGTTGGATTTTGTTTAGGATATTCAAATTATCAAATAAAATGGCTATTAGTATTGGGTTTTAATCAAATATTAGTTGCCATTATTTTATTTTTCAGATCAAACCTCTCTGCATTACTTCATTTTAAAAAAGACAGTATTATTTCTGTAACAGATAGGTTATTATTGATTGTTTTTTGTGGATTAATTCTTTGGGGAGGCATATTTGAAAACAACATAACCATTGAACTTTTTATACTAATTCAAACGGTTGCCTATTCATTTACAGCTTTACTTGCATTTATTTTAGTCTATAGAAAAACAAAAGTTTTTAAATTAATATGGGATTTGCCATTTTTTTTAATCATCATTAAAAAAAGTTTTCCTTTCGCACTACTAATTTTTTTGATGTCTATTTACTATTACTCTGATGCTGTTATGCTTGAAAGAATACATCCACGAGGAAATATAGAGGCTGCTTCTTATGCATATGGATATCGTTTTTTTATGGCATTTAATATGATTGGCTTTTTATTTGCTAGTCTACTATTGCCCATTTTTTCTAAAATGCTTAAAGACAATCAAAACATAAAACCATTGACCTGGCTATCTTTTAGATTAATTTTTTGTTTTTCAGTAATTGTTGGTACTTCAATATGGTTTTTTAGTACTGATATTTTGGAGTGGAGATATTTCTTAGACAAGAACACTTTAAAAGATTCATCAAACTCCTTCAAATGGCTTGGATTATCATTTATAGCAGTATCCTGTACGTATATATTTGGAACATTATTAACAGCTAAAGGAGAAATGAAATCACTAAATATATTAGCTATTATTGGTGTTGGCATTAATGTGGTTTTAAATTTGATATTAATTCCAATTAAAGGCGCTGAAGGTGCTGCTTTTGCAAGTGTGGTTACTCAATTTTTTACTGTAATATTTCAAGTTTTAATATTTAACAAAATCTTTAGCTTAAAATTGACTCTTAAACATACTATTCAGTTGATACTATTTTCTTTTGGATGTATAATTGTTCCATTGTATTTAAATGAATTAGAAATGAATTGGATGTATTCGTTTTCAATAGGCATAGTAACAATGTCATTTTTTGCATTAATAACACAATTAATAAATATAAAAGACGGTTTTAAACTGTTACAAGAATATAAATCTAAGTTGTAGTCTTTGCTACTAAAACTTACCTTTACAAAATCTAATACAGATCTATATGAATAATTCTAAAAATATTGAATTCAACTCTTTTGATTTAATAGCATTTATTTGGCGTAAAAGAAAAATTTTTATTCTAATTGGTGTACTTGCAGCCATAGCTTCATCCGTAGCTTCATTTATGATTGAGGAAAAATATGAATCAACTGTAACGTTATATCCTGCTAAATCGAGTTCAGTAACTTTTAATGAAGTAATATCAGAAGATCAAAGCGTTTCTAAATTTGGTGAAGAAGATGAAGCTGAGCAAATGCTACAAATTTTAGAGTCTGGTGTTATAAGAGATAAAGTGGTTAATAAATACCAACTTTTAAATCATTATGACATTGATTTAGAGGGCAAATATGTATATACGGCTCTCAATAAAACATATGCTGAAAACATTACGTTCAAAAGAAATAACAATGGTGCTGTATTAATTACAGTAATGGATAAAAGCCCAGACACTGCTGCATTAATTGCAAATGATATTGCTTCATTATTTGACAGCACTAAAAATGCTATGATTCATGAAAGAGCTCTTACAGATTTTTCAATTAAAAAAAATAAATTGGCTAAGCTCGAAAATGAAATGCAAATATTAAGAGACACCATGTCTAAACTGAGCAGTATGGGGGTTGTGACTAATGATGCTTACAATGCATTAACTGAAGCGTTTGTTCAATCAAAGGATCTTAAAACAAAAAATGCTTTCGAACAAAAAATGAAAATGACAGAAAAATACGGGTCTATTCTAAAATCTTTTCAAGTAAAAGTTGAATTTTTATCCGAAAGACTAGCTACAATGGAAACTTCATATGAACAGGCTGAGAGTGATGCAAATAGTTTTTTATCGCATAAATTCATTGTTGAAAAAGCCTCTGCATCAGAAAGAAAAGCCTATCCTGTGAGATGGTTAATTGTTGTTCTATCAACCATTTCTTCATTACTTTTTCTTTTGATTTATATGCTTTTTTCAGAAAAAATTAAGCGTATTTCCAATTAATGAAGACCCTTTTCATTTCTAAATTAGGAGTTCTATTTTTCTCAATAGCTTTTATTTGTTTTAACACATTACTAATTGCTAATGAGTATTATTTTTTACTCCCATTACCTCTTTTACTTTTTATTGTCTATTTGGGCGTATTTAGAATTGACACCCTTTTACTTACTATTGTTTTCTTTACTCCTTTTTCATTCAACTTTGAAGATTTATCAATAGGAGGTATAGGGTTTTATTTCCCAACAGAACCATTACTTTTTACTCTAATGTTGGTTTTTATAGGGAAATCCTTAATTAACAAGTATTGGAAATCATATATCCACTTAAATCACCCTTTATCAATTATTATTATCATTCAATTGATTTGGATTTTAATAACATCAATAAGTAGTGAGTTTCCCGTTGTCTCCATTAAATTTTTCTTATCAAGAGCTTGGTTTATTTTTCCAATATATTTCCTATCTATTCATTTATTTAAAAAAGATATAAATAAAATTTATCAGTTTTTATTGGCATTTATTATACCCCTATCTATTGTTCTAATTGTAACATTATTTAAGCATGCTAGTATGGGGTTTAGTGAAGAAGCTGGCCATTGGGTCATGTGGCCTTTTTTTAAGGACCATACTTCTTATGGTGCTATTATTGCTCTTTTCATTCCCATTATTATTGGATTAATAACACATTATAAAAAACAATAATCCATAAAAATTCTATTTCGGTTTGCTTTAACTGTTTTTTTAATTGCACTTTACTTTAGTTACACAAGAGCTGCATGGCTAAGTGTTGTGGGGGCACTTGGTGTATATCTTTTATTTTACTTTAAGATTTCATTTAAATGGATTGCTTTACTAATGACTGTTCTTTCTATTGGGTTATTGATTAATTCAACAGAAATCAGCTATTTATTAGAAAAGAATAATTCGGAGCATACTACTGAAAATTTTTCTGAAAGACTTGAGTCCATGTCTAACATTTCATCTGACGCTTCAAATCTTGAACGCTTTAATAGGTGGAATTGTGCCATTAATCTATTTAAAGAAAGACCTATTTTCGGCTGGGGACCCGGAACATACTCTTTTGTTTACGCTCCTTTTCAAGATGCAAGTGACCTAACTATTATAAGCACCAATTTTGGGGATGGCGGGAACGCTCATAGTGAATATTTAGGACCTTTAGCAGAGCAA
>JAQWRG010000070.1 GCA_029243855.1 Flavobacteriales bacterium | reverse complement strand
GCTTCCTTAACTAGACCAGGATACGACCCTCTTGTTGGTTATACAGGGGCTAACATTGGAACAGGAACAGCAGTTACTTATTTTTCAAGTAGATATGCAAATAGAACGGATGTTTTAACCTACGAATCTGACGATTCTTGGTTTGGTTTTGGCTCTACAGATTATACTAGAACAATTGTAGTAACTGTTCAAGACTGCGTTGAACAAATCACACTAGATGGTGATTACAGGAGTTTAGGTACAGCGCTTGCTGCACCAGACTGCTCTTTTATTTACAACACAGGGATTTCATGTTCATTGCCTTGTACTGCTGATGCAGGTAATGTGACAGTTACTGGAGGAACTTCTACAAGCTCTAACAACTATGAGTTGTCCAATTGTCAAACAATCACTATGACAGCCTCAAGTACAGACTTAAACTCCGGGGCTCTTACTTATGGATGGGCAGTTTTTAGCTGCAATCCTAACCTTCCTCTCACACCAGCTCAATTAGCAGATTTAACTACTCATCCTTGTTATATAGGGACTGATTATGGGCTTTCAACAACAGATACAGATGCTGGTGGGGTTTCTGGAACTATACCTGGAGGTTACTCAGAACTCTGGATTCTTCCGCATACAAGTGATGTTTCAGATGCCATTGATGCTGATGGAGACGGTTGTTACGATTTAGGTGATTTGATCTATATAGATTATTTACCTCCAACTTGTGGAGATTGCTCCAATCCAACATGTGCTGCTGGAGGAGTCAATGAATTTGCAGACAGAACCTATTTATTTTGTGACGATCCCTGTGCTGACTTGAATGATATGACCTACACTACTTATCATACAGTAACTACGGATGCTTTTGGTAATGTTGGTGTTGTTCAACAATTAAATTTCAATCAAATTTTATGCAGCGGTATTTCAAGATCGGCTGTATTAAGAGATGCATCTAATTCCTGTACAGGACCAGATATTATGCCAAATGTTGCTAATGCAAATGGAGTAGGGAGTGGTTTTAACCCTGAGTGGAATGGGCTAACCCCAAGTTCAAGCTACACGCTTATTTTGACTACTGTGATTGGAACCGATTGTGATTACGACTACGGTTGCTTAGATTATTATGGCATACCTGGTTGTACAACAATAAACACAAGTATAGATACCACTGTTTGTAATGGGGGATCCGTTTTAATAAATGGAATAACCTACAATGGATCCAATACAACAGGATTAGATTCTTTACTTTCAATCAATGGATGCGATAGTATTGTTACGATTACATTAACGGAATTACCTGTTATAACTAATACTATTAACCCGACAATCTGTTCTAATGGAACCTACGTATATGACGGTACAACCTATAACGCTTCCAACACATCAGGAATTCATGTTTTTACATCCGCAAGTGGTTGCGACAGTACAGTTACCCTTACGTTAAATATTCAATCAGTAATTACAACTTCACTTGATACAACCTTGTGTTTTGGTAATTCTATCATTGTTAACGGTACAACATACGATGGATCAAACCCTACAGGACAAGAAACTTTCACACTAGGAAGTGGATGTGATAGTATTGTAAATGTAACTGTTACGGAATTAGCAGAGCTTACAAGTTCTCTGAACCCAATAATTTGCACTAATGGAAATTATATTTTCAATGGAGTTACCTACGACACGTCAAATACTTCAGGAGTTCATGTATTGACATCTTCAACTGGCTGTGATAGTACTGTTTCTATACAATTAACTATACAGAATACATTAACAAGTACAATTGATACTGTTGTTTGTTTTGGGGAAACAGTCACTTACAACGGTATTGAACTTAACGCATTAAATCCAACTGCAGACATTCCTTATGTAACAGCAAGTGGTTGTGACAGTATAGTCACGGTAAACCTTACTGAACAGATCCCTGATACGATATTTATTGATACGGTTTTATATGTAGGACAATCGTTATCAATTGATATTCAAGGTGACGAACTTTTAATAAACTCAGATTTTGAGGGGTTAATAACATCTGTAGGATCTAACGGTTGCGATTCTTCTGTTTTAGATATTTTTGTGTCAATGATCTATGAAAACGATCATTTTGTTCCTACTGGATTTTCTCCAAACAATGATGGAATTAACGATTTTATAGGAGTTATGGGTGGAGGAATTCAAGAGATGAACTTTTACATCTTTAATCGATGGGGAGAGGTGGTTTATGAAACCGATTGTTGTTGTTCACAAACTTGTTCTTGGGACGGTAATTTTAGAGGTCAATTGATGAATAATGGAACCTATGTCTATTATCTAAAGGGAACATATCTTAATGGAATACCCTTCAAAGAAAAAGGATTAATATCGTTAATTAAATGATAAAAAGACTTTTAATATTAGTATTAACGATCAGCACATACGTATGTTATGCCCAAGACATTCATACTACTCAACTTAATGAGCATGACTATTTATATAATCCAGGATTAGTAGGTAATTATCATGGAAATTCAAGAGTTCAATTTTCAACCAGAAGTCAATGGTCGTCTATTAATAATGCTTATCAAACGTATAGTTTTTCTACGGATTATAAGTTGGGGGTTAATAAATGGGATAAAGGAAATTTAGGAATTGGAATTGCAGCCAATTCTGATAAATCCGGAAATAATTTTCTTTCAAACAATACCATTAATTTGGGCGTTTCAGGACTGATTTTATTGAGCGAACATTTATCAATGTCTATGGGGATTCTTAGTACTTATAATCAGTCTAAAATAGACCCATCAAATATCCTTTGGGGAAACCAATACAATGGAGAATACCACAACCCAAATGCTCCTTCTGGTGAGAATTTTAATCCAACACAGTTTTCATATTTTAATTTTGCTTCTGGAATTGTGTTTACTTATGGAAAAAGTGAAGGATATATGGCACTGTACGACCAAACTCATTTACAAATAGGAATTTCTGGATATAATTTAAATACGCCTAATATGTTTAATGGCTTTTTGGTTGACAGTTTGTATAGTAGATTTTGCTTGTTTGGAAAAGGTTTTATTGGGATTCCACATTCAAGAACCGGAATAGTAGGCTCTTTATTGGTTCAAAAACAAGGACCTAATTTAGAAATAATGGCTGGAGCTTTTTACAGAATAAGAATTAAAGAAGCCTCTAAAATAACTGGTTATAATAAAGAATCAGCCATAGCTTTAGGGGGTTATTGGAGATATGGAGATGCTCTTTGCCCTGGTGTTTTATTTGAGATAAAAGATTATGCTATCGGAATAACTTACGATTTAACTGCTTCTAAATTGCTTCCAGCAACCAATACAATGGGAGCTGTAGAGATTACCTTCAGAATGCAGAGCAACAATCAGTTTTTATACAAAGGATACAACCCTAAATAATTCTTCATCAAATAAAAGTTAATCAAACCAACTTATAACTTACTTTTTCCTAATTTTAGGAAATGAGGTTTTTTTTAAGACTTGTTGTTAGCGCATTACTTTTTTCTGTTAACTCTGTTTTTCTTTCCCAAGAAATCTCAACCTATTTCCAAGGAGAACTTTATTTAAAATTAAACAGTTACGATTTGCTGTCTGAATCAGCATGGAGTGAAATTGAAAATAACCCTACAGAAATATCAGTAAGTGTTTTTCCTTTTTCTAGTTTTTTCAATAATATTTCCATCAAAAAAATAGAGCAACCATTTGGGCTTAAAAAAAAGGCAATTGATCTTTACAATACCTTTTTATTTCAATTGGATGTAACAAATCAAGAACTTGAAAGCATCATTAAAAACTTAAATGAATTACCTGAGATAGACTATGCTGAACCTGTTTACATAGACGAAGAAGATTTAATTCCTAACGATCCAAGTTATAACAACTGTTGGCACTTGGACAAAATTCAAGCACATTTAGCTTGGGACATTAATGTTGGTAATAGCGATATAGTAGTTTCCATAGTTGATGATGCTATTACCATTAATCACCCAGACCTTCAAGAGGTAATTTGGGTCAATCCAAACGAAATACCAAACAATGGAATTGATGATGATAACAATGGATATATTGATGATATAAATGGTTGGGATACTTACACAAATGATAACAACCCAAGTCCACACGACAATACAAGTGCGTGGGCACACGGAACTCATTGTGCTGGTATTGCGGGCGCTGCTACAGATAATGGTATTGGTATTGCTGCAATTGGATTTGGTGTTTCGCTAATGGCTGTTAAAACAGCAGATGATAATGGTTTAGTTAATCAAACATGGGATGGGGTTTATTACTCAATAGTTTCAGGAGCTGATGTCATAAGCTGTTCATGGTCTAGTGGGTCTTTTTCTCAAACAAACTTTAACATTATTCAATTTGGGATTAATAACGGTTCAATTATCGTTGCTGCATCTGGAAATAATAATGCCAACTTATCAACCAGTCCAAAATACCCAGCTTGTTATGATGGTGTTATATGTGTAGCTAATACTAATAGTTCTGACACAAAAGTAAACTCCTCTAATTATGGAACAAGGATAGATATTTCAGCACCTGGAAGTTCAATTCTAAGCACTATTCCATATAATGGCTACGATACAAAAACAGGAACTTCTATGTCTGCTCCAATGGTTGCAGGTCTTTTAGGTTTAATGAAATCTCATGCTCCTTCAGCAACAAATGATCAGCTTATAAGCTGTTTAAAAAACTCAGCTGATAATATATATGCTATAAACCCTAATTATGCTGGACTACTTGGCGCAGGAAGAATTAACGCATATAATGCATTAATATGTTTGTCACCTCCAATTGCTGACTTTGATATTTTGTCGTCTGATAGCTGTAATGGGAGGGTATATTTTTACGATAGGTCATCTAATTTTCCAACCACTTGGCAGTGGGATTATAACGGAGATGGTACTATAGACGACTCAATACAACAAGGAGAAATCATCTTTAATCAATCGGGTGTTTATAATACTTCTCTATTGGTTTCCAATGATTTTGGGTCAGATTCCAAGACTCTTAATAATGCATTTACTATCCAACTTACTTCTCCACCAAATTTTGAAGATGTTTACCTATGTGAGGGAGATTCAATATTATTAGAATCTGTTAATGAAACCAATTTACAATGGTATTCTGGTCAAAATGAATTAGAAGGATTTCATAACGGTAATTCTTATTCTATTGGACCTATAAGTGCAGATACATCCATATATGTAACTTACTTTAGTGATACGTCCTGTTTACAATTAGGCCCCAGAAACTTTCCAAGCAATGGGTTTAATACCAATACCTATTCTTTTTTAGTATTTGACGTTTATAAAAAGCTAATTCTTCAATCAGTCGATGTAAAAGCGGTTGGAACAGAAGATAGAGAGATAATAATTTTAGACAGCAACGAAAACATTGTTTTTCAAAAGACATTTGCATTTGACAACGATGGTGTGGTGACATTGGAATTAAATGCCTCATTGTATCCTGGAAATAGTTATAAAATTGGTCTTTCTCCAGGTTCTGATATTAATCTTTATAGAACAAGTTCAAATGTTAATTTCCCATATGTTATTGATGATGTGCTAAGTATTAATAAATCAAAAGAGACAGCAACAATTTCTACAACGTTGAAATATTACTATTTTTTTAATTGGAAAGTATGTGACGATATATGCGAAAGTCAACGAGAAGAAATTAAAATCACTTTGGATGATTGTAAGGGAATTGAGTCATTAGATGACATTAGTTTATTTCCTAATCCAAATTATGGAAATTTCACATTCAGAGTTCCCAAAGGATCTGAAGGCAGTTGGATGATTTTAAATCAATTGGGTCAAGTTTTAACAGAACAAACTTTTGTCACTCAAGCAGAAAGCGTTCCTATTAATGTATTTGGGTTTAGTCAAGGAGTCTACTACCTTTCAGTGGAGATCAATCAACAAATTATTACCAAGAAATTTGTGGTGGTTGATTTGTGATTTATTCAACCATTAATCCATGAATAATTTTACGCTGATCTTTTGCTTTTTTACTGTCTTCATTCTCTTTGTTTATTGTGATTTTATCTAAATCAGGCTCTGGCATAAAACTACACAAATTACGAGATAAAATAGAGAAATAATTACGTATTACTTTATCGATGTCGTTAATATAATGAGGCATTTGAATAGTAGATGCACCTGCTTCCATTTCTTTCCCTTTTTGATTAAACACAGTATAATGAACTTTAATTCTTCTGAAATATACTCCTGTATTTTCTAAATTGGATACTGGTTTTCCAATATCCAATTCATTGATAAAAATATATAAATCACTTCTATACTTTTTATTCAAGACATCTAATAAACTAGCATTATGAATGCTGGTATTCATAAACCTTTCTGCATAATGATTAGTAGTATATACTTCTCCATTATAAATTTTACCACCTTCATATTCTTTTTTTTCCTTTGGAGTGCTAGAATTCGAGCTCTTATTGATTAATGCAGTGATTTTTGATTTTACTTGCGTACTTAAGTTTTCTGGAGTTTCAACTTCTTCTTCTTCTTTTGGCACTAAGGTGTATTTGTATCCAATGCTGTTGTAAACATAATCTAAGTCGCTAACTAATGAGTCATCGTGATGAATCATAGAAACCGCAGGGATTTTTTTATCAATGGCTAAAAGAATTTGATTAGAAAGTCCAATTCTTAATTTTTCTCTAATTTCAAAATAATTCATCCCAGTTTTTGCTGCTATTTCAGCATCTAAACTGGAAGCATACATTTTACTTTCAAAAGGAACAATTAGTACTTTATGGTTTTTATCTTGAGTATAAATTTCAAAAGGATTTACTTCAGTTTCCTGAGCAAAAACGGAACTAAAGAAACTTAGTAGAAATATATATGTTAGAATATGATGAGACATGTAAATAGTATAATGCCTAAAAGTACAACTCGATACTTATTCTTTGAGATAACCATCACACAATTATTCTCACTCGGTTGTTTAAAAGTGTTGGTTTAGCTTCCGCTAATCCATCTGAAAATATCCATTCCATTGGCATAAACCAGTAGGCTAAGTAAGATTACCATACCAACAACTTGAGCTTTGGTTAAAAACTTGTCGCTTGGCGGTTTCCCAGAAATGATTTCATAAATAAGGAACATTACATGACCACCATCTAATGCTGGAATAGGTAACATATTCATAAAAGCTAAAATTATAGACAATAAGGCTGTCATCCCCCAAAATCTTTGCCAATCCCACACTTTTCCATAAAGGCTTCCTATTGTCCCAAAACCACCTATCTGTTTGGCTCCTTCTTTACTGAAAATTAAACCAATAGATTTAACATAGTTGGTTAGTGTAGCTGTACCTTCAACAATTCCAGCAGGGATAGACTCAATAAAACCGTAATCCTTATGAGTAAAATCTAAAAGTTCAGTTGTATGTTTGGAAATATACCCAATTACCCCCTCTTCATTCACCGCTACATCTAAGTTGTTTATTAAAGAGTTTCTGTAGAATTTAATATTTATAGTATCTGATTTGTGATTTTGTATTTCTTTTTTGAAATCAACATAGAATGGAGTAGAAACATCGTTAATACCTACAATACTATCTCCTTTTAATAATCCAGCAGTTTCAGCAAATTTACCAGGTTCTATTTGTGCAATTATATTGGGGGTTCGCCATTCTGAAAAAACACCTTTCACTTTTAATCGAAGCATGTCTTGTACAATGGTTTCCGGAAGATCTATTGTAGTGGTGTTTCCATTTCTCAATAGGATTACTTTTCTTCCACCATCAATTATTATTTTTTTGGATGCATCTCCAAATTCTTCAATTCTTTCACCATCAATAGATGTGATTAAGTCTCCTTCTTGAAATCCATATTCCTCAAAAATTTCGTGACTTAAGTGAGCCCCATATTTCACATTTTGATTTGGAAGATAATCAGATCCCCAAACAAAAAGCATCATAATGTAAATAAGATAACCAAGTATTAAGTTGACTGTGACTCCTCCAGTCATAATGATTAAACGTTGCCAAGCTGGCTTAGAACGAAACTCCCATGGCTTTGCAGGTTCTTTCATTTGTTCTTTATCCATGCTTTCATCAATCATTCCAGAAATCTTTACATATCCACCAAGAGGAATCCATCCAATACCGTATTCTGTTTCACCTTTTTTAAATTTAAAAAGTGAAAAACCAGCGTCAAAAAACAGATAAAATTTTTCTACCCTAGTTTTAAACCATTTTGCAGGAAGCATGTGCCCCATTTCGTGTAAAACAATTAGGATGGAAAGACTTAATACGAATTGTGCAGCTTGCGTTAAAATTTCCATAAAATTTTTATAAGCGGCAAATATAGCCTAATATCTGAAATAAAGATGTTATGATATGTTAATCATGCATAAAAAAAGGCCTCTAATGAGGCCTTTTATAATTAAAAACGAAACTTAGATTATTCAATAATAATCTTTTGCACACTCGATTTACCTTCACAAATTATTTCAACTAAATAAATCCCTGTAGGTAAGCTAACATCTTCAATGTTAAACACTGTTGCATTAGGATTGAAAGCTTTTGTAAGTTGTCCTACTGCATTATGAAATTTAATTGATTCAATATTCCCAGAATTTGAACTAAAAACCAAATTGCCATTAGATGGATTTGGGAAAACAGAAACCTTAACTGAGGAGTTAATATCAGTTAGATCCATAGTATTTCCTGGTAACATAGTTGCATTAACAATTCTTGGACAAAAATAATTCAAAGTAGAATCAATGTATGCCAAAGCTTTGCCATAACTCATGTTTGGATTGGTCATTAAACCACTTGCATGAGCTGCTTGGCCTTCAGCAGCAGTTAATCCAACAGCTGGTGCAACTTGAGTTACAAGAAATGTTGAATCCCAATAATCCCAAGGTGAACCTTCTCCAGGATTGCCTGTAATATATGGAAAGACATTGTTAACGGTTTCTGTAATGGCAGTACCACCCCAATCTGTTGCATTTGCAGCAACTAGTGCGTTTGATGCTGTTTTTGCAGCCACCGTATATGGGTCGTAATGATCTAAAATGGCATCGTTGTTTCCAAGCATGTTTGCTTTTTTAACTACATCATGAGCTCCACTAATATCGGTTGTTACATTAACTCCACCTGCAGAAACATTCCCTGTTGTGTAGATAGCCACAGCATCAAGTGGACCATGAACAGCTGCCATAGGAACATCGCCAGCTTCTAACCAGCTCAAATCTCCAAGACCTCCACCCATGCTACAAACCATGTGTACATCGTTAGAGTATCCAGGACTGTTTGGCATATTTAAAGTTGCGCTTCCTCCAACACCATTCCAGTCTCCTAAAACAGCAGTGTCAATTAAAGGAACACCACTTCCGTCAAGGAATTTAGGCAATTGAATTTCAGCTAATTTATCAACAGTAGCATAACCTAAAGCAACCCAACCTCCAGAACCTTGCCCAGAGAGGATTATTCTTGATGTATCAATACCATAAGTGTTTCCGTTAGTTTCAAAATCTTTTATGAAAAAACGAACTGCAGCTTTAGTATCTTGAATTGCTCTATACACCGCTTTCATTAATTCAGCAGCTCTTTCTGGTTCAGTTGGAAGGTTAGGATTCCAACCTAATCTATATTCTAGATTGGCAACAACATATCCTCTTTTAGCATAACCTTTACAAAAAGCATCTGTTGCAAAATCTTGACGCATACCAGTTGGGTTACCATTGTGAACAATAGGAGCAAAAGTTCCCGTATGTAAATGAATAATTAACGGACGACTAGTTTCTGTATCACCAGTTGGTTCGTATAGATCAAATGCAAGAGCAGGTATAGGTGTTCCAGCCATTCCTGTAGGAATGGGAGTTCCTGCTAAAACAGAAAAATTTTGACCGTAGACAACATCTGTTGTTACATCAACAGAACCGAAGACTTCATCAACGTATCTTGTTTGGGAGAAGCCACTAGTTAAAACGGCAATTCCTAAAATAAAACTTGTAATATTTTTTTTCATATGAATTAATTTAGTTGAATAATTAGAGAATCTAATTTAAACAAATATTATGACAATTGATAATTGGACCTATTTATCTTTCCAATCGAATAGTACAGAAAGGTATATCATTCTTCCAACATACGGTCCGCCATATACTTGCAAAACTTTATTGTTTAGCACATTAGAGGCACCAAATTTTGCTGATAAATTTTGCTTGGAAAATGCTTTGGTTATTTGAAAATCTAATAGCCCATATGTTGGGACGTTCCCAGTAAACTGTGGAGAACCCTCAAATATAAAACCTTCAATCCATTTAAAATTAACATTGAAACCAATTTGATTAAGATTTAATGCGTCAATAGTTATTTCTCTACCTGTTATGCCAATATTAAATTTGTGTTCAGGGGTATTGTATGAAGGGATGATTGGGTCATTTGCTAATTTGTTTAATTTGTTCCAAGAATAATTCCCATTTATCATAAGTTTTTCATCAAAATAATAATTACATCCAACAGCAAACCCTTGAGTGGTAATTTTTTCTTCAGAGTTAACAGCTATTCTATAAACGTTTCTAATAAAAGCTTCTCCTGTTAGATCAGTGATGAAAATATCTAACCCATTCAAATAACCAATAAAATCTCTATACCAATTGAAGTAGTATCCAGCATCTACATAAAATTTCCCTCCAAATGTTCCTCTATAGCCTAGCTCAACAGATTTAACTCTTTCGGGTCTAATGGGATCAACATTGAAATAAACCAATGAATCAGGATTGTAATTACTGAAATAATAAGACCGCAAAGACTCTATGGTCACAAGTGAGTCATAACCACTAATGTTGCCTACTAATTTTGCTCTACCAACATTGTAATACATATACTGATTAAGAAGTGTTGGATTTCTAATTGCTGAAGTAAAAGTTCCTCTAATGTTGTGATTTTCGTTAAGGTTATAAATTAAAGATGCCGCAGGGGATGGAAGAAGATTAAAATTTTGATTTTTATCTAAACGGAGTGATGATTTTATGATGAGCTGATCACTTAAAATCTTTTTTTCAAAACCAACATACCCACCTATCTCTTTGTTGATTATGGTTACATTTCCTGTGTCACTAAAAAGAGATCCTTCAGACCTTGGGGTGTAAATTCTAGAGTTAACTCCTAAAGTTAATTTTGCAAAATCAGTATCCCATATTTTTTCACCATGAATGTGATACAAGGCAGATTTATCCACAATTTTAGAACCACCATCTAATACTGAAGCTGTTGAGGTAATAATGTTCATCATGGAATCAAATCGAGCAGTTCCTGGCTCGTAAAAATCTACGGAACCGTGAGGTGTGTATGCACTATTTGCAAAATTTTCAGCTTGGCTGTGCCAGCTTAATAAAGAATCTAAATTATCGGGATGATTTATAACAGAGTTAATTCCTACAGTATCCGCAGGATATGGTGTTTGGGTTGTGTTGTCAAACCAAGGAGTCCATTGAACATTAGGGTCCAAAGCACGAACTTTAGGAGTTATATTGGTGAACCAATACTGTTCATAAAGTTGGTCAAAATCAACATCTGAAGTTGCAGCATTTTGCATTTGAAATGCTGTTAAAACGGCATCATAACTATTCCCAGCATCTTCATGAGTAGCATAAGCTCTTAAAAAGAAGTTGTTTTCTTTTTTTATTTCTATCTTATTTTGAAAAAATAGGATATCCTTCAGGCTAAACCTATTATCGCCTTGGTAAACAGTGGTTCCTGTTCCAAAGTTGGATGAGGTAATAAGTTCAATGTCTTTATTTATCATGTAATGGAAGCCCAATGCAGCTTTAAAGTTTTCGGTATCGTAATCTACTATATCTTGTTCCCAATAACCTGTTCTATGGTATCTTCCTAATCCTGGGTATTGAGAAATTAAAGCCACATCAGGCACTCCATTTAACCCATATATTGCATTGTTGATGTATGGACTTAAGTTTTCATCTCCATATTTGTTAACAGCATCATACCCTCCTAAATTTGACTCGTCAGTATCCAAGCCTTCTACAGTTTTACTATTATTTGCTACCCAATCGTCAGCACTCATGTAATACAAGTTGAGTTTATAGCCAAACTTATCTTCCCCATCTTTGTTTTTAAATACTTGAGCATATCTTATAGCGTACTCATTTAAATTTCTTTCACCTTGCTTAACACTAGCAGAGAACCCCGGAAATAGGAAAGGGCTTTTGGTGTGCATGCTGATTACTCCATTAAATGCATTTGGTCCAAAAAAGGCAGAACTTGCACCAGAAACAATTTCAACTTTCATTAAGTCTAATTCAGAGGCGCCTAAAAAATTACCTAGAGCAAAATTTAAACCTGGAGATGCATTGTCTACCCCATCAATAATTTGTAGTGACCTTACCGGGGATGTGCTGTTAAAACCTCTAGTATTGATTACCTTAAATCCTAAACTTGCTGAGGTAAGATCAACGCCTTTCATGTGGCTTAAGCCTTCATAAAAGTTAGTAGCAGAAGTTTCTTTTATCCCATTAATATTCATTGATTCAATACTTAGAGGAGATTCTTTAAGTTTTTCGCTTATTCCACCAATAACTTCTACAGCCTCTAACTGCATGTCATCATTTTTTAACCTTATTTTTAGATTTTTCTCATCTTTTACTGCTATTTCAATGGTTTGATAACCCACATAAGAAACCTCAATATTAAATGGTAATTCGGTATTTGTGGAGATTGTAAATGCCCCGTTAAAATCAGTAACACATCCGTATTTTGTGCCAATAATTTTAATGGTGGCCCCTATTAGTTCTTCACCAGAAGAATTATCAGTAATAGAACCTTTAATGTTTACTTGAGCATGGGAGGTTAAAAAACAAAAAACAACAAGGAATAATAAACTTGTTTTAGTCATTAAAAAATTTAGAGACTTTTTAAAATAATTTCTCGCCATGACTCTAAAATATCATTTTTTTATGAATCTAATACAAGAGAGAACAATTCATTTGTATAGTCAGACTTGGGGTGGTTGAATATTTCTTCAGAGGGTCCAATTTCTACAATTTCTCCAGATTTCATTACTAGTACTCTGTCGCTCATGAATCTAATCACAGATAAATCATGTGATATAAATATGTATGTGAGTTTATTTTCTTTTTTAATTTTGTTTAACAGATTTAGCACATCGGCCTGAATAGATACATCTAATGCGGAAACAGATTCATCAAAAACAATAATTTTAGGATCAACGGCCAATGCTCTAGCAATGCAAATTCTTTGTCTTTGACCTCCAGAAAGTTCACTAGGGTATTTCTCAAGGATTGTTGCCCTTAACCCCACTTGTTTAATTAAGTATAAAATCTTTTGTCTTTGTTCCCAATCACTTAAAGTGCCATGAACTTTTAAAGGCTCCAATAGCGCAGCAAAAATTTTTTGTTTGGGATTCAATGAGCTGTAAGGGTCTTGGAACACAATTTGTATGTCTTTTCTTATGTGTTTTAAATCTTTACTTTTTAAACTGAAAATATCTTGATTTTTATACTTTATTTCACCACTTGAAATTGGGATTAGGTTTAAAACCAATTTACCAATAGTAGTTTTTCCGCTTCCAGATTCGCCAATTATTCCTAAGGTTTCATTTGGAAAAACATTAAAGCTCACGTTTTTTAATGCTGAAAAGTTTTGGGCATCACCTTTGCTTTTATAAACCTTAGAAACTTGTTTGATTTTAAGAATGGGAGATTGATTAATTAAGGCATTGGATTTTTCAATGGCCTCTTTTGAAGGCACTAATAGTTTTTTTGATATTTCATCAACAGATAGATTAACATCACCTAAATAACCTTCTTCATCAATTCCCATAAAATGTTTTCTGGTAGGTAACTCTCTTAATTTACAACCTATTGGAGGTTTGCTAGCAACCAAGTCTCTAGTGTACGGGTGCTTTGGGTGGTTGAAAACATTATGAGTTAAGCCTTGTTCTACAATACTTCCGTTTTGCATTACATAAACTTTGTCTGTAAATTTCGACATCAGTTCTAAGTCATGAGAAACAAATAAAATACCAAGGTTATTTTCTTTCTGTAAGTCTTTTAAATCTTGGATAATAGCATTTTGAGTAAAGGTGTCAAGTGCTGTTGTTGGTTCATCTGCCAATAGTAATTCTGGCTCTTTTGAAAGAGCCATTGCAATTAAAACACGTTGTTTTTGACCGCCAGAAATTTCATGAGGATAGCTATTGTAAATTTTTTTTTGATTTTTGATTTTGAGTTTATCAAACCAATAAAGTGTTTCATTTTTTGCTTCTTGATGAATGGTTGTTTTTATGTATGGAATTTTTAAAATTGAAAAAGAGATTGTTTTTAAAAATCTTAAAAAGCAGTTACAGAATTGAACAAACACATAGGATTTAATTTTGTTGTAGTTGTTTATTTTTTGATTTATTATAGATTCTAAAACCTGCTCTCCGCAGGTTACAATTGGGTTTAGAGCAGACATGGGTTCTTGAAAAATCATTCCGATTTTTTCTGCCCTTATCTTCTGAATGATTTGTTTTTCTGCCTTTAATAAGTTTATATGAGCAGAATTAGCCAATAAATTAATCTCGCCTTTTTTTATAAAGTCACTGCTTTTATTAAGTAGATTCAATATTGACAATACAGAAACAGATTTTCCTGCACCTGATTCTCCAACTAGGCCAATTATTTCCCCTCTAGCCACAGTAAGAGACAGTTTTTTCACTATTGGACTCGAATGATCTTTATGCTGAATCTTAAGATTTTTTATTTCTAGTATGTTTTCACTCAAGATTTTAACCTTTTAAATTGATGTACATTTTTCATAAACTTACAGAAAACAATTACATTTGAAAAAAAAACCAATGTTAAAATCAATTATTGAAAAAGCGCTTAACAAGCAAATTGAATTAGAAGCCTCGTCTTCTCAGTTCTATTTATCAATGGCTTCTTGGACTGAATCGCAAGGTCTCAATGGAACATCATCTTTTTTATATCAACATAGTGATGAAGAAAGAATGCACATGCTTAAATTGATTAAATTCATCAACGAAAGAGGTGGTACAGCAGTAATCCCAGCGTTAATAAAACCACCAACTACATTTGATTCTATTACTCATGTTTTTGAATGTCTTTTAGAACATGAAATAAATGTTACAGAAAGTATTAATAATATTGTTGGCCTTTGTTTAGATGAAAAAGACTTTACAACTCATAATTTCATGCAATGGTATGTGGCTGAGCAATTGGAAGAGGAAGCTCTAGCTCGAACAACTATTGATAAATTAAACATGATAGGTGAAGATAAGGGAGGGTTGTATCTTTTTGATAGAGATTTAAAAGATATTTCTGCTTCCACAGGGGGGTAATATATTTTATGAAATCTATAAAAGTCAAATACATTTTTAATGTTTTGACGGTTTTATTTCTAATGCTATTTAGTTATTCAGCCGTTCACGGACAATATAGAGACCCTTTTACATCAAAAAAAAGATCGCACAGGGTAAAAAAAAACAACAATAAGGGTTTGTTTTCCATTGGAAACAAAACAAATAATTATGTGATTAAGCATAAAAATCCATTTGATTCTTTGAGGTTTCCCAAAGGAACAGTTGGGCTAGGCGAAGACCCTTTTATTTCTGGAAATAAATCTAGTTATAGACCTACAGGAGTTGATAAAGATTCTTTCAGTTATTCACAACGAAAAAGAGCGATAAGAGATAAGTACGATAAAGCAAAGGTTAAGAAAATGGCTCAAAAAAGCAGGGAGAAACATTTTAAGTTTCAATATAAATATGGTTAACATAGGCACGGTTATTGTAATTAGTTTGCTATTTTCGTAACTATTCAACTATATTAAAAGTAAAATTGAAAAGTAAATTTATTATAGCATTAGTTTTTATAACTGCTTTTACATTTTCCGGATTTGGACAAATGGGAGACGCCTCTGCTGCTAAGATAAAACTTAAAGGAATTTACATGTATCAATTTGCAAGAGGCGTAGTATGGCCGGAAGAATTTTCAAAGGGAGATTTAATTATAGGCGTTTATGGAGATGAAAACGTTTATAAACAGTTTAGTAATTCTTACACCAATAAATTAATTGGAAGTCAAACCATTAAGGTTAAGTATTGTTCTAATTTGTCTGAGTTAAAAAATTGCCATATTTTATTTATTAGCGCATCAAAAAATGGGGCCATTAATCAAATAAATAAGAACGTTGACGAGCAAACTTTAATGGTTTCCGAAAGCTCAAATTTGGCTTCATCAGGAGCAATTATTAACTTTATCTTTAAAGACAGTAAATTAAAGTATGAATTGAATAAAACTAAAGCAGAACAACACCACCTTAAAGTAGGTCAAAATTTAACAAAATTGGCATACAAAATTATATGATAAGAATACTTAAAATAGCACTTTTAGCATTCATTTGTTCACTATTCAATAGTGTTCATGGACAATTTGAAAATTGTCCTGAAAAAGTACTGTTGAATAAGTATTATAAAGAAAAAGATTATAACAAGGCTAAAGTTATGTTGGATAGTGTTTTATCAGCATGTCCAAATCAAAAAGAAAACCCATATTATTGGTACTTAAGTGGGTTCATTCACTTTGATATTTTTAAGTATGTTGACAATAGGTCTCCAATATCGAAAGCAAGGACTATTTCAATAGAGTCGTTTAAAAAATCTTTAGCACTAGATGAAAAAGAACAATACATTGATAATAACATTAAAGTTCTTGATTATCTTTCAAATAGCTATTATAACGATGCTGTTTTGTATGTAGATACCATACACTACAAAGAATCTGAAATATACTTCAACATGTATAAGTCATTAAAAAGGTTTATTCACCCCAATTATAATTTCGATAAAAAAGACATTGATTTTAACAACGCCATGGCTTCAATTTACAGAATGAAGTACAGCAATAAAAAAGACCATAGAAAAGAATATTTAGATAAGGCCCTAGCATGTTACAAAAACACCTTAGTTATTGATTCAGTAAATTATAGTGCAAATTATAATACGGGTATAATTTATCACAATCTTGGAGTTGATTTGATTTTAGAAGAACTTGCTGACGATGCTGAACTAGAAAAAGTTATCATGATGGAAGAACTAGCCATTGAGTATTTTTCAACTTCTTTACCATTTCTTAAAAGAGCTTATAAAGTTAAGCCTAATGACAAGTCAATAATTCAAGGTATAGTTGCGGTATATTACAGTTTAAATGAAATGGAAAACTATGTTAAGTATGCCAACATTTTAAAGAAATTAAATGCTGAAACACAAATTCAAAAAAATTAAACAACATTGAGATTTAACGTTGGAACAAAAATAGGTTTTGGTTTTGGTATAGTTGTCCTATTGCTTCTTATTGTATTTAGCGTAACCTATTCCGTGGTTTCAAATGCTAAGCAAACGTTAGAAAGAAGTATAGAGTCTAATGATAAGTTTTTGACTGTTGACCAACCTTCTCTTTTTGAAATTAATCACCTAAAAGACAACTTATCTGAAACGCACAATTACATGCAAAAATGGTGCAACGATCAATCAAGATCTGATGAGCAGTATAAAATAAAGGCAAGTGTTTTATTAGATGAAACGCTAATAAATGATTTACGCATATTAGATACGCTTTCAGATAAATGGTCGTCTACCCAAATTGGAAAAACAACCTACGACCTTATTAGTAACAGTATTTTTGACTTGATTGATATGTATAATTTTTCAATTCGAGAACAATTGGTTGATTTTGAAAGTTACGATGATCCAACAGCAACTTTCATATCTAAGTCTGCATTAGAGCTAGAAGTCATGCCCCTTCTTCAAGATGTATCTAGTCAAATTGATGATTTAATTGAAATTAGATCAAACATTGCAAAGAAACAGCAAAAAGACAGTAACCAGTCATTTAAATCAACAAATTATAAGTTTTCAAGACTTTCAAAGGCTATTTTCTTTGTAGGAATTATATTGCTTATAGGTACCTTTATCATTGCCTTTTTCACCACTTTAAGTATTACAAAACCAGTTCAGCGATTAAAAAGAATTTTAATAAATCTTGGAAGTGGTGTTTTCCCCTCTCATGAGATTGAGCCAAGTAATGATGAAATTGGGGAAATGTCTGTAGCAATGAACACATTGGTTAAAGGACTTAAAGAAACTACTCAGTTTGCTCATGAAGTTGGGCAAAGTAATTTTAAATATCCTTATCAACCTTTAAGTGATGACGATGTTTTGGGGCATGCTCTTCTAAAAATGAAGGACGAACTAGCCGAAACGGAAAGAATTCTTGAACAAAAAGTGAAAGAAAGAACAGAAGAAGTTGTTAGGCAAAAAGATGAAATTGATAATCAAAAATCAAAATTAGAAGAATTGTATACAGATGTAACCGATAGCATTAGATATGCAAAAAGATTACAAGATTCTATTCTGCCACCAGATAGATATATAAAGAAATTATTCCCATCATCTTTCGTTTTATTTAAGCCAAAAGACATTGTATCAGGTGATTTTTATTGGGTGCATAACATTAAAGATGAAATGATTTTTGCTTCTGTTGATTGCACTGGACATGGAGTCCCTGGAGCATTTATGAGTTTGGTTGGGGCTAACGGATTGAAGTCTGCAGTAACAGAACATAGTTTAGCTCAGACGGGCCCCATTTTAGATGACTTAAATAAATATGCAAGTGAATCACTTAACAAAACAGGAGATGAAAATGCCATTAGAGACGGAATGGATATATCTATATGTTCACTGAATAGAAAGAAGAATAAAATTCAATTTTCAGGTGCCTATAACCCACTTTACCTTATTAGAGATAACGAGCTTCAAATTTTTAAAACTGATAAATTTGCCATTGGTTCTTTTGATCCAGGAACAAAAAATTATCAAACATTTACGTTAGACGTAAAAAAAGGAGATGTAATTTATCTTTTTTCTGATGGTTATGCCGATCAATTTGGAGGGTTAAAAGGTAAAAAATTCATGTACAGACAATTTAAGGAAACTCTTTTAGCTATAAGTCATGAGCCTATGGAAACTCAAAAAGTTCTTCTTGATCAAAAAATAGAAGCATGGAGAGGATCACTTGATCAAATTGATGATATTTTAGTGATGGGAGTTAAAGTTTAACACTTAAATCATTTCCTATCGAAACATTAAAAAAAATATTTTGTTGCTCATTTTTGTTGATAAGTGTAGCGATTACTTCTCAAAATCCTAATGTTAGATTTAAAAAACTTACTATTAAAGAGGGGTTAAGCCAGAGTACAATAAACACCATAACACAAGACCAGTTTGGATTTATGTGGTTTGGAACCCAGGATGGACTGAATAGATACGATGGTGCTGAAGTTGTACATTTTAAACATCAAATTAAGAAAGAAAATACACTTTCCAGCTCTTATGTTTTAGACGCATATGAGGATTCTAAAGGAATACTTTGGGTAACGACTCAAAATGGCGGATTAAATTTCAAACTTCCTCTTACAGATAAATTTCAAAGACCAGAAAATACACTACTGAATGAGGGAGTTAGAATAAAAAAAATTATTGAGGATAAAGATGGTTTTTTATGGTTTGGAACAGAGGAGAGCGGAGTTATAAGATATAGACACAAAGATAATTCATTAGTACATTTCACTAAAGATGATGGCTTAGTATCCAATAGAATTACTGATTTACTTATTCAGAAAGATTCATTACTTATTATTGGGACAGCAGATGCTGGAATAAATACAATTGTAATTGATAAACTAAAAATAAAAACTCCCGCTTATAACAATTACATTCTTAATAAATCGATTAATGATCTTTTTCTTTATGAAGATTCACTTTTATATATAGCCTCAAATAAGGGGGTAAATGTAGTAAGTGAATCACATGTGATTAATTTGAGTTCTAGTATTGAAAACAGAGTAATATCATCTGTTTTTTGTGAATCAAAAAATCAAATTTGGGTAGGGACCAAAGGGGATGGGTTGTACTCACTTTCTAATATAAATGGAAACTTTTTAGTAAAAAATTATCAGAATAGCGATTACGACTTAAGCTCTATTTCTAGTAATATTATCAATCAAATTGTTAAAGATTTTTCTGGGAATATATGGATTGGAACTCAATATGGTATTTCTTATTTTGACCCATTGAAACAGAATTTCTCGTTAGTCTCTAATAGTTTAGATGGGAAAACAGAAATGTCCGACAACAACATTTGGGCAATATTTGAGCAATCCCCTCAGCAAACATGGGTTGGAACAAGAAATGGGGTGTCTAGAATAGACTTTTCTACAAATACAATATCAAATTACTCTTTTATATCTGATAACCTTCTTAAAGAAGGAAGTAATGACGTTTGGGACATTATAATAGACGATAAAAACCGAATTTGGACAGCGACAAACTCAGGTATTTACCAATTGATAGTAGATAAAGACTTTAAATCAGGAGTATTTAAAAAGTTATATCCAAATATTCCAGAATTAAATCAACCTACTTATGATCTTGTTGTTGATTCAAAAAATCGCTTATGGGCGGCTTTTAAGGAGGGTGTAGGGGTAATTAACCTATCAGACTTCTCCTATCAATTAATAACACATGATGAAAACAATTCATTTTCAATCCCCGATGCCGATTGTCGAAGAATCTTTGTTTCATCCAAAGGAAAATATTGGTTAGGCTTTGACGGGGGAGGGTTGTGTGAATTAAACTTGACTGAAAGCACAAATGAATTTAAATATAAAACCATTACTTATACTTACAACCCAGAAGAAACCTCAACGATTAGCAACAATACAGTTTTGACTATAAGTGAGGACGATCAAAATAATTTATGGTTAGGGACAATGGGGGGCGGTTTAAATACATTTAGTCCATCAACTAAAGAATTTAAATTTTATACCGAAGAAGATGGGTTGTCTAACAATACCATTTATGGTATTGTAATTGATAATCAAGGCATGATATGGATGAGTACAAACGTTGGGATATCACGATTTGACCCAACCATTGAAAAGTTCAAAAACTTTAATGAAGCAAACGGACTTCAGAGTAATGAGTTCAATAATAATGCTTATTGCAAAAGCAATGCTGGAAAAATATATTTTGGAGGAATAAATGGGTTTAATGTATTTAATCCTGATAATATAGAAATAAACAAAACCCCACCAAGAATTGTATTAACTGAGTTTAAAGTTTTAAAATCAAACACCTTTCAAAACTTAATTAAACAGGACAATCCTTATTCAATTGACTCAGTATCGTTGAAAAGTAGGCAGAATAATTTATCAATCAATTTTATTGGACTTCACTTTACTGATCCATTAAGTAATAAGTATAAAATCCATTTAGAAGGATTGTACGATGAACCATTCGAGATAAAAAAATTACAACCCATCAATTATTCCAATATCCCATCTGGAAATTATACATTTAAAATATGGGCTTCAAATAACGATGGTGTTTGGTCAGAGCCAAAAGAAGTAAAAATTTATATCTCATCCCCTTATTGGAAAACATGGGAATTTATTGTTTCAAGTTCAGTAGCTGCGTTTTTAATTGTATGGGGGATTTATATCCTAAGAGTAAGAACTATAAAAAGACAACAAAGAAGGTTGGCATTTCTAGTAGAAAGACGAACAAAAACAATTACAAAGCAAAAAGATCAAATAGAACTTCAAAATAAAAACATTGAAAAAGAGAAAGAAAAAGCGGATAAGCTATTGCTCAATATTTTACCATCTGAAACAGCAGATGAACTGAAAAATAAGGGTGTTGCAACTACTCGGCAATATAGAAAGGCAACAGTGATGTTTACTGACATTAAAGACTTTAGCAAAGTGGCTGAAACCATGACTCCTTCCTTGTTGGTAAAAAGTTTAGATTCTTTATTTAGGGAATTCGATAAGATTATTGAAAAACACCAAATAGAAAAAATCAAAACAATGGGTGATGCCTATATGGCTGTTGGAGGGCTTCCATTGAGAGACAAAGAGAATCCAATTAATTGCGTTTTAGCTGCATTGGAAATTCAACGCTATATGGCCGACCTTAAAGAGCAATCTATTAAAAGAGGAGAAGGGTTTTGGGAATTAAGAATTGGAATTCATACAGGTGACGTAATTGCTGGTGTTATTGGGTCTAAAAGAATAGCCTACGACATTTGGGGAAGTACGGTAAATATTGCTCAACGAATGGAGACAAGTGGTGAAACATGGAAAGTAAACGTTTCTGAATCAACTTATGAACACATTGCCCCGTTTTTTAAGTTTACAAATAGAGGTAAAATCCCCACAAAAAATACTGGTGAAATAGCTATGTTTTTCATTGATGGAATTAAACCTCATCTTTCCGAAAGAGGAAAAGGAATAACACCAAATAAAAAGTTTAGAGAGTATATAGACCTTCACCTATACAGTAGCATTAATTATAAAAAGGCTGAAAGACATATAATGAAAATTCTTAAAGAAAAACTTCCTCCAAACTTACATTATCACTCCATTAAACACACCTATGATGTAGTGCAAGCAGTTGAGAGAATTGCTATTATGGAAGGCGTTTTAGACGAAGATATTTTTGTTCTTAAATCTGCAGCAACCTATCACGATGCAGGTTTTGTTGAAGAATACGATAAAAACGAACCTATAGGTGCAAAAATGGCCGAAGATATTCTACCAAAATACGGTTATACACCTGAGCAAATAGAGCAGGTTAAGCAATTGATATATGCTACGATAATTCCTCATCAACCCAAAAACAAATTAGAAAAAATAATTTGTGATGCAGATTTAGACTATTTAGGAAGAGATGATTTTTATGAAATTTCAGATTCTTTAAGAAGAGAATTAAGAGATCATGGTAAAATAAATAGCGATCGACTTTGGGATGAAATACAAGTTAAGTTTTTAACGCAGCATAAGTATTTTACAAAATCGGCCATTAAAATGAGAGCAGCTAAAAAAGAAGAGCATTTACAGGCTATAAAAGTTAGGTTGAAAGAAAATCAGTACAAAGACTGATTCTTAGTGTCAGAAATTATTTTAAATAAAAAAGAAGTATTTCTTTAAAATTAACCTTAATCCAATCTTTGATTTTAAAAATAAAAAAGCCTCTAATTTATGTGGAGGCTTTCAGTGCTTCTTGACCTTTACTAATGTTACCTAAATTATTGTTAAATTGATGCTTTAATAGCGTTTTATGATAAGGATTTTTTTTGTGTTTTTTTTGTGTTTTGTGTTTGCATTTTCCTCTTACGCTCATAAAGGAGATGTTCTTATTATTCACGAAATTAAAATAACTCAAACTGAAAAAGATTGGTTCTATCATTATGAGTTGATTAACATGCATAACATTGGCTTACATGATGTTAAAGTTGAATTTATACTTAATGGAAAAAAAATCATTCATAATTATTATTGTGATATAAAATCCAACGAAAAGTTCACCAAAGGTCATTTCAAAATACCTAAATCTATTTTACAACTTGAAGAAGACCACATTCAAATCGAAATTTCTGAAATTTCAGGCAAAAGAGGAGACTGGGCAAAGTGGGATTCTAAGAATAACCCCAAGCAAGTAAACACCTTATTTTCTGAATTTTTTGTTGATGCTCCTTGGAGAATGAAAAAGAAAGATAATAATGGAAATATTCAACCAATACCTTTGAATTTTTTCTTGCATGATGCTGACCTTGTTGTTGGTACCTCAATTGAGTTGGATCATATTGATGTTCAGCTTAAAAATGCATCGTCAACAAATTGGAATAATGTGCTGGTTTTTGACACAATTTCTGAATCAGAATATCATTCTTTGTTTGGTTGTTTTTCCAATACTGATTCAGATTTAAGTGTTCAGGAGTTTGATTTAACAAGTTTTACAGCGAATTCTTCACATACCATAGATTTTGATGCAGAGTCAGGGTTTTTTGGCGGGGATTATGTTACAGTAGATGCTGCTTACTATTATTTCACTTTAAATATTCCAGAATATATTCTGCAAGGGTTTGAAAATACAATTGACATCAGAGTTTTATTGGTTTACAACAATACCATCTTTTCAGACGAAGAATTTGGGCTTCGTGTTTTTAGATCTGATGAGGATATTCCAAAACAGCCAAAGTGGTATAGAGGAGATACTCATCTTCACACCATGTATACAGAAAATAGCGCTGAATTTGGGTTGCCATTGTGCTCTACAAAAGAGGCAGCAAAACTAATAGGAATAGATTGGATAACCTGTACCGATCATACGTCAGATTACGATAATTATGGTGATGAAAATGTACAAAACAACTGGAATAAAATTCAAACAGAGGCACAGTTTTGGAATTCGCAAGACTCCACCATGATTTATATTCCCGGACAAGAAGTGGCCGTCAATAATAGCAACGATAATTTAGTTCATATGTTGGCTTACCCCGATTTTAACGCTCCTATGAGCTTACCTTTTTTGGGGGATGGAGATGGAGACGTTTCAAGTACCAATGTGTCTATTGATATGGCGTTAGAAAACTTAGCGAACGCAAATGGATTTGCATATGCTGCACACCCTTTTGCAACAGAAGATAAATTGCCAGTTATACCAGTTGATGGCGGCATTTGGAATCTTGGAGAGTCTGGATTCCCTTTAAATGGAGACAATTTTCCCAAAACAGGGGGAAGCATTATAGCTAACAATCTTTCACTTTCATCTGACGTTTTAAGTTCACAAGAAGGAATGTTGTTAAAAGAAGCTTTGGTTGGTGGCCAGATATGGAATTGCAGATCCAACCTTAACGTTTCGGGTATTAATGGAAATGAGTCAGACGGCTGGGATGTGTTAAACGGTTCATCGCCATTTAGTCAGGTAGATACAGCAAGCTATGGGTATCACATAAAAAAATTCAGGCAAGGCCAAGAATTGGTGAATTACATCAATCAAATGGGTTTATCAAAAAAGAATCAGGACAGTTCTTATCAAAATTGGAAAATGTATTATGCTGGCGGCTCAGACGCTCATGGGTCGTTTAATTTTTCAAATACTGGAAACTTTGCTGGTTTTGGAGGGGTAGACGACAATGCTCTCGGAAAGATAAGCACTCTAGTATATTGTCCTAATGGACAAGGGGAGAATGGAACTAATTTACTAAAAGCTTTGCAAAACGGAAACAGCACCATTTCTGATGGGCCAATATTAACTATGGGGTTGAGTACAGATGGAAACAACAATTCCAATGAAGTTATTTTAGGTGCAGATGTAGAACTAAACTCATTAAATCAGAACAGCTATTTTCTAAATTTAAATTATACTTCCACCAATGAGTTTGGAGATGTTGTTTATTTAAAACTCATTCTTGGCACTGAATCTGGAGAGACATCTTATAGATTATTGTTGGATTCAATTAATGGCAATCAAAACATTTCTTATTCACTTAATGATGTAATTGAAGAAGCAATTGGCATTGATAACGTATTGTATGACGAGTACTTTTATCTAAGGGCAGAATTGCAAACCTTTAAGGACTACTCTTTATTGTCTGATTTATACAGAACAGATTATGGCTTTTTTCACTCTTTCACCAATCCAATTTGGATTAAGATCAATGAAATTGAGCCCAGCACTAGTTTTGAACTTATTCTTTCACCAAACCCATGGATTGTAAATACAGAAAATATTAATTTAACCATCAAGTGTCCTGGGGAGAATAACATTACTATTGAGTTTTATAATTCCATTGGTCAAATCCTAAAGTCTGAGATTCATTTTGTTAACGAACAAAGAGCAATAACCTATTCGTTAAATGACTTGAAAAGTTTTTCTGAAGGGATTTATTTCATTAAAGCCTCAACTGTTTCTGAAACAGTATCTACCAAGTTAATAAGGCTTTAATAGTTTTTGTAAATTTATGTGGATGAGGTACTTGATCGTTTTTTTATTTTTCAGTTCCATTAGTTTTGGTCAATCCTATGAATTAATAGATCCCGTTACTCAGCAAGCCGTTGTTGTATATAGCGATGCAATGAAACTTCCAAAGGTTTCAGCCAGAGAAGCTATTAAGGATTGCAATAAAAGAATTGAAGAAAACCCCCAAGACTGGCAGGCTTATTACATAAGGTCAAAATCAAATCAAATACTAAACGATTTAAAGGCGACCATTGACGACACAGACGTACTTATAAAAAACTCACAGCTTCTTAATTTTGCTTACTGGATTCAAGGCGAAACCTATACTTATTTATTAGATTATAAAAGTGCAATTGAGGCTTATAAAAAAGCTTTAAATCATTATAGTGACCCTTATGCCAAAGCAAAAATTAATTATAGGATAGGCTTATGTTATATCCGCTTAAAAAACGAACAAGAAGCTTGCGTTTATTTTCAAAAAATGGGAGATTTAAGAGATCGAAGTGGGTTTAAATATGCAAAAAAGTATTGTTTGAAATAAAATAGCTTTAATTACCTATATTAGTACTTATACAACACATAAGTAATTGGAAATGAAATTCATGAAACAATCTTTTACATTTATAGCAGTATTTATCTTTGGTATTACGTATGGTCAGTTTTGGATTCCTGAGGGTTTAGACATTGATGGGGCAGGTACTTCTAATTATTCAGGACGTTCTGTTGATATAAATACAGCTGGTGATCGTGTAGTTATTGGTTCCCCATATTTTGAACTAGGAGGTATGTCTAACCTCCCAAGTGTCGGACAAGCTAGGGTTTTTCAATGGGACGGTACGACTTGGTTTCAATTAGGTGCTGCAATTGTTGGGGGGGGTGGAACCATCAATCAGGTCACTCAGTATCTATGAATAGTGCTGGAAATAAAATTGCAATTGGATCACCTAATTCCCCAGCTGATGTAATGGAATGGAATGGAACTTCTTGGAATCAAGTTGGTTCAGGTTTTAGTGGGCATAGTTATAATATTTCAATAGATGGTATTGGAAATAGAGTTGTAACCAATGATCCAAATTATCAAGCTTGTTCTTGGTGTGATACTGTAAATCTAGTTAAAATATATGATTTTGATGGTACTGATTGGGTTAACAGTGCTGAAATTTATGGAGAATATGACAATGGTGATTTTGATGAGACTTCAATCTCATTGAATGAAAATGGAAACCGTATTGCTATAGGGAATCCAGGAAGTGATACAAGTTGGGGTCATAATACTGATTATGGTCTTGTAAGAGTATATGAATATAGATATATACCTTATAGTGAATACCTTACATTGAACTCAAATAATTTTTATCAAAATGTTGGTGATCCACCTATTATTGTTGGTACTCAAAATGGTTGGAATACTAATCCAAATAACATGTATTGGATTCAAATGGGCTCAGATATTCATGGAGATACACTTGGAAACTGGTTAGGCAGATCAGTATCATTAAATTCAACTGGAGACAGACTTGCAGTTGGTATCCCCTATGGTGAATATCCATGGAATGTAGCAGATTATTATCCGGGAAAAGTAAAAGTTTATGAATGGAATGGAACCAATTGGTCTCAATTAGGTTTGACGATTGATGGAGAATCTATTGGAGATCGGTTTGGAACTTCAGTTTCTATGAATGCTACAGGTGATCGAGTAGCTATTGGTGCACCAGATAATGATGGAGTAAATGGTAATTATTCTGGCCATGTAAGGATATACGATTGGGATGGAAATAGCTGGACACAACAAGGTCAAGATATTGATGGAGAAGATTCGGGGGATTGGTCAGGAGAGTCACTTTCAATGAATGCTACAGGTGATCGTGTAGCTATTGGTGCAGCACATAATGATGGAGTAAGTGGTAATAATTCTGGCCATGTTAGAATATATTCTTATAGTCAGAACAATGGATGTGCAATAAACTCATATATAACTAATAATTCACCATTGCTTACTGCAATAAATTTAAATAATGCGACTTATCAATGGTTAGATTGTGAAAACAACTATTCTACTTTGTTAGGTGAAGTTAATTATGAATATAATGCAACTCAAAATGGACATTATGCTGTAGAAATAACATATGGTAATGGATGTGTAGATACCTCCTTATGTGTTCAGGTTTTTAACATGGGGGATACTTGTTCAATTTTGGATACTCTTATAACCCAAGTCTATGATACTTTAATTACCTATGACACACTTATAACCCAAGTCTATGATACTCTAACTACTTATGATACACTTATAACCCAAGTTTATGATACTTTAATTACCTATGACACTATTTATTTAGGTGTTACCGATACATTATATATAGATGTAAATATTTCTGGCACACCACCCATTACTAATACACTAAAAGTATATCCCAACCCTACAGCAGATCAAGTTATAATTGACAATGGAAATTACAGCATCATGGGTGGATATTACCTAAATATTTTAAATAGTACTGGTCAACTAGTTTTTAATTCTCCTATTAATCAAGTTGTGTTTACAATAGACATTAGTCAGTTTGGGGCCAATGGATTGTATTTCTTACAAATACTTAACGCTAATTTTAATGTGGTTGAAGTAAAACATATTGTGCTACATTAATTTTTCTAATGAGATATTGCTTGCGTTTGTAAATACTTTAAATTAAAGTAATCTACTGCCTCAAAACTGCCAGTAAATAGTGCTTTTCATATATTTATTTGGTCTAATTATCAGAAATAAAAAAAGCCCCCACTATTGTGGAGGCTTTCAGCGCTTCTTCTTGGGCTCGAACCAAGGACCCTCTGATTAACAGTCAGATGCTCTAACCAACTGAGCTAAAGAAGCGTTTTTCAGTTGAGGGTGCAATATTACACTAAAGTTTGAATTTATGCAATAGCTTTTAATTTTTTGTCAAACTAAAAAAATACCCTACACAATGCTTTCATGATAGTGCAAATACTATATTTGCTGAAAAATTTTGAAAATGAAATTAGTCAGCGTAGGAACAGTAGCATTTGATGCCATAGAAACACCTTTTGGTAAAACAGATAAAATAGTAGGTGGGGCTTGTACATACATAAGTTTATCGGCATCTTATTTTAACGATAACCCTAAGTTAATATCTGTTGTTGGAGATGATTTTCCGAAAGAAACCATTGACTTATTTCATTCAAAAAATATTGATACAGAAGGATTACAAATTAAAGAAGGTGAAAAAACTTTCTTTTGGTCTGGAAAGTATCATCAAGACATGAATTCTAGAGATACAATTGATACTCAACTTAACGTTCTTGAAACGTTTGATCCTATTGTCCCAGAATCTTACTTTGATTGTGACCTATTAATGTTAGGAAACTTAACTCCAGCTGTTCAGTTAAACGTAATAAAACAACTCCCAAATCGTCCTAAACTCATAGCTTTAGATACGATGGATTTTTGGATGCAAATTGCTTTGGATGATTTGCTTGCTGTAATCAAAGAAATTGATGTGCTTACCATAAATGACGAAGAAGCTAGGTTGCTTTCAGGTGAATTTTCACTTAAAAAAGCCGCAAATAAAATCCTTACTATGGGGCCTTCTTATTTAATTATTAAAAAAGGAGAGCATGGGGCATTGCTGTTTGATAAAAACAACAATGTTTTCTCAGCACCAGCGTTGCTTCTAGAAGAAGTGTTTGATCCAACAGGAGCTGGTGACACATTTGCTGGAGGATTCATGGGTTACCTTTCAAGTCAAGAAGAGATAACTTGGGAATCTATGAAAAAAGCTATTATTGTTGGTTCAGCCATGGCTTCATTTACAGTTGAGAAATTTGGTATTGAAAGAATAAAAGGTTTAAATAAAGAGGAAATTGACGACAGAATCAATCAATTTAAAGAAATGACTTCTTTTTAAGATTATTTTACGCAATATTTTTTAAGAAAGATAGGTGCGTTGCGATAGCCGTATTCACCAGCTTTTTCTAAATCATTACATCCGCCTTTTTCGCCCATTTCAATTTTTAGTATTCCTCTCAAGGCATATGCTTTGTCGTAATCTTCTTTTAGCGATATGGCTTGATCACAATCAGAAATAGCACCATCGTAGTCTTTCAACATTGTTTTAGAAGAAGCCCTTTGTTTGTAGAAAAGTTCATTTCTTGGTTGAAGACTAATGCTAGTGTTAAAATCTTCTATAGCGCCTTCATAATTATCAGAATAATGTTTAGCACACCCCCTTTGAAAATAAGCCTCAGCAAAACTAGGGTTTATGATAATCGCTTTGGTGTAAAGATCTATTGCATCTTCATAATTTTGACCGTTATATTGCTCTAAACCATTGGTATATAACTGTAGTGCATCCGCATCTTTGTCCTGACAATAAAAAGAACCAACAGATAGAGTTAAAATAAATACAAAAGGTAAAATTAACCTCATAAACGAAATCATTTTGTTATTAAATGTAGTGAAAGCAGTTCAGTTTTTCAAATTTATTGGGTTCAAATTTCTATAAAAATCTTTGCATTAGGGTATTGTTTTATGTCTTATAATTGTAAAAAAATTCAAAATGGCATCTAATACTTGGTTTGTTATCATTTTTACTTTGGTAATCTTTAATTATTTATTTTCTACAGTTTTAAATTTTATAAATGCTAGAAATTGGAAATCAGATATTCCATCAAATATGAAGGACTTTTATGATGAAAAGAAATATCAAAAAGCAAGAGATTATGGGAAAGAAAAAGAAAGAATGTCTTTTATTGGCTCTACCATTAGTTTGGTGTTGATGTTGCTTATGTTATCCTATAATGGATTTGGTATTTTAAATGATTTCGTAACTAGTTATTCAGAGTCTATATATGTTCAAACAGGGCTTTTCTTTTTGGTTTTATTTTTAGCAAGTGACCTTATTTCCCTCCCTTTTAGTTGGTATAATACTTTTATTATTGAAGAAAAATATGGATTTAATAAAACCACTTATAAAACATTCATATTTGACAAAATCAAAGGTTATTTGCTTACCATTATTGTAGGTGGAGGAATTCTTTTTGGCATAATGTATATTGTTGCTTCTCTAGCTCATGGGTTCTGGTTTTGGCTGTGGTTGGCTTTGGCTACACTAATGATTTTAATCAACATGTTTTATGCTGATATAATAGTTCCAATATTTAATAAATTAACTCCACTAGAAAATGGAGATTTAAGGACTAAAATTGAGGAATATTCAAAAAAAGTAGGATACGAACTAAAAAATATTTTCATTATTGATGGCTCTAAAAGATCTACAAAAGCCAATGCTTTTTTTAGTGGATTGGGTCCAAGAAAAACAATAGCGCTTTACGATACTCTCGTTGAAAAACATACTGATGAAGAATTGGTGGCTGTTTTAGCGCATGAGGTTGGACACTTCAAAAAAAAGCACGTAATAACCTCTTTAATACTAACTATTCTGCAATTAGGATTAATGACATGGCTTATTGAGTTATGTCTTAAACAAAATGAAATTTCACAAGCCTTAGGTGCTGATGAAATGGTTTTTCATTTAGGAATAGTAGCGTTTGGAGTTTTGTATTCTCCAATTGGAACGGTTCTAAGTTTATTTATGAATATTTTAAGTAGAAAAAATGAATTTGAAGCTGATGCATATGCAAAAGGTACAGCCAATCCAGAGGATTTGATTTTAGCTTTAAAAAAACTTTCGGTAGACAGTTTGTCAAATTTATACCCACACCCACTTTATGTGTTTTTTCATTATTCACACCCACCCTTATTAAAAAGGTTAGATAGGCTTAATCCATCATAATTTCAAGAACAATTCCGTAATGGTCGGCCAAGTCCATAGTGCTGTTTTTGTGTGACATTTTAGGTCTTATAATGTATTGATTTATTACTTTATTGTTTGGAGTTAATTGGTGAAGAATAAAATCAATCCAACCTTTATTGTCGTAATTAATCCAACTGTTGTTTCCATCATAAGTGTAAGGTTGCGCTTCTTTTAAAGTTGAATTTTTTAAATCAAAAATTTGAATCATGCGTTTGAATGCTTTACTCTTTACTTCCGTATTTAAATCACCAGCTAACAAAAAGTTTTTTCCAAGAGTTTTATATGGATCAATGATTTCGTCTTTAATTATTTGATATTGTTTGTCTCTTACTTCTTGACCTTTGGAATCTAAATGGGTTCCAGCGACTAATATGTTTTGTCCATGAAAATCAAATTCAATTAAAGCACATCCTTTTTGTGCCATTCTATCAGATTTTTTTGAAACATTAAATATCACTTTGTCAATCAATTTAACAGGATACTTGCTTAAAAACATAACTCCATTGCTTAGTTTAATTCCCCAACCTTTTTTAATTGGCAATTGCATGTATGGATAGGCATTTGTTAAGTTTTTTTTCAATTTATTTTTCATTTGAACATCAAAAACTTCTTGGAGCACAATTAAATCGTAATTAGATTTTTCTAGATATTTTATGATTTCTGGTAACCTAACTTTTTGTTTTTTTCTAACCAGTTTGGTAAATGGGATATACAAATCTGGTAGCATCTGAATGTTCCAAGATAGAATTTTAAGGGTGTCTTTTTTTAATGAAAGTTTTTCAGAATTAGAAAAACATTGAAAATGAATAACTAATAGAAATAAAAACAGAATATGTTTTAACATTATTGAACTATAAGTTTCAAGTAATGTACATTTTTATTTGCATGAAGTCTACATAAGTAGATGTTTCCTTTTTTGATATTAGGCATCTCATTTATATTGAAATCATGAGAAAAGTTGCTATTTGAAGATGCAATATTTTCTTTCAAATGAATTAATTTTCCGTCAACTGTATAGATTTCAAGTTTTGCTGCATTACAATTTTCGTTTAATGAAATGGTAAATTTATCTCGCGTTGGATTAGGAAATATGCGTGCCATATTTTGAGGTTGATTAACGTTTGAGGGGGCAGAAACCATCCCATTGTTCATCAACGAATCAAGATCTAGGTGTTCATCTCCAGGCATATATTCTGTATATAAATAGTATATGATAAACATTTCATCGGTTGTGTTAAAACCAGCACAAACAGTTTGAGGCGGGGTGTTTGGGTTATGAGGATTAGCAGAGGTGTTGTCGTAAAATGCATTTGCATAAACGGTTGTTTGAGGCATCAATTTCTTCATTTCCCCAAAACTATATGCGCCTTGCCATTCAAAATCCCAGTTAGGAATGTTAATTAGATTAGTTGTATCACCGATGTTATTTACAGCATAAGTAGAAATGTTTTTTCCAAGAAGATGCATGTGAGGGAATACGCCATACATGGATATAGCAGGGGAGTTGGCTGGAATTTGATAAGAACCAGCAACGGCTTTAGTTTGATTTGCTGGAATACAAAAATTAAAGTCAATTATAGAAGGCTCTATTTGAATTTCTCTAAAGGAGTTTATTTGATCCGGATAAAAATAAAAATGAACTTTAGTACTGTCTACCATATTCAAAGACCCCATGGGGTAATGCATAGCTAAAATCACATTGCTATTTGCAGGAAACTCCATTCCAAAAGCCATATTGTCATCTCCAGGATAGGAAATGGGCAACGAGCCAGGAGCAAATTCACCTACAAGAACACCATTATTAGGCCCCATGCAATCGTTTTGTATACCAGGAGAAGAACTGCCAGTTGGGTCAATATAAACCAAACAATGGTGAACAATTTCTAGATTTCCTGGCACTACTTCTACTGCTTTAATTTTTTTATCTACTAAGAGCTGACTTGGAATAGTAAAGCATACGTAGTCGTCACTTGAAAAAGCATTGCTTGAATAAGTTGGTGCAGAAAGGGATAAGTCTGGGGTGCCCAACTGAGGGCCGTTTTGATTGTAGTTTGGGGGTGTTGGGGCTAAAGTAGGGTCACCTTCATTAGCACCGGAGTTTACCCAATCGTCAATTAAATTAATTTCTTGTGCTGATAAAATTCTTTCGTGTCTAAATCTTGAATAGGTGGTGTCAGGTGGCCACGGAGGCATTTGACCGTTTAGTACTTCACCTTGAATTATAAATCTATTATCAAAGGCTTCCTGATAAGTCATTAATGACATTGGGCCAACACCACCACTGTGATGACAACCAGTACAATTGGAATATAAGATAGGAGCAATTTGCTGACTGTAATTCGTAGTTAAAACAGGAGAAAAGTCTTCTTCATTTGTTTTAATATTAAAAGAATAAAATACAATTAAAACGGAAAAAATAGATATGAGTAAAGCTCGCACATCCGTAATTTACAAAATTTAAAATAGAAAAAAAGAGAAATTAGAGGTCTCGATCGGATTCGAACCGATGTAGATGGTTTTGCAGACCACTGCCTAGCCACTCGGCCACGAGACCTTAATTACATGAAGGGGTAAAATTACAATTTCCCTTTAATAAAACAACTTATTCTTCAACGATAACTGACACATAATCTACATCGCCATCAATAGGAGGATTGATTTTTCTCACAACCACCTTACATTTTTCAATAGACGGATGTTTTTTGTAAATGGAATTAATTATTCTATAGGCGACAGTTTCAATTAGTTTTGAAGCAATATTCATTTCAGAAATTACAATTTCTTTAATTCCAACATAATCTATTGTTTGAGTAAGATCATCTTCAATTGACGACACTTTAAAATTATAATTGATGTCAATATCTACGATATAATTTCCGCCAATATTGGTCTCCTCTTTCAAACAGCCATGATAAGCGTATGCTCTTATACCGTGTACTTGAATAAGGTTCATTGAGCTGTGTTTTTCTCTTTAAATAAGTTGTTGAAAAAAGGTATTTTAGTGTTGAATCTATTTAAAACTTCTTTTTTACCTAAAAGAGAAGCAATGGCAAAAGCAGATGGCCCCATACCCTTACCAGTTAAAATCAATCTTAAACAAGGTAAAACAGCTCCCATACCTAAAGCATTTTTTTCTAAAAAACTTTTAAAATTAGCTTCAATAGAACTTACACTAAACTCGTTGTCGTTTTCTAGAACTGTTTGTAAATCAGTCATTGTGTTTGATGTGTTTTCTTTCCATTTTTTACGAAAAGTTTTTTCATCGAAATTATCTGGCGCACAGAAAAAATAATCGTCTTCCAATAATTCATGTACAAAAACCGCTCTTTCTTTCATTAACTCTGCAACACCTTCTAAGTATGATACATCTACTTTATGAGCCGTGTTTTCCTTCATCAATAAGGCTAACTCGTTGTTGGTTTTGTTTCTTAAATGTTGTTGGTTGAACCACTTGGTTTTTTCAGGGTCAAATTTAGCACCGCTTTTACCAACTCTTTCTAATGTGAAATCATGGATTAATTCTTCAATTGAATAAAGTTCTTTAGCATTTCCAGGGTTCCAGCCTAAAAAAGCCAACATATTTATAAAGGCATCATTAAAATATCCATTTTCTCTGTATCCAGACGATATTTCACCACTGTTGGGATCTTTCCATTCTAACGGAAAAACAGGAAACCCAAGCCTGTCCCCATCTCTTTTACTTAATTTGCCATTTCCATCAGGTTTAAGAATTAATGGAAGATGAGCAAATTTAGGCATAGACGCTTCCCAATTTAAATATTTGTATAGTAAAACATGCAGAGGAGCAGATGGTAACCACTCTTCTCCACGAATCACATGTGAAATTTCCATTTTATAATCGTCTACTACATTTGCCAAGTGATAAGTAGGCATACCATCACCTTTAAAAATCACTTTATCGTCCATGTTGTTGGTGTTTACAATGACCCACCCTCTTATTTCATCATAAAACCTTACATCTTCATTACGTGGCATCTTAATTCTTATGGTATAAGGATCACCATTAGCTAATTTTTTTTCAACTTCTTCTGATGAAAGTGTCAAAGAGTTTTTCATGGAAGACCTTGTTATGGAGTTGTATTGCCAGTTGGGCATTTTTGCTTTTTTGGCCATCTCTCTCATATTAACCAAATCTTCAGCAGTATCAAATGCATAATAAGCATGATCAGATTTAATTAACTGATCCGCAAACTCTTTGTAATTTTTTTTTCTTTCTGATTGTCTGTATGGTCCAAATTCACCTCCAATTCCAGGGCCTTCATCAATGGTTAATCCAGACCATTCTAGCGATTTGATTATGTAATCTTCAGCAC
>JAQWRG010000053.1 GCA_029243855.1 Flavobacteriales bacterium | reverse complement strand
TAGCTCCTTTATAAACCAACTCTAAGGAATGATTAAATAAAAAAACGTGGGGTGTTGTGCTTGCTCCAAAGGCATCCGCAAGTTTATGATTTTTATCTATCAGATAAGGTGCTTTATATTTGTTTTCAAAGCTATGGTTTTTCATTTGTTCAAATGAGTCGTCTCCTTTTCTTTTTGCTTCATTACTGTTGACTAATGCCATTCCAATATTATTCTTTTTACAAGTTTCGTATAGGTCGTTATATCTGTTTTCCCATCCCTCGTTATCTTTGCTTCCAACAACAAAAGGGCACGTGTTGCAGCTAAAAATAATTAGTATTCCATTTTCTTCATTCAAATCAATAAGCGAATATTCCTTTTCAGAAACATCTTTCATTTTGTATTCTGTCAATGGTGCTTTTGTGCCTATTTCAATAGATAATCTACCTTTTTGGTAGTTGAATGAAAAAAGTGAGCTTACAATTAATACAATTGAAATGTATGTTAATTTAGTTTTCATAAGATTTTTAGTATAAATGTAAATTAGTCTTATTAAGAATCAACCTTGTTTTAAAAAGTTTTTCCTGTTTTAGCCATCTCAATAAGCATTGGTCTAGGATTGAATTTTGATCCGTGAATGTTTGCATAGTGTTGCATTCGCTCAACGATGTGTTTAATGCCAAGCAAATTCATATAACTGAATGGGCCACCAGACCATGGTAGAAATCCAACACCAAGTACTGCACCAATATCGCCATCTTTGGCATTTTGTAAAATGTTGTCTTCAAGACACCAAACGGCTTCATTTAACAACATTAGCATGGCTCTTTCTGTTATTTCTTCAGAACTAATTTTAGTTGATTTTGGGTTTCCAAAATATTGATATACATCTGAATTTGGAGAGCTTTTCTTGAGTCTTCCTTTCTTTTCAGAATAATTATAAAACCCTTTTTTAGATTTTCTACCGTGAAGACCGGCTTCAAACATTTTTGGCATAGAATGGTTGATTTTAAAACCTTCTCTTCCTTTAAGCAAATCTGCCATATTTCCACTCATTACGTGTGCGCCTACATCAATTCCAACTTCGTCTAATAGTGTGATTGGACCAATAGGCATTCCAAGTTTGGTTATGGCGCCATCAATGTCTTCAATTGATACTCCTTCTTCTATCATCAATAAGGCTTCAATAAGGTATGGACATAGAATTCTATTTACATAAAATCCAGGCATATCGTTAACCACAATACAAGTTTTACCTTGTTTAATACCTAGGTCGTAACAAGTTGATAGTGTTTCTTCAGATGTTTGTTGCGTTTTGATAATTTCTAAAAGAGGCATTTTTGGAACAGGTGAAAAGTAATGCATTCCTACAATATTTTCAGGTTTTTTTGCAGCCTTTGACATTTCAGTTAACGGTAAGGATGAGGTATTTGATGCAAAAATAAAATCGTCTTTACATACACCTTCTAATTGCTTAATTACATTTTTTTTCACCTCCATGTTTTCAACGATAGCTTCGATTACGATGTTAACATTGTTAAAGCCGTCAAAACTAGTTTGACCTACTGCTTTTTGAATGATTGATTTTGCCTCTGTTTCTTTTATTTGTTTTCTTTTTACTTTTTTTGAAATGGTTTTCCAAATGCCTTTTTTAGCATTGCTAACCACATCTTCACTTAAGTCTTTAAGAATTACATCCATTCCTTTATTGATTGAAACCTCTGTTATTCCTGCACCCATAAAACCAGCTCCTAGTACAGCGAACATATCTGTATTTCTCGGGTCAATAGCGTAGGGGTTTTTCTTTTTATCGGTCATTGTGAAAAAGATATTTCTTAGAGCTTTAGAAACATCAGAAATCATCAATTGTTCAAATTGTATGACTTCTTTTTCATAGCCAGCTTTTAATCCTTTTTTTAATCCGGTTTCCACACAGTTTAAAATTTCAATTGGAGCAGGGTAGTTGCCTTTAGTTTGTTTGAGCACTTTTTTTCTCGCTTGAGAATATACAACTGATCTGCCAATACTTGTGTGGTCTAGAATTTTGTTTACAAATGATTTTTTCACTTTTCTTTTAATAGGCCCCTTTTGAATGATTTTTTCAATCATAGCTGTAGCTGCTTTGTGAATTTTATTTTTATCAACTACTTCGTCAACTAAGCCCATTTTTTTAGCAGGATATGGGAAAATGTTTTTCCCAGTCAGCATAATGTCAAGTGATTTTTGAAGGCCTACAAGTCTTGGAAGTCTTTGAGTTCCTCCAGCACCTGGTAAAAGACCAAGTTTTACTTCTGGGAGTGCGATTTTTGTTCGAGGATCATTTGAGCATACTCTACCATGACATGCTAATGATATTTCTGTTCCTAGGCCATAACAGGTTCCATTAATTGCTGATATTATTGGCTTTTTGCTTTGTTGAATTTGATCCAGCATTTTATGACCCTGTCTACTGGTTGGTTGAAAATCCCCAACTTTTTCACCAGTAAAAGATTTAATATCTGCTCCAGCTATAAAGTCTTTTTTTGCACTAATTAAAATGGCACCTTTAATGTTTTGATTCGTGGCAATTTCATTGAATATTTGGTCAAAATCCCCCATTAAAGTTGGATAAACAATATTCATTTTATCTTTTTTGGAATCTATCCAAATTGTTGCAATTCCATTCTCAACTTCAAGTCTAAAAAAATCGTTATTCATTATTCTTCGTATTTTTTAATAATCATTGCATGTCCATGAGCACCAGCAGCACAAGCTGATAATATGGCATATTTACCTCCCTCATTATATAATCTGTTTGCGGCAGTATTTAACAGTCGAGCACCTGTTGCTCCAAAAGGATGTCCGATAGATAGTGACCCTCCCCATTGGTTAACTTTAGTCATGTCAATTTCCCCAACAGTTTGATCTTTATTTAAACGCTCTTTACAGAATTGTTCATCATTTAAACATTTAATGTTGGCTAATACTTGTCCAGCAAAGGCTTCATGAATTTCAAATACATCCATGTCTTCCAATTTCAAATTTGCATTATCAAGTGCTTTCGACATAGCAAATGCAGGGCCTAATAATAATTCATCTTCAAGTCTTTGTCCTGTAAAACTGTAGTCAATTATCTCTGCTTTTGGTTTTAATCCAAGTTCTTTTGCTTTGCTTTCAGTCATTAACAATACTACTGCACTTCCATCAGTGAGAAAGGATGAATTAGCAGCACTAAGTGTTCCATGTTTTTTGTCAAATACCGGTCTTAGCTTAGCTAATTTTTCAATTTTGGAACCAGATCTAATTCCATTGTCTTTATGTATGAATTTAAATTTTGGTGGTATTTGAACAGGAACTACTTCTTTTTCATGGTGACCATCCTCCCAAGCTTTTTCAGCTAAATCATGAGATATAATAGCAAGTTTATCTTGTTCTGTTCTAGATATTCCATGTTTTGCTACCATTATGTCACAATCTTGTCCCATGGTTTTATTGGTAGTGAATTCTGTGATTGAAGGTGTTTCAGGTAAAAAATCTTTTAATTTCAATTTGCTTACAAATTTTAATGTATCACCAAACGACTTAAGTTTATTGGCTTTCATGAGTTTTGTTCTCATTGATTTTTTATACCCTATTGGAGTTTCGGATGCACTGTCTGCTCCTCCTGCAATAACAATTTTTGCATGTCCTGTATTGATTTCTCCAATTGCAGATACTATTGCTCTATTTGCCGATATACATGCTTGAGTTACTGTATGACAAGGAGTTGTATATGGAATTCCAGCAGTAAGTGCCGCTTCCCTAGCTATATTGCTTGTTTTTAATGTTGAGATGACACATCCCATAACAACGCTATCTACTATTTTAGGATCTATTCCAGTTTTGGTTAACAAACCTTTAATGGCAAGCTGTCCCAATTCATAAGTCATGGTGTTTAGAAAGTCGGTTTCAGATTTTAAAAACGGTGTTCTACATCCATCTATTAAGACTATTTTTTCTTTCATTTTATTGTTGCTGTTTTGAACTTTACAATGATTAATCTATGCGTGCATTGTAAAGAAAGGTAATTTAAGTAATTAATAATAGCTTTTTAGAATAAAAAAATCAACAAATGATTAATTTTTGATATAATTCAATGCAATGTGAATTAAATTTTTAATATTTGGTACTTATGGATAATTATGAAAAAATTGCAGAGAAGGTTGTGGTGAATAAAATCAGGTCGTCTTGGCTTGAATTGTATAAAATGTATAATGATCAGGCTAACAGTAGAGGTGTTACCTTGTCTATGGCATTTGTTTTGTTAACTATAAATGAAACTTTTGGAACACCAGTTACAAAAAATTGCCCCAAGAATGAGTATGGAGCCTAATAGTCTCTCAAGAATTTTAAAATCTTTAGAAAAAAAAGGAGCCATTTATAAAAAGAGAGATAAGAACGACAAAAGAAAAGTATTTATTTGTTTAACCGATCACGGTATAGCTTTGAGAGATGTAGCGTCAAAACGTCTTTTTTCATTTGAAAATGCTATTAAAACAAAATTGACAGAGTCTGACTTAGCTGTCTTTTTTAAGGTGATTAATATTATCCCATCTGTTGTTGATGAGTTGAGAAATACGGATTAATTACCAGGTGTATTCTCCGTGTTCTATCATGTGTTTAGCAAGTGCTCTTCTGGTTTCAGTAGGGTTTATTGCCAATTGCGGGGTTAATCTTTTGACAATAAAACGTAAAGATCTATTTTTTGTATTTGGTAAACTATCTATTATGGTATTTGCTTTTTGAATGATTTTTTGATTGGCAACATAAAGCTGTAGGTTAAGTACACTTTCTTTCATGTCTATTTCGTTTTGTGCTACATTCAGTTCTTTCAATTTTTCAACTCTCAGATATACAGATTCAGCAATAAATGCCTCGCCCATAATGTCAGCTAAGTCCATTACAATTTCTTGTTCATCTGCTAATTTCATTCCAAATGCTTTTCCAGTATAACTGGAAAGAATTAGAAACAACATTTTAAAGTTCTCAATAATTTTTGTGGTTGTTAATTTTTGAAAGGGTAAAGACCTCTTAAGAACCATTTTAGGTATTGATTTACCTGCTTTTTTAAGATTTATCTCTTTGCTTTTAAAGGCTCTTTTCATGAGTTCTGCAAAGGACAACATTCTATTAATTTCATTTGTTCCTTCATAAATTCTTGTAATTCTTGCATCTCGGTAACCCATTTCAACTCCAGCTTCTGCACTGTATCCCATACCGCCATAAATTTGAAGTGTTTCGTCAACTCCATAAGCCAATGCTTCTGTACTGTATACTTTTAATATTGCACATTCAATCGCAAATTCTCTTAGAGCTTTAAGCTTAATTTCATTTTTTGGAAACTGTTGAGTTTCATATTCTTTTTCTTTGTCGTCAATGTTTTTGCCTGTTCTGTATATGGCAGATTCGGACGCGAAAATTAACCGAACCATTTCCCCGATTTTATGCTGAATTGCACTAAATTCACTGATACTTTTATTGAACTGTACTCTTTCATTTGCGTAATTTATGCCTTTGTTTAAAGCAAATTTTATTCCACCAACTGATCCTGCAGCTAGTTTGATTCTTCCTGAGTTAAGGATGTTTAAGGCTATTTTAAAACCTTCTTCTCTTTTTCCTAATAAATTTTCCAATGGTACGGGGCAATCGTTAAAAAAAACTTGTCTTGTTGAAGAGCCTTTTATACCTAGTTTTTTCTCTTCATCTCCAAGAGTTATGCCTCCAAAGTCTTTTTCCACAATAAAAGCGGATAAATCTTTATCGTCTTCAATTTTTGCAAAAACTATGAATATGTAGGCAAAACCAGCATTGGTAATCCACATTTTTTGCCCGTTAATTAAATAGCTTTTTCCATCCTCACTAAATGTTGCTTTTGTCTTTCCAGAATTAGCATCAGAACCTGCTCCTGGTTCAGTAAGCGCATAAGCTGCTTTGTATTCAGCAGTCGCAATTTTCGGTAAATATTTTTCTTTTTGTTCTACAGTTCCATAATAAACTATTGGCAATGAGCCTATTGATACGTGAGCTCCCATTGTTGTGGCAAATGAAAATCCAGGAGCCATTGCTTCTGTAAAGAGTAACCCTGTGTTAAAATCTAAATCGGTTCCGCCATATTTTTCTTCAATAGCTAAACCACACAATCCTAATTCTGCACTTTTGTCAAGTAGTCCTGAAACGTAATCTAAATCCTTTGATGCATCTAGTTCTTCAGGAAGGGTGTGTATTTCTTTTTTTAAAAAATCATGTACCATTTCTTTTAACATGATTTGCTCTTCATTCCATTCTTCTGGAATAAATATATCCGATGGTAATGTTTTTTTAATTAAAAAATCTCCTCCTTTAACACTCATGAAATAGTTGTATTTGTAAGTATACCAAATTTAGTAAATTTTTTTATCATATGCATGCATTGTAAAAAGATTCGTTATTAAGGAAATTTTTATATTTATTTATAGTCTAATAATGGAAACTTATAACGCACTTAAAATAGTATTTTCTAAAGCATTAAAGGATGTATATCCAAGTAATGAATTGGATCGTATTTTCTTTCTTATCCTTCAAGAAAAATTGGGATGGAAAAAAATTGATTTTATTTTGAATAGGAATAATTCACCTAATACTGAATTGTTGCAATTCATAGATAAAGTTATTCCAGAATTGAAAAACAATAAGCCAATACAACATATTTTAGGTTGTGTGAGTTTTTATGATTTAGAATTAAAGGTCAACAAAGATGTACTAATTCCCAGACCTGAGACGGAGGAATTGGTTGCTAAAATTATAAGCGAAATAAGTTACAATAGTTCTCTTTCGGTTTTAGATATTGGTACTGGTTCTGGTTGCATTCCCTTAGCTCTTAAACATCAAAGCCCTAATTTAGTTTGTAGTGGAATTGATGTTTCAATTGCTGCACTATCAGTTGCAAAAGAAAATGCCAATAAGTTAGGTTTGGATGTTGACTTTAGGCAGCAAGATGTGTTTAAGTCTTCTTTAAAATTTAACTCAATTGATATTATTGTTAGCAACCCCCCATACATTCCTAAGAAAGAAATTGCTTCAATGAGTTCAAATGTTGTTGATTATGAACCACATTCTGCTCTTTTTGTTGAAGATGACAATCCATTAATGTTTTATATTCATATTGCAACCATTGGAAGAAATGTTTTAAAAGATAATGGTAAAATTTATTTTGAAATTCATGAGAATTATGCAGATCAAGTTGTAAATTTATTATCTAATTTAAATTATTCAAATATTTCTATTTTTAAGGATTTACAAGGTAAAAATAGAATGATTAGAGCTTCAAAATAGTTTATGAGTGTGCAAAGAATAAAGAATTTAAGAGAGCTATTACACAAGTATAATCACAGTTATTATATTCTTAATAATTCTTTGGTTTCAGATTTCGAGTTTGATAAACTAATGGAAGAGTTAGAATCACTTGAATCAAAATTTCCAGAATATTATGATGTCAATTCACCTTCAAAAAGAGTTGGTGGAGATATAACAAAATCGTTTAATTCAGTAAGGCACCAATTCCCAATGTTGTCCCTGTCAAATAGTTATTCTAAAGAGGATATAGTTGATTTTCATACTAGAATTTCTAAGTTGATAGATGATTCCTTTACCTATTTATGTGAATTGAAATACGATGGTGTAGCCATAAGTCTTATTTATGAAAATGGACAATTATTAAGGGCTATTACAAGAGGAGATGGAGTGAGTGGTGAGGATGTTACTGCAAATGTTAGAACAATATCATCTATTCCTTTAACATTAATAGGAGATTTTCCAGAAATGTTAGAAGTCAGGGGTGAAATTATTTTTCCCAGACCTGCTTTTGAAGCTTTAAATAAAGAACGATTAGCTAATGGAGAACCTCTTTTTGCAAATCCAAGAAATACAGCATCAGGTAGTATAAAGCTTCAAGATTCATCTGAAGTTGCGAAACGAAAATTAGATTGCTTTTTGTATGCTCTTTTTTTAGGTGTGCCTATTACCAATTCAGCATATGATCAATATGATCTACTTAAATCGTGGGGCTTTAAAATCCCTTTTGTAAAAGAAAATTTCGTAAAAGCTGTTTCAACTATTGATGAAGTAATGAATTTCATTAATTATTGGGAAAAGTCTAGAAACGATCTTCCTTTTGATATTGATGGAATTGTGGTTAAAGTAAACGAACTTTCATTGCAAAAATTAATCGGCAATACCGCTAAGTCACCAAGATGGGCTATTGCTTTTAAGTATAAAGCTGAGCAAGTTTCTACTTTAGTAAAAAATGTATTTTATCAAGTTGGTAGAACAGGAGCAATTACACCAGTTGCTGATTTAGAGCCTGTTGAAATTAGTGGTTCAGTTGTTAAAAGAGCAAGTGTTCACAATGCCGATCAAATACTCAAATTAGATTTACGAATTGGAGATACTGTTTTTGTTGAAAAGGGTGGTGAGATAATACCAAAAATTATTGCTGTTGATTTCACGAAAAGAAATAAAAGTCAATTGCCTTTAGATTATATTAAATGTTGTCCAGAATGCAATGCTGAATTAGTTAGGTTAGAAGGGGAAGCCCAACATTATTGTATCAATAGTAACGATTGCCCCCCTCAAATAAAGGGTAAAATATCTCATTTTGTAGGAAGAAAACAAATGAATATTGATGGTGTTGGTGAGGAAACGATTGATTTATTATTTAATGCTGGTTTAATAGCTAATGTTGCTGATTTATATACTCTAAAAAAAGAAGATATTTTGCCATTGGAAAGAATGGCTGAGAAATCTGCTGAAAATATTGTTAATGGAGTTGAAGCTTCCAAAGTTGTTCCTTTTCATAAATTACTTTTTGCATTAGGAATACGATATGTTGGTGAAACTGTGGCAAAAAAATTAGCCAATCATTTTGAAGATATACAATCCTTAAGAATTGCAGATCTTGATACTTTGGTCAATGTTGATGAGATTGGAGATAAAATTGCAGAATCAATAATTGATTATTTCAAGTCCCCTATTAATAATGAACTTATCGATCAATTGATTGGGTTTGGGTTAAATTTTGAAAAAGCAAAAAGTAAGGATGAATTATCTACAGATTTATTAAAAGATAAAAAAATTGTTGTTTCTGGTAAGTTTAACGCTGTTTCTAGAGATGAAATTAAACGATTAATTGAACTTAATGGAGGTAAAAACATCAGTTCTGTTTCTTCTACAACTGATATGATTGTATGTGGAGAGAACATGGGTCCAGCCAAATTAAATAAGGCAAAAAAACTTGGTGTCCAGTTAGTTAGCGAAAAAGATTTTTTAATTAAAATTCAAGTTAATCAACATTCAATGGAGGAAAACCCTCGCGTTCAAGGTGAAATTCAATTTTGAACTTTTTTAAATTTATGGTCATAAGCTCAAATTATGTATTCTCTTTACGGAGTAAAAAAGTTTATTGGCAGGAAAGTCCTAAGTCGTCTTTTAAAAAAATCCTCTGAAAGACAAATCAAGTCATGCAATATTTTTAACGCCAAATCTTTAGGGATTATATGCTTGATTAATGATAAAGAAGATTATAAAAAGGTTTTAAATCTTATTGACTTTTTAAGAAAAGAATTTTCTATTCCAGAAATAAAAGCACTTGCTTATTTCCCATATAAGGACGATCCATTTTATCTTAAGAGTAAGTGGGGTTTTGATTATTTTAAGTTAAATGATTTAAATTTATTTGGCTTTCCTAATAATATTGATGTAAGAAATTTTATAAATGAAGAGTTTGATATTTTATTGGATTTGTCTAAGGTTGATGTTGTTCCATTAAGGTTTATTTTACATTATTCAAAGTCTTCTTTTAAGGTGGGGAATTATTCTTTAGACAATGAAAGTTATTACGATATGATGATTGACATTGACATAAACGATTACAATGAATACATACTTCAAATTGTCAATTATTTAAAAATGTTAAATAATCCAGTTGAAAAAGAATAGTTTAACTACCAATATTATTCTTATTGGGATGATGGGAAGTGGTAAAACAACAGTAGGTCAACTGCTTTCTTCTTATTTAAACTTTACTTTTATAGATACCGATCAGCTCATAGAAAAGCAACAAGAAATGTCTGTAGACGACATTTTCAACCAAAAAGGTGAATCTTATTTTAGAAAATTAGAAAGTAATATTATTCCTAACTTGCCTAAAACGCAAGCTGTAATATCATGTGGAGGAGGATTGCCTGTTTACAACGATAATAGTCTCAAATTAAATGATTTAGGGATTACTTTATATTTAAAGGCTAATGAACAGTCTGTTTTAAAAAGAATTTCCACCCAATCAGGAAGACCTTTGTTTAGTTCTAAAAAAGAAGATATTTCAAATCTTATTTCTAAAAGAGAAGAAGTTTACAACAAAGCAAAATATATTGTAAATACCAATGATAAATCTCCAGATGAAGTTATGGATGGTATTTTGAAAATACTATTTTGACAGGCCTTCTAAATGCATTATAAATGCATATTCTAACGCAATTTCTTTTAGATATTCAAATCTACCACTAGATCCACCATGACCTGCTTTCATGTTGGTGTGAAGTAGTAATATATTGTCGTCAGTTTTGTAATCTCTTAATTTAGCCACCCATTTTGCAGGTTCCCAATATTGAACTTGAGAATCATGTAAACCAGTTGTGACTAGTAAATTCGTGTATTCTTTTTTCTCAACATTATCATAAGGGGAGTAAGAAAGAATGTAATCGTAGTATTCTTTGTTGTTGGGATTTCCCCATTCATCGTACTCACCTGTTGTTAGTGGAATGCTTTCGTCAAGCATAGTTGTTACTACATCAACAAAAGGGACTTGTGCCAGCATTCCGTTAAAAAGGGTTGATTCCATATTTAAAACAGCACCCATTAGCAATCCACCAGCACTTCCTCCAGCAGCATAGATGTGTTCTGACGATGTGTATTGTTCTGAAATTAAATAATTAGCACAGTCTATAAAATCATTAAAAGTATTTTTCTTTTTCAAAAGCTTTCCGTCTTCATACCATGATCTACCCATTTCTTCACCTCCTCTAATATGAGCGATTACAAAAACAAAGCCTCTATTGAGTAGCGAAAGTCTGTTGGGGCTAAAATAAGGGTCTATGCTATACCCATAAGAACCATAAGCATATAGTAAAAGGGGATTGTTTCCATCTAACTCAATTCCTTTTTTATATACCATAGACATTGGAATATTTACTCCATCTCTACTTTTAGTCCACAATCTTTTAGATTCATATTGACTGGCATCGTACCCCCCTACAACCTCTTTTTGTTTAAGTAATTTTCTTTCTTTTGAATCCATATCGTATTGATAAATTGAACCAGAATTTACCAGTGAACTGTATCCAAACCTTAGTTGGTTGGTATTCATTTCAGGATTTATAGCAGATTGAATAACATAGGTTGGTTCATCAAATTCAATGTAGTGAAATTTATCTTCTCTATATGAGGAAATTTTCAACTTCATTAAGCCATTTGACCTTTCGGAAAGGACATAATGATTTGTAAAAAGTTCTATGTCTTCAAGAAGAACATCGTCTCTGCCGTTTAAGAGAGTTTTCCAATGAGATGTGTCTGTTGATTGAACCTTACAGCTCATTAAAGAAAAATTTGGATGATCTTTATTTGTCAAAATGAGAAATTCATCTTGATGATGAAAAATACTATACTCTAACCCTCTTTTTCTGGGTTGAAAAATTTTAAGTTTTTGATTTGGCTGGTCAGCATCAATAATGCTATATTCATCACTAAGTGTACTTGAAGAATTAATTATAATGTACTTTTCAGATTTTGACTTGTATACATAACAGTAAAAAGTTTCGTCTTTTTCTTCAAAAATTAACGTATCGTTTTTTGGATCAGTTCCAATAGTATGCCTATAAATTTGAAACGATCTTAACGTTTGTTCATCTTGTTTGGTGTAAAATACTGTTTTGTTGTCGTTAGCCCAAGCCATTGATCCAGTGGTGTTTTCTATTGTTTCATCTAATACTTTATTAGTGGATAGGTTTCTAAAATGTATGTTGTAAATCCTTCTAGATAATGTGTCAGTAGAGTAGGCAAGGATTTCATTGTTTGGACTAACATCAAAATCTCCTAAGTCAAAATAATCAAATCCTTTAGCTAATTCATTACCATTTAATAGAATTTCATTAGAATCAGTTCCTGTTTTTTTTCTCAAATGAACAGCATGCTCGTCACCTTTTGAAAATTTTCTCCAGTACTCATATCCATTATAGATATAGGGAATACTTTCATCTTCCTCTTTTATTCTGCCTTTTAACTCTTTGAAAAGTGATTTTTGAAATTCTTTAGTAGGAGATAATACATTATCAGTAAATTCATTCTCTTTGTTTAAATAATCAATTACTTCAGGGTTTTCCCTGTCATTTAACCAATAATAGGGGTCTGTTCTCACATGTTCGTGTATGGTTAAGTCTTTATTTTTTATCTCACAAATAGGGGGAAGAGTGTTTTTACTCATTGGTTTTTGGTTACAAGCGTTAAATAAAACTAATAATATAAATAGGTGTTTTTCCATTATTTTTAATAAAGCATAATTGAAAAAATAGCAAGCAATAATAAAAGTTTATATGCACTATTTATTTTGTTGAATTGACTGGGTGTTTTTGATTTATTGAGTAGAAAAATACTGAATAATATTATGGCAATAGCGATTATGAAATAATAAGCTATGTTTTTGTCAATTATAAAAGGAAGTAATGTAAAAATTGCTAGTAGTGAAAACATCATTTGTGATAAAATAATGTACTTGGTAAACTTTATACCAAACAATATGGGAATGCTTTTTTCCCCAACAATTAGATCTCCTTTCAAGGAAACCATTTTTTTAATAATTTCTCTCGTTAAGTCTATGGTAAATATATAAGTAACAAATAAGATAAGTGTTCTGTTGGGTTCAAGGTTGTTGTATACGTATAGTCCAATGAATGAGCTAACAGTTAAAAAGGTTGCACTAACTTCACCAGTTAATGGTTTTTTTCTCAATTTGTGAGAATACAACCAAAGTCCTATCGCTAATAAGGCGTTGAATAATAGTATTTTTTTACTAATTAAAGCACCAATTAATATTCCTAATATAGTTAAGACTACATAGGTGTTAAGACAAGTTTTTTTACTTACTACTCTTCCAAAATAAGTGGTTTCAGGATGATTGATTAGGTCTTTTTCAAAATCATAAAAAGCATTGATCAAATAACCTCCCATAGTTAAAAAAACAATTGAAAGGGTGTAGAAGTGTATTTGAGGGTGTTGTATTGTTATAAAAAGATCGGTTTCTTTATTAAAAATAAATAGTTCAGTAAGGTATAAACTGATTGTAATAAGTAAAATGTTGTACCACCTTACAATAGAAAGTAGTGCCAGTAGCTTAACTACGGGTTTTTTAATAGAGGTTGCTTTAGAATCTGTGGATGACATCAAGTTGGTAATCAGACAACTTTTTTTGAGCAGTATCAAAGTCTTCAGCAAAACCAAGAATAAAGCCTCCGCCTCCTGAGCCGCACAACTTTAAATAATATGCATTTGAATCAATACCATCTTTCCATAGTTGACGGTATAATTTAGGAATCATTGGTTGAAAATGTTCTAGAAGAACTTTTGATAAAGCTTTTACATTTTTAAGTAATGATTGGCCTTCATTATTAAGAAATGCATTGATGCTTGCATCGTTGTACTTTTTAAATTTTTCTTTTAGCATTTTTCTAAAACCATCTTCTTTGCAACGTTCTAAAAAATGTTGCACCAACGGTTGAGTATTTCCAATTTCTCCAGTATTTAATAAAAATACTGCACCTTTTCCTTCATTTGAAGTGGGAATTCCAACGGTGCCTAATTCACTTTTAGATTTGATTAAAATAGGTAAATTAAGGTAGCAAATAAGCGGGTCTAAGCCAGAACTTGTTCCATGATAATAAGATTCAAGTAGTCCAAAAACTCTTTTTAATTCTAGAATTTGGGAATTTGCTAATTCTTTAGAAGAACTTATTTTATTTCCCTCACAATATCTATCGTATACTGCAGCTACAATAGCTCCAGAACTTCCAATTCCAAAACCTTGAGGAATAGAAGAGTCAAAATGTATTCCGTTATCTATGTCATTTTTAAATTTTAAAAGATCTAGATTGCAGGGTAATGAATTTTCAGATTGAAGTTGTAATAAATGCT
>JAQWRG010000052.1 GCA_029243855.1 Flavobacteriales bacterium | reverse complement strand
ATGCTGATGTTATCGTAGCTACTATAGCTTTCGGAATGGGAATTGATAAACCTGACGTGAGGTTTGTTATACATCATGACATCCCTAAATCACTTGAAAGTTATTATCAAGAAACAGGTCGTGCTGGAAGAGATGGTGGTGAAGGTCATTGCCTTGCTTTTTATAGTTATAAAGACATTGAAAAATTAGAGAAATTCTTACATGGAAAACCTTTAGCAGAACAAGAAGTTGGCCATCAACTTTTACAAGAAGTTGTAGCTTATTCTGAAACCAGTTTAAATCGTAGAAAATTTTTATTGCATTATTTTGGTGAAGACTTTGATATTGTAAATGGTCCAGGAGCAAGTATGTGCGACAACTCACAAAACCCGAAAGAAAAAATGGAGGGGATGAATGAAGTTGTTGTTGCTATTCAAACAGTTATTGAAATTAAAGTCAAACATAAAGTAAGTTATTTTGTTGACCTTATTACAGGTAAAAACACAGCCGAAATTAAAACCTATAAAGGAAATCAATCGGAGTTTTTTGGTGTTGGTAAAGAACATGACGAACATTTTTGGCATGCTGTTTTCAGGCAAATTATTGTAGCTGGGTTACTAGCTAAAGAAATTGAGAGCTACGGAACATTATACAGCACCACAGAAGGTAGAGAGTTTGTAAAAAACCCCTCTTCATACATGCTAATTAAAGAACATGACTTCAGTGACACAGATGATAAAGACGATGTACTTATCAATCAAAAAGGTGGTGGTGCACTTGATGACAAACTATACGCTATGCTTAAAGATCTTAGAAAAAGCATTGCTACTAAGAAGAAAATTCCTCCTTTTGTTATTTTTCAAGATCCATCTTTAGAAGAGATGACCAATCAGTTTCCTATTTCAATTGATGAATTGCAAAAAATAAGCGGTGTTGGTGTTGGGAAAGCTCAACGATATGGTAAACCATTTATAGAACTAATAGCTAAATATGTTGAAGAAAATAACATAGACCGCCCCCAAGATTTTGTAATGAAGAGTTTGGTTAATAAAAGCGGTCAAAAAGTAAATATCATTACCAATATTGATCGCAAACTTCCTCTTGACGACATTGCCAAAAGTCAAGGAAAACCGTTGTCTGATTTAATTGTTGAAATTGAAAATATTGTTGCCTCAGGTACAAAAATTAATATTGACTATTACATCAACAACATCTTAGATGAAGATGCTCAAGAAGAAGTATATGACTATTTTATGGAAGATGCTGAATCTGACAACATAAAAGAAGCCTTTGATGAATTTGATGGAGACTATAGCGAAGAGGAATTACGCTTAATGAAAATAAAATTCATGAGTGAAATGGCAAATTAATTAGAACTCTACTTTTGTGAATTTTCTTTTGATCAAATCGTTAATTGTTTGAATAAATAATACGTGTACTCCTTCATTCAATTCACTAATATCTATAGCTTGGATTTTATTGAAATTAGCACAGTCTACTACTCTAACTATCTGACCAAGTGAGTTATAAATTTTAACATCAATGACTTCATTTAAATTACCTTTCAAAGTAACATTCAATTGATCTGATGCAGGGTTTGGAAAAACTACTGTTTGAACTTTATCGTCTAAATCATTGGCATTTGCTACAATATTTGCAGTTGCAGATTGTAAAATATATTTACTATCGTTGTCTTGTATCCAAACAACAACTCCTAAGTTTTGAAAATCTTCAACCGAATGTTCAATAAGGTGATCAGTTGGTAAAGAAGCATCTAAAGGAATATTATACGTTCCATTGAACTCATAGGAAAGGCTTAAACTATAAGGTGGATTATTAGGCCCTAAATCAGGTATTGATGTACCGTTATGATCAGGAAGCATTTTTTTCATAATATTGTAAAATTCAATCTCTCCATTAGTCCCCACATTATTGTAAGTAGTATATTCAAAAATAGCCGTATGTAATGTAAGGTTATCCCAAATACCAGCAGTATTACAAAGCGAATTAACATCCACATTAATATCAACTTTTTGTCCTCCAACTGAATACGTTGCATCTAAATCCACAAAGGAATAAAGTTGATATGCTTCGTCAAATTCTTGTTGAGTAAATCCAATTGGATTGTTTTGATCTACTCCATTTAAAATCAATCTAGGAACCGTGTTTACGTTATAAAAATATCTTCTTTGAGCTCCTTCATCTGTGAAATAAGGATCTCCAGGAGATGGCCAGCTCATTGGGTATTTTAATAAAGAGTAATTATCAGGGTTAGAATATAAAATAGCCAATAAATCTGTATTGCCCGTAACCGAGTAATTGCTAGTAGAGCTAGCAAACATCTCCAGCATTGGTTTTCTTTGAGTAGTTGTAGCAAAAACATGTAATGGCTGAATTACAGTATCATTTAATGTATTCATATCACTTAATCCGTTAATGTTTGAAGCCCAAACTGAAATATCATAAGAGTCATCAATTGTTGGTATCCAAGGAATGTTATGGATGAAAGTGTCGGCCTCATAGGGGCCAATTAAAAGTCCAGAAAGAGATTGAGATGCGATTGAGCCTCCATTAGCTGAATAATTAAGATCAAATGAAGTTACGGTATCTGTTCCTAAATTATTTAGAACACATTCTATTGAAAATGGAGCATCTGATAATTTTAAATACGGATAAGTCAACAACTCAACACCTGACATATCTATAGCGTTTTGCTGGCCGTAAATAAATTCGTAATAATAATTGTCAGCAGGAGTTGCGCTTGTACCGGCAACATTAGTTAATTGAGGAGATCCAGCAACCATAATTGCTGTTGTATTGTCAATTTGTATTCCAGCTGTAACTTGAGGGTTAGCATTAGAGCTGTGCCTTTGATCTACAATATAAATTTTATCCGACCCTTCCTCAAGAACTATTGACCAATAACTCCAACTTCCACCGGCTTCATAAGAGGCAAAAAATATCCAATGTTGTTGAGCTCCTGCTGTTCCAAATGTTTTAGTTACAATTTCATCGTTTGAACCAACTCCCTGGATACCCCAAATCATAATAGAATTATTGGGTATTACTGGATCAGGTATTGCGGCATTAGTATAAAAAGGAACAACTCCAGCACTTGTCGTAAAGGTTAACACACCAGATGAGGATACCTTATATTGTGTCACTGGAGATCCGTTAAAATTAAAAGAAAAAGGTATGGTTTCAATCGAAGACCATGTAGGTGAAACATTGCTTCCTGGTAAAATGGTAGTCCATCCTGTACCAAAAGAAGCAGAACTTGAGGGGTACTCACTATCGGTATTTAATCCTCCTGGATTACTTTGTGTAGAATTTGGAGTGTAATAATATTGCCCATAAAAAGGAGATAAGAAAAAACAAATAGATAATATAACAAGAAAGCTCTTTTTCATAACGTGAATTTTACCTTAAATTATGAAAAAATAAACGTATTGAAAAACCTAATCAGGAAATATAGATAGCTTATACCTATTTTCAAACCCTTTAATTCCGGCTAAACCACCTGAATGAAGAGCAATAATCTTCTTTGGGTTCTTATCTTTATCGGCTAATAACTCATTAATTAGACCATAAAATAATTTACCAGAATAGATCGGGTCAGTCTTAATTCCTGTTTTAGAATAAAACAAACGCATAAAATCAATAAGTTTGGCACTGTTTTTTGCATATCCTCCTAAATGATAATAATTTAAAAAGACTGTTTTATTGGAAATAAAATCTTGGTGCTTAAATTCTAAATTTTCTTTTATTTGAATGGCTCCTTTTAATACGACTATACCAATTACTTTTTGATGACTTTTTAATGCATTGGCAATTCCCATTAAGGTTGCTCCCGTTCCTACTTCACAATATATTTCATCAAAATCTTCATCAATTTCATTAATTATTTGCTCACAGCCTCTAATACCTAAATTGTTCGCTCCTCCCTCTGGTATAAAAAAATAATTTTGAAAATTGTTTGCTAGGAAATCAGTAACCCAACTTTCATTAGAATATTGCTTTCTTTCCGTATAAATAAGTTTGGTATTGTAATTCAAACACGACAATAGAATATCATTCAATTCTTTTGGTTTTTCTCCTCTAACAAGAAGAGTATTTGATATGTTATATTTATTGCAAATGAATGACAAAGAAAGAAGATGGTTTGAAAAAGCACCTCCCATTGAGACTACATGAGATTTTTTTGAAGCCAAAAAAACATCAATGTTATTTTTTAATTTTCTCCACTTATTTCCAGAAACAATAGGATGAATTAAATCATCTCTTTTTACCCAAACTTCGTGATTTGATATTCCAAATTCTGATAAATCTAACTTTTGAATAGGACTAGGAATATTAAAACAATCCATCTCTTTTAACATGGTGTTCCACTTCTAAAAGTGTACGAAATGCTACAAATTTATTAGCATATTTTTCAGTATGTTCTTTTTGCAATTTCTCTGCAAAATCATTTACATAGGAATTGTAATCCTCCCAACTTTTTAATAAATATTGTATGCTGTATGATTTACCCCCGTCCTCTTCAGCATGAATTCTACATATCTTACTGTCCAAAAAAAGTCCTGTATTCATTACATCTGGAACATGAACTGACTTCATCCAACTCAACCATTCCTCCTGAACTTCATGATCAATATTAATAGTTACATTATATAATATCATGTTTATGAATTTTTATTTATGATTTCATTAGTACTTCCTGCTAGCTTTCTAAATCTTTTTCTTGCTTCAATAACAAATAAACTTCCTGAATGATTAAATAATAAGGTTTTATAATACTCTTTGGCTTTCTCAAGATTCTTTAATTTAAACTCATAGATGTCTCCTAACATAAATAAACTATTGTCAATCAACAATGAACTAGGGTATTCTTCAATAAGAGACTCCAAATTTTCAATTGCTTTGTCGTAATTGTATGTTGATTGGTTTATTTCGGCTTTTCTAAACAATACATCGTCATTTAAACTATGATTTTTATAATTATCAATTATTGAATCGTAATATTTTAATGCATCATCAAATTGGTACTGAGATTTATACATATCTGCCTTTGCAAAAATTTGCATGGTAGATTCTGTTGTATCCATATTGTAATTGTCTGTAATTAATAGCGACAATTCTAACGCATCATTTGCAATCAATTTAGAAGTAGATGCTTTAAGAACATCCAATTGAGCTTGGCACCAATCAAACTCGCCAGTAAAGTAATATATTTTGGCATTTCTGAATTTTGCTTCATGACCAATCGGATCGTTACTAAATTGTTTTTCAAGTTTCAAATACAATAAAGAAGCCTCCCAAATGTTATCTTGTAAAACTAAAATATCTGCTAATTCTAACCTTAACTCCCCTATTTTAGACTCGCTAACACCTGACAAACTTAACGCTTCTTTAATGTGTTTATTGGCTAATGAATATTCTTTTAAATGGTGGGATTCTAAATCTGCCAGTTGTTTTAAAACCTCAAATTTTCTTTTGTTGATTGCGTATTGATTTCCGCTAGAATTGTATTGATTTAGTAATTTTAAATAATTGGATTTTAAAGCCAACAACTCGTCTTTTTCTATTTCAATGCCATTTAAAATTTTCTTTTTTATAGTAAACAAACGTTTATTTTCAGCTTTGTAAACAAATTCTTTATTTGATGAGGAAGCTATTACCTCATCGAAACATTTAATGGCAACATCGTATTCCTTGTTATTTAAAGCTGTAATTCCTAAATCCATGATTTTTGCACCATTTTTAGCTAACTTTTTATCCAATGACCTTACCTGAATTAAAGCACTCTCGTAATTAGATTCTAAAGTATAAAACCAGGCTAAAAGTTGAGTATAAATTATTTTTCTTGGGTTAAGTTGTGCTTGTTTAAGTAATGCTTTTCTAAGCAACTCTTTTGCTTTTAGATTTGTCGAAAAATCTATTGCGTTTGACAACCCGCTTTGAACAACTGATAAAAACCCTTCACTTTGTTTAATTAATTCTAAAAAGGTGTCAATCATTTTCTGTGTTTCACCTTGTTTGTTGTATATGTAAGCTAACTTCTGGTGATATGCATATGGATTAGATTGATTGAACTTATTTCCATTAATGTATACAGATATGGCATGATCCAATTCTCCTATTTTTTCAAAAGCAAATCCAAGTCCAGAAATTTGAGCATAATTTGAATTGGATTGAATTAAATTAATTGCTTTAAGAAACTGTTGATCTTGCTTTTGGGGCTTTTCCCAGCGTTCGTATACCAAACCAAGGTCAACATGATGCGCCAAATGATTGGGTTCTTTTTTAATTAAAGATTTACATAGTTTTTCTGCGTCTTTAAATCTATTAAGTTCTAAAAGCCCTAATCGGTAATAATTATAGATTTCATTTAACTTGTCTTTATCCTGACTAATTTTATCAAAATACATAACAGCTTTTTCATACTCTCCAGAAATAAAATAATTATTTGCTATTCTAATGTCCTGACTTGTATTTTGAGCTGAAAAGCTTAAATGGAAAAATAGATTTATAAAAAGTGATATTTTAATTGAATGCTTCAATAGCAATTGTTTTTTGCTAATTCCTTTATTGTTAAATATAAACTATCGTGAACAATTACGATTTCATTATAAAGACTAACTACGTTATTTGTTTCATCACTTATTGATTGTAAGTTCTCTTTTTCTTTTTCTAAAAAGAAAAGGATTGAATCGGAAGGAATTAAATTATTATCTAAATCTTGTTTCAAATATTTTAGTTGTTGTTTTTCAAACAGTAAATTTTTTGCTAATAGTTTATAATTTAAAATAAATGAATCCTTAGATTTTTTTATGATTTTATAACGATTAACAGAATTGACGAATTTTAAGGATATGCTGTCTGCACAAAAAAGATGAATTAAATCCATATTTTCATCAAAACCACTGCATGCTTTTTCAAAATGATCTAATTCAAGTTCATTAAATATAGTTTCTATTGAAGTTAATTTTAATTGTTGATCTTTAAGTTCATGTATTTCAGAATTAGAACAAGAAATTAAAAAAGTTAAACTTACTATGCTTAATATAATGCGCATGCTCTTAATTGTCAATTCTATCAAAACCTGTAAAAGGTACTAAAGCTTTGGGTATTGCAATACCTTTTTCATCTTGATTATTCTCCAATAATGATGCCAATATTCTTGGCAAAGCCAAAGCACTGCCATTTAATGTATGTGCCAACTTGGTTTTATTTTCTTCTTTAAACCTTAATTTCAAACGATTAGCTTGATACGTTTCAAAATTAGAAATAGAACTAACCTCTAACCACCTGTCTTGCCCTGGAGAATAAACCTCTAAATCAAAAGTTAATGCAGAAGTAAATCCTAAATCTCCACCACAAAGTTTTAATTTCCTGTATGGAAGTTCTAATTTAATAAGCAATGACTCTACATACTTTACCATTTCTTCAAGTGTTTCATAACTTGAGTTTGGATGTGTAACTTGGACTATTTCTACTTTATCAAACTGATGAAGCCTATTCAATCCTCTAACTTCTTTACCATAAGATCCTGCCTCTCTTCTAAAACATGGAGTATACCCAACGTGCTTTATTGGAAAATCTTTAGCATTGACAATAACATCTCTATAAATATTTGTTATTGGAACCTCTGCTGTTGGAATAAGGTATAGATCATCCATCTCCGCATGATACATTTGCCCTTCTTTATCAGGTAGTTGGCCAGTACCAAAACCTGACTTTGAGTTGACTAAATGAGGAACCATTAACTCTTCATAACCCATTTTTGATGCTTCATTCAAAAAGAAATTAATTAAAGCTCTTTGCAGTCTTGCACCTTTGCCTTTATAAACTGGAAACCCAGCACCTGATATTTTAACCCCTAATTCAAAGTCAATAAGGTTGTATTTCTGACATAAATCCCAGTGAGGAATAAAAGATTTGAATTGCTCCTTATTGATTTCTTGAGAAGACACTATTTCATTATCATCTTCTGATTTTCCAGCAGGAACTAATTCATTTGGGACATTTGGAATCAAACAAAACAATTCATGAATAGTAGATTCTAAATCAGTAAAGTCTTCTTTGTTCTGTTTAATTACATCCTTTAATTTAGATGTTTTTGCTTTAAGCTCGTTAGCTTGTTCTACTTTTCCAGCTTTAAAAAGCTCACCAATTTTACTAGAAAGCATATTTAACTCTGACTGACTTGAGTCTAATTTTTGTTGAGTTTCTCTTTTTTGTTCATCAAGCGAATAGAGCTTATTAATAGTTTCCTTTAAATCAATCTTTCTTACTTCATTTAGTCGATTGATTATAAGATCTTTGTTCTCTCTTATTTTTTGAATTTCTAACATTTGTAATTCTTGGTGAAAAAATTTAGGTCTAAGCTATTAAAAATACCAACTACATAAGTATATAAAGGTTAGATAAAAAAAAAGCGTCCAATGGACGCTTTTAAATATATAAAGAATCCGAAATTTAACCCTCAAAAGGGCTAACCGAAACATAAGATTTGTTATTAGCTTTCTTTCTGAATTCAACAGTTCCATTTTTAAGTGCAAATAAAGTATGGTCTTTCCCCATTCCTACATTTTCACCTGGATAATGTTTAGTACCTCTTTGTCTAACGATAATATTGCCAGCAATTGCTAATTGCCCTCCATAAATCTTAACTCCTAATCGTTTCGATTCTGATTCTCTACCGTTTTTTGAACTACCTGCTCCTTTTTTATGTGCCATTTTAAATGATTTTAGTAATTATAATTGGAAAGGATTAACTTTCTTTCTTAGTCGTTTTTTTTGGCGCTGCTTTTTTAGAGGTTGTTGCTTTTGCTGTTTTTGCAGCAGCTGGCTTAGAAGCTTTTGCTGTTGTTTTTTTAGCAACTACTTCTTTTTTTTCTGTTTCATCAGTTTTTTTGGCTGCAGCCTTTTTTGGTGCTGCTTTTTTACCAATTGTTTGTACTGATATTTCAGTTAACCTTTGTCTATGACCGTTTTTAACTTTATAACCTTTTCTTCTTTTCTTTTTAAAGACAATTACTTTATCGCCTTTCAAGTGTTGTTCAATTTTGGCCGTAACCTGAACACCACTTACAGCTGGGGCGCCAACAGAAACTTTACCGTTATCATCAAGAAGTAAAACTTTGTCAAAAGATACTTTTGAACCTGGCTTTCCTTCTAACTGATGAACAAAGTAACGTTGATCTTTTTCAACTTTAAATTGCTGCCCTGCTATCTCTACAATTGCGTACATGGATCAGTGTTTATTTATTAATAATTTTTTATTCGGGATGCAAATGTAAGCATCTTTACATAAAATACAATAAACCCATGAGATAAAACAAGAGTTTAAAGGCTTGTTAATAAATAACTTTACTATTTTTAGGTTAGAATTCTAAAAATGGCTGAAAAAAAAATAAGTAAGTTAGTTGCAAACCTTGAGCTTAACGAGTTCAAATTAAATTCATTACTAGAAATCACTAAAGGCATTAACAACAATGCCTCCATTCAAAATATTTTAAAAATATTTGAATACATAATAAGAGAACAATTAGGAGTTTCCAAACTAATATTATACGCATATGACCATGTTAATTGGAGCTGTATACTTCATTTTGGAGCTAAAGGACTCAATAAAAAAATACATATTGACAACGATTTAATTCATATTAGGGAAATCACGGTGATTGAATCATCTTCTCAAGAAACCTTAAATTCTTTTGATATTGTAATTCCAATTATTCATAAAAAAACTCCTTTGGCATACCTTCTAATTGGAGAACTTAATAATGGTGCTATTAAAACAAACCCATCTATTAAGCACATGTCATTTATTCAAACATTAACAAATATTGTAATTGTTGCTGTTGAGAATAAACGATTTTCTAAAGCATTGGTTGAACAAGAAATTCAAAAAAAGGAAATGGCTGTAGCAGCAGAAATGCAAAAACTGTTATTTCCAACTGAACTTCCTTCAAACAATAGGATTGAAGTTGCTGCTAGGTATGAAACCAAACACTTGGTAGGCGGTGATTACTATGATTTTATTCCATTAAACAACGAAGAGTATCTTTTTTGTATTGCTGATGTTTCAGGTAAAGGAGTTTCAGCTGCTTTACTAATGAGTAATTTCCAAGCTAAACTTAGAGCCAATGTTAAGTACAACCATAAAAACATGAGCTTAAAAGACTTAGTTTATGAACTAAATGATGACGTTAACAATGCTGCTAAAGGCGAAAAGTTTATTACTTTTTTTGTAGGTCACTACAACTGTCAAAACATGACCCTACAATATATAAATGCTGGACATAACTACCCAATTTTATGCAACGGTACAGAATCAAAATTTTTGAACTCAGGATGCATTGGCCTTGGGATGTTAGAAGAAATTCCATCGATAAAGGTTGAGAAAATTCATATTGATAAAAATGATGTTCTTATATGTTATACAGATGGGATTGTTGAATTATAAAATCCTCAAGGAGAAGCATTTGAAACTGAAAACTTAGTTGCTGTTGTTCAAGAAAATTTCAATCTTTCAGTACAAGAAATTGACAATAAAATATTTGACGCATTAAATATTTTTAAAAGACAAAATGAAATAATGGACGACACGGCACTAATGAGTTGTCGATTTTTATAACACTAAGCAGCCAGCATCTTAATACACCTTTTAAGAGCTTTAATAAAAAATTCAATCTCTTTTTCTGAATTATAAAAGCAAAAACTTGCCCTTGCAGTTCCTGGAATCTTATACAAATCCATTAAAGGTTGTGTACAATGATGTCCAGTACGTATAGCTATACCTAATTGATCTAATAATGTCCCTAAATCAAATGGGTGAGTTTTCCCTACTAAAAAAGAAATAACACTTGCTTTGTTTGAAGCTGTACCAATAAACCTTATCTCAGAAATCTTACTCATTTCATCAAAAGCAAAATTATGTAGGTTTTGCTCATATGAATATATATTATTTAATCCAATTTTTTGAACATACTCTATGGCTGATTTAAGCCCAATAAACCCTGCAATATTGGGTGTTCCTGCTTCAAATTTATGAGGAGGTGAATTGTACGTTGTTTTCTCAAAAGCTACATCTTTAATCATATCCCCACCTCCTTGATAAGGGGACATTTCTTTGTATCGATCCTCTTTAACATATAAAACACCTGTGCCAGTAGGTGCAAATAATTTATGTCCACTAAAAACAAAAAAATCACAATTCATTTGTTGGACGTCAATATTTAAATGAGGAACGGATTGAGCCCCATCAATTAAGACTTTAGCATTGTTTTTATGAGCAATCTCAATCAATTTATCTACAGGGTTAATGGTCCCTAAAGTATTTGAAATGTGAGTTATGGATACAAGTTTTGTTTTCGAGGAAACTAATTTTTCAAATTCTGCTATAATCAACTCTCCTGTTTCATCAATCGGAGCAACAACTAGTTTTGCTGCGGTTTTTTGACAAATCATTTGCCAAGGAACAATATTACTGTGGTGCTCCATAGCTGAAATCAAAACCTCATCTCCTTCACCCAAATTTTCTAGGCCCCACGCGTTAGCGACAAGGTTTATTCCATCAGTAGTTCCTTTTGTGAAAACAATTTCTCTATCGTACTGAGCATTGATAAATTGTTGAACAACAACTCTAGCTTGTTCATACTTTTCCGTTGCTAATTGACTAAGGTAATGAACACCTCTATGAACATTTGAATTGTAATGGCTGTAATAGCTATTTAACTCATCTATTACGCATTGAGGTTTTTGACTGGTTGCAGCATTGTCAAAATATATCAAAGGCTGACCTTTAACGCTTTGTTTTAATATAGTAAAATCTTTTCTAACGTTCATGAACTACTTTGAGTATTCAAATATACATTACAATAATTCAAGAATGAATTTTGTCTTACGTTAATTAGAAATGGCAATTTGATAACACAATAAGGTAGATTCGTTAACTATGGTGATTAATTCATCTACTCCATCATTATTTAAGTCTCCAATTGTGCACTTTTTAGTTCCTCTAAAAAAGGTGGGGATTTCTTGAAACCTATTATCTATAAGTTCTATCTCATCAATTTTATCATTGAATAGAATCAAATAATTATTATCTATATTAATTGCAAGGTTGTTTTTTAAGTTGTATCTACTTTCTTTATCTAAATAAATTTGTTTTTCAGGGCCATAAATCATTAGGTTCTCTTCAGAAATAAAACCATAATTAATCAAATTAGAAGCTGTTGATTCATAAATAAATGGCACATAAATTGAATTAGAATCTAAATCAAAGTCAACTGACGATACCTCACCATAAAACATCGTTTTTTTCAATTGATTGGCAGAATCTACATACACCAAACTAGAGCTATCAATGCAATATGATTTTTGAATAACACCATTAGAATTAGGTTTTATAAAAACATTTTCAATTGACTCATGTCTTTTTTCGCCTCTTCTGTTAAGAAATTGAATAGTACCGTTGTTTTCTTTAACAAAAACATAATCTTTTCCTGCAATTGAAAAATGCTCGACGGGGCAACTAACTATTGAATTAGTTTTTGGCGAATTCCAACCTTTTACCTTTTTACCGTATATGTTGTAATTGTGAATTTTATTATCATTACCAGCAACTAAAAATCTATAATCTTCATTAAAATCATAATCTATAATTCCAACACCATTGGTTGCCAAATAATTAAATCTAACTGGGAATCCATCAACATTATTTCCATTTATATCAACTACATATAACTTATCTTTAGTATTAAAAACCATTTGCCATTTGTTGTTGGAGTAAATATCAATTTGCGTTACAGAACTAATTATAGGCTGGTCTAAAGAAAATTTCCATTTTAAATTACCACTAGCGCTAAACAAACATACTGAATGGGTGGTATCTTGAATAAATATATCCTTAGTTCCTGTTTTGTGATTTTTCATTATAAATGGCCCATTCAAAATTGAACTTACAGAAGCAGTCCATAAAATCTTTTGATCTTCTTTTTCATGTAATCCTTTTTGAATATTTATTGCATGATGAAGATACCCTTCGTTTAAAAAACTAGTTGCCCAAGAAACCCCTCTTATCTCATTGAGAATATTGTTTTCAACTTTGTTAGGAGTTATCCCTTTTAATTCTTGACCAGACCAATAATTTACTTGTGAAAACGCTTGATCTAGATAAGAAGAAGATCGATCAGCAAAAATAGCTTCATCAAATGCTATTTTTTTCTTTTGTTTTAGTTGGTACTCCCATTCTTTTAACCCTTGAAATGTAGAAATAACATAATATTGATTATCTAAGTAACACATCTGCTCAATAGTATAATTGTTAGGATATAATTTATTTAAAAAGGCTTCATTTATAAGTCTAACTTCTTTATTTAAAAAGGTTTGTGGGTATACTGAATCAAGTAAGATTTTATTTACCAAATAACTATCGTGATTCAAGTCTCGGGGTCTTTCAATTAAAAAAATTTCTTCTTTTGTTTTAGTAAATTGATTGGTCAGTTGAATCTTTAAAAATTCTAATTCGTTGATGGTGTTGTCATCTAGTATATTTTTAGAAAAAGTAGTGTCAAAACTATATTTAATCCTTTTTTTTAATAGAACATCAACATCATCTGGTACTAAAGAGGAATTGTTAATATACTGAGGCGTGGTTTGAAGGTTTTTATTTATACAATCCGATACTCCAATGATATTAATTGCGTTTGGGGTGTAATTAAAATCAAACTGAAACCAGTTGTTTATCCCTTTTTCTTGTTCTAAATAAGTTATGGCTTTTGAGTCAAAATCAGACAACAAATCCTTAAGTTGATTAACGTCAACAAAACAAGAAAATGAACTGGATTGACTTATTAATTTTTTAGTTTTTTCATGCTTAGTTTCCTTGTTTAAAGGCTGTTTGTTTGATATGTTTTCTATGGATTTATTTAATAATTCTTTACTGCTGCTTAGTACAATGAATGGGGTTGAATATTTTGCCCCCCAATTGGTTGATGGCAAAGCACTTCTGAGAGTTGAATCCGTGATAGCAAACAATTTATCTTCTTTTATGTGTGCGTATATGTTTTGGATTAACAACAGCTCTAATTCTCCATTAAAATGGTAACCACCAACATATACCTTGCCATCATTTATCAATGGCTCAACAAGTTCATTATTAAGAAATTGGTTGATTTTAGCTACTTCGCCATACTGTTTTAAATTATCTTTATTAGAAACAAATTCTGACCAAATCATATTTGTTTCTGTAAAATGATTCCAGGATGAGGTAGCCTCATTTATTTCTAATAAAAACAATGGATTAGAAGGAAAAGCAGTTAACGGACTTTCGTGAGTTATTTTATCTTCATTTAAATCTAAATAAGCCATAAAACCTAAAAGGCCTATACTAAATGTTAAAATCAAAACAATTATAATTCTCATACTATTATTTAAATCAAATGTAAACAGAACATCATCAGGATGTCTTTAAAAAACAAAAGATGTTTTAACAACTTAATGTGAGAACTGGAAAGAAATAAAAA
>JAQWRG010000047.1 GCA_029243855.1 Flavobacteriales bacterium | reverse complement strand
AAAGAAATTAGAGCTGGAGCACAAATTATTGTAGCTACACCTGGTAGACTGATGGATTTAATGAGAAGAAGAATGGTTAAAATCAACCAAGTGAGTTATGTTGCTTTGGATGAAGCCGATGAAATGTTAAACATGGGCTTTAAGGAAGATATTGACGACATACTAAGTGATACACCAGACGATAAAGTAACGTGGTTGTTTTCTGCTACCATGCCCAAACAAGTAGAAAAGATTGCTAAATCGTATATGACAAACCCAATTGAAGTTACAGTTGGTGGAAAAAACATTGGTGCTGAAAACATTAAACATGTATTTTACTCAGTAAAAGACAGAGATCGTTATTTAGCTGTTAAAAGAATATTAGATTTTCATCCTAACATATATGGTCTTATTTTTTGTAGAACAAGAAGAGTTACGCAAGAAATTGCAGATAAGCTTTTAAAAGAAGGATACAATGCAGCTCCAATTCATGGTGACCTATCTCAAGATCAAAGAGATAAAACCATGAAAAAATTCAGAGACAAAACGTTACAAATATTGGTTGCAACTGATGTAGCTGCCAGAGGAATAGATGTAAATGACATAACTCATGTTATCAATTACCATCTTCCTGATGATGTTGAAAGCTATACGCATAGAAGTGGAAGAACGGCCAGAGCAGGTAAAGAAGGTACATCTATAGCAATTGTGACTGGAAAAGAACAAAGTAAGATAAATCAAATTGAAAGACACATTAAAGTTGAATTCAGTAAAGAAACGTTACCTTCTGGAAAGGAAGTTTGCGAACAACAACTCATATCCTACATTGAAAAAATTAAAAATGTTTCGATAAACGAAACTGAAATTGCTGACTTCATTCCTGCCATTTCAAAGACGCTTAGTAAATACACCAAAGAAGAATTAATCAAAAGATTTGTAAGTAGTGAATTCAATCAACTACTTGAGTATTATGAAAATTCAAGAAACCTCGATAGCAACGATTCTTCTGGAAATAAAAGTTTTAAAACCGCTGATGATCAAGAAAGATTTTTCATCAATTTAGGATATAATACAGGCTTAAACAAAGGTGGCCTACTTAGATTAATATGTACACATGCTAATATAGATTCCAATGCAATTGGTGTACTGGACTTAAGCAATGACTTTTCATTTTTTGAAGTTGACAATGCATTTACTGAAAATGTACTAAACGGAATGAAAGATCAGGATTTTGACGGAAAATCTTTTGTTGTGGAAATTGCTTCCAAAGACAAGAAGAAAAGAGGTGGTAGATCAGGTGGAAGAGACAGATCAAGAGGAAGATCAAGAGACCGAGGAAGAGACAGATCAAGAAACAAATCTAACGATTGGTCAAAAGGAAAGTCTAGAGAAGGTGGTTTTAAAAGAAGAAGAAGAGATTAAATTATTTATCATTCCATTCAAATTTAGCTTCATCTATTTCAACATTGACTTCCATACTTTTTAAGTTCATCTCAACAAACTGATTTGATATACTCATAGAAGTTAAAGTCGGAAATAAAATCCCACCATAATCATTGTAATCAGAATACTGCATTGTTCTTGTAACCAATTCACCTGTTGGTGTTTCGTCTGAACTAATAACTTGAAGTTTCAATTTTGATGAAATAGCATAAAATTCTGTAGATTTTTTTGATTCTTGATTTAGTCTTTCAATCACATAACAATCTTTTCCAGCTACCTTTTCAATACCTACCAATTTTAATTGATGACCTAAGTCTTTGTAAATTAAATCTCTATTCATTTTGTGACGTGAATGATTGGCTTTAAGTTCCTTTTTAGTAAAAGAAGTATTTCCCATTTGCATGTTGTAACTCCCCCCCTTTTTCTTATTGGTTATTTCTTTTTGAACAACCATGCCATTAGCATTCATTTCAGAACGATAACAATAAGGAGCTTTATACAATTCACTCAATTTCATATCCATAGATTGTCCACTAAATTCAACAGAAGCGATAATTTCTTTTTTATAACTTTTAATATTATCAAATATTTTTTCTGCTTCATCAATAGTCTTCTGTTGTGTGATAGCCAAAACATAATCTTCAATTACTTTATCTGCAGTTAATGACGCTGGAATTGTTTTTTGACTCATTTCAACAGGGTCTCCATTGATGTCGTAAAAATCAACTTCACCATCAGAATCAAACCTTTCTAAAGTTGAAACAATATCTTTATTACCAACAACTAAGACATAACAGTTAGAAGGATCTATGTATTTGTTAGCACCACTAATCACCAAATTCTGATCAACTTTTTGAACTGCTGTCAAATAATCTGAATAATAAGTTGCTGGTAAATTGTATCGTTCAATAGTTAATGCTTGGCGAGCAATGGTTTGATTATTTTCCATTGACAGCGCAAATTTACCAATCATATTGTTTTTGATTCTATCCAAGTCGTCATCACTAACATTTTCTTCTCTAATTCTATTCATTTCAAATAAAATCTGAGCAACTGAGCTATCGGTCACCTCATTTCTCACACTAGCTCCTGCTTTAAATGAACCAACTATTTTATTAGATCTTACATAACCTCTAGCTCCATATGTATAACCCTTATCTTCTCTTAAATTTGCATTCAAATAACTGGAAAATGCTCCACCGAAAATGTTAGCCATTACACTTACCTGTGGATTGTCTTCTGCACCTGGCTTAAAACCTATAGGATAAAAAACACTAACTACAGATTGTACTGCACCTGGTTTATTCACAAATGCAACGTTAACTCCAGTAGGGGTATCTGGAAAATCGTAGCTATGCTTAGGAACCTCTTTTTTAACCCAAGATCCAAAATATTGTTCACACAAAGATTTAGATTTTTCTAAGTCGATGTCTCCAACAATTATTAAATAAGAAATGTTTGGTCTGAAATAAGTTTCATAATATTCTCTACATAAATCCGTGCTAATGTTATTTATATCTTCTATTTTTTCTACTTCACCGTAGGGATGATTTTTTCCATATTTCAAAACTTGTTCTACTCTTGAAGCAATAGCACTAGGATTCGTTTTTAAACTTTTCAAACCAGACAACTGTCTTTTCTTTTTCTTTTCTAGTTCCTCTTCAGGAAAGGCAGGATTCAATAGAACATCACTAGCAATTTCTAAAACACTTGATGTATGTTTGGATAATGAACTAAAATAAAAACCAGAAGAATAGGTTACAAAAGAAGCTCCTACAAAATCAATAGCTTCGTCAATTTGGGATTTGGTTCTTGATGAAGTTCCAGCACTCATCATATCCCCCATCATAGAGGATAAACCAATGTGACCTTTTTCAATAACAGGGTCCATATCTACGGTTAAACTCATAGATACTTTAGGTAATTTATGATTCTCGACCAAAAATACTTTTAATCCATTTTCAAGTTCAAAACGCTGAGGCTCGCCAAAATTTACAGTTGGTGCTTCTTTTGCTTTTGGAGCTACTGTTCTATCAACACCATCTTGAGAAAAAGAGAACAATGATGCAAAAATAAATAGTAAGCTGAATGATGTATTTAATTGCTGTTTTTTCATATTTATTGTAAAATTTCTATCCGTTTTCTTTTGGTAAATAATAAAGTACTACTCTGTTTGATGGTTTAAAATAATCGTTTGCAACTCGCATAATGTCTTCTTTAGTAACCTTAAGGTATCTATCTAATTCTGTATTAATTAAATCTGCATCACCAAAATACATTTTGTAATTAGCAAGGTTTTCTGCAATCCCAATCATTGAAGTGAAATTACCAACAAAATCGTTTTCAATCATATTTCTAATTTTTTGCATCTCTTTTTCAGAAACTAATGTCGTTTGCAAAAGATTTAATTCGTTGTTTATTTCCTTCTCTAAATCCAATGGATTAACTCCACTATTTGCAATACTATATACGAATGATAAACCTGGGTCTTCAGATGGAAATGGAAATGACCCACAATACATAGCAGATTGAGATTTCTCAACGCATGTTTTATTAAGTCTTGAACTTTCACCATCAGAAAGAACTTTAGACATCATTTCAATCGCATAAAAATCTTTTGAGCCTTGTTCAGGAGCACGATATGCCATCATAACACCCGGCAATTGAACATCATCGTAAATCGTGTCTCTTATTTCACCTCCGAGGGGTGGTTCCACAATAGTTACTTTTTCGATTTTATTTCCACCATTTGGAATAGTTCCAAAATAAGAATTAATCAACTTTTTAGTTGCTGCAACATCAATATCACCAGCAATAGAAAGAATAGCGTTTTCAGGAACATAAAACTTATGATAAAAATCAATAAACTCGTCCAAAGTAGCTGCATCTAAATGCTCCATTTCTCCAATAGTAGTCCATTTATAAGGATGTTCTTTGAATGCTCTTTTATTTATCTCTGCAAAAAAGCTGCCGTATGGTTGATTGTCAACTCTTAATCTCTTTTCCTCTTTAACAACTTCATTTTGAGTATCAATTCCATCTTGATTGATGTTAGCATGTAACAACCTTTCAGACTCCAACCATAAACCCAATTCTAATTGATTAGAAGGCAACACCTCGTAATAAAATGTTCTATCGTTAGAGGTATTTGCGTTGTTTTGACCACCAGCATTTTCAATATATTTGAAAAACTCACCTCTTTTAATGTTTTTTGATCCTTCAAAAAGTAAATGTTCGAAAAAGTGAGCAAATCCAGTTCTATTTGGTTTTTCATTTTTTGAACCTACATGATACATGACTGATACGGCTACAATAGGAGTAGTATGGTTTTCATGCAAAATAACTTGTAGGCCATTTTCTAAAGTATATTCCTCAAATTTAATAGAGGGTGTTTGTGCAAAAAATTGGAAATATAGAACTAGACTAAAAAAAGTAAGTGAATTTCTAAGCATAATGAATTAAGTATAGAAGTTAATTGAATATATAACAACAATAACAATTTTAGACTCCATAAGCAAATCTTAAACAGTAATTAAGATTAATTAACAACATGAAAATAAACGTTCTATAAAAAACATTGTAAGAAATGTACATCTTCAAATTGTTCCTGTTTCCTTACCCATTGTTGTCTTGTTCCATTAATTTCAAAACCTGAAGATTTAAACAATTTCAAACTACTACTATTAGAACTATATATTGTAGCATAAAGTTGATTTAGTAAAAAATCAGTCGAAGCTAAATGTTTTAACTTATTTAATGCAGCATAAGCAAAACCTTTATTTCTCCATTTTTTTTCAATAAAAACACCAACTCCTGCTCTTGAATTAACTAGATCATATTCAAAAAGATCAATACAACCAATCCTTTCTTCTTTATGGGTAATCATATATCTTATCTGATTATTCAATAGTAAATCATGTGTAGAAGATAAAAATTCAGACAGTTGTTCTTTTGAAAAAAAAGCGGGGAAATCTGTATGTTCTGAATTATCTAAATCATTTTCCCAATCAAGTAATTTACTTAAATCGCTTGGAACTGGATGTTTTAATTCTATTACAGTCATTTTTATCTTTTTAATCTGTCAATACAAGCAATAATATCAGTTTTTGTATAGGTTGGAAGCTTGTAGTAACGTTCATTTAAGTGATTTTCTAATGAATAATGGTGATAATTGCGTATTAAATTTTGATCTTGCATTAACGGCAACAACTCAAAAACAAAATTCACATTAAAGGCAAGTCCAGTACTTTTTTCAACACACATCCTTGCAGGATGAAGACAAGTTTTACCATTAACTAAAGCTCCATACTCTAAAAATGTATTTCTTATTATTTCCTTGTCTAATTTAAAATCAAATGAAGCAAATAAAACTTTCTTCTTTTTTTTGGTAATAACATCTAAAACAGAAGACATTTTCCTATCTAATATGGTACCGTTAGCAGTTGCTGAATAATAAAAACCATTAGAAACCAACCCAATGTGAGGGGGTATCTTTTCTGCATCTGTCAATAAAAGACCGTTGACTTTGGTAAAATCCAAATCTAACATATCATCTAAAACTAACCCAACTTTAGTACTCATAAATCTATTTCTCCTCTATATACAAACTTAGCCGGTCCAGTTAAAAATATATTTTCAAATAAATCTTCATTTCTAACATAATCAACCGTTAAATCTCCACCTTTAGTTTTTACAGACACACTGTCTTTATCAATATTATTTTTAAATCCATATGCTAAAGCTGCTGCTGAAACTCCAGAACCACAAGAAAGTGTTTCATCTTCCACTCCCCTTTCATAGGTTCTCATGGAAATTCCTTTTTCATTGGAAGAAACAAAATTCACATTAATACCATCTTTAAGGTAATTTTCATTATTTCTTATACTTCTACTTTTTGAAATAAAATCCTCCATTTTTAAATTTTCTACAAACTTTATGTAATGAGGTGAACCAGTATTTAATTCATAATCACCTGTGTTTAACATTGTTAATTTTACTGGACCAACAATATCAATTTTAACATGTAAATCGTCTAAAACTTCAGCAGAGTGAATTCCATCATTGGACAAAAATGTACATTGTCTGGGGCATATCCCTAAGTGAAAAGAAAAGAGCACGGCACATCTACTGCCATTACCACAAAAACTTTGTGAACCGTCTGGATTATAAAACTGCATTTCAAAATGATGATTAGGGTGATTCTTAATAACCATAACTCCATCACTACCAATACCAAACTTTCTATCTGTAATTTTTTTGATTTTATTTTCAGTTAAATCAAGAGAAACATTTCTTGAATCTAATATTATAAAATCGTTACCTGTACCCTGGTATTTATAAAAATTTGTAATCATAATGCAATTGATTTACTTAACAATATTTAACACGACTAGTACACAATAGATACAAATTGTCCGTTAATTTTAAAAAAATATTACGACATGAAAAACAAATTATCTTTAGCACTATCGGCATTTATTGGAGCAACTATATCCTTACTACTTTTTAATTTTATTTTTAATGACACTTCAAAAATAATCAACAAAACTAAAGTTCAAGATATTCCAGAAAAAGAAATTATTAAAGAAGATTTTGAAGTAGTTAAATCAACCATCAACACCATTGTTCCAAAAGAAATGGATTTTACTGATGCAGCTCAAAAGACCGTTAACGCAGTTGTTCACATAATGAGTGAATATTCACAAAGTTACCATTCGGACCCATTAATGGATTTTTTCTGGGGGCCTGGGGGAAGCAGAGGTTCAAGAGCTCAAGTAGCAACAGGATCTGGAGTTGTTATATCTGAGGACGGTTACATAATAACAAACAATCATGTAATTGATGATGCAGATAAAATTAGCATTACTCTAAATGACGGTAGAGAACTGATTGCTCAATTAATAGGAACTGACCCAAGTACAGATTTAGCTCTTCTTAAGGTTGAAGAAAACAATATGTCCTTTACCTCATTTGGAAATTCAGACAATGTACAACTTGGAGATTGGGTTTTAGCCGTAGGTAATCCATTTAACCTAACATCAACTGTTACTGCAGGAATTGTTAGTGCAAAAGCAAGAAACATTAACATTTTAAAAAGAAATTCTAATGAGAACATATTTCCGTTGGAATCTTTCATACAAACAGATGCTGCCGTTAATCCTGGAAATAGTGGTGGGGCGTTGGTAGACCCAAATGGAAAACTTATTGGAATAAATACTGCTATAGCTTCAAAAACAGGGTCTTATTCTGGATATTCATTTGCCATCCCTTCAAATATAGCTTTAAAAGTAGTGAATGATTTGAAATCTTATGGAATGGTTCAAAGGGCTTTTATAGGAGTTGTTATTCAAGATGTTACCCAAAGCATTATGGATGAATTAGAATTAATAGATACTAAAGGAGTTTTAGTAACCAACCTATCAAATGGTGGTGCTGCAGTAGATGCAGGAATAGAAATAAATGATGTAATACTGAAAGTAGAAAACACGGAAGTTAATGATGTCCCTGAACTTCAAGAGCAAATTGGGAGATATAAGCCTGGTGATATCGTTAATTTAATTATTAGAAGAAATGATGAAACTCAACTTATTAGTGTTAAACTAAGGAATGAAAGTGGAAGTACTGAAATTATAAATAAACGAGAATTAGAAAAAGAATCTACAATTCATGGTGCTTTATTTATTGATATTGATGCCAACACTAAAAAAAGGTTAAATATAAATGGAGGAGTTAAAGTTCAATCTATTGAAAATGGGAAACTAAAAGAAGCCGGTTTAAAAACAGGGTTTATCGTTACTCACATCAATAAACAAAACGTAACTTCAAAAGAACAGTTAATAAACATTTTGAAAAACAACAAAGGAGGCATACTAGTCGAAGGAATATATTCTAATGGAGTAAAAGGCTATTTTGGCTTTGGATTATAAATTATTAAACATACAACTATGAGTAACGAATCATCATTTGAAAAATTTAACAACTGGGCAAAAAAATCAGTTGGAGTAAGGATTTTCACCATTGCTTTTCTTATTCTAATACTGTTAATTCCTGTTTCTATGGTTAAAAGTATTATTAGAGAAAGGGAAAACTACCAAGAAATTGCAATTGATGAAATAGGACACAAATGGGGGAATCATCAGACCATAACCGCAATGGTTGTTTCCATTCCATACAACACTTATTCTACAACAAAAGAAAATGGCGTTATAAAAACTCATAAGCACACACACTTTGCCAATTTTTTACCTAATGAGTTAAACATTAATACAGAAATATCACCTGAGAAAAGGTATCGTGGAATCTATGAAGTGGTTGTTTATAATGGAGATGTTTCCATAGATGGATATTTTGATGAAATCGACATACAAAAGCTTGGAATTGACCCTGAAAATGTGCTTTGGGAACAAGCAAGTTTAAATCTAGGGATATCCGATCTAAGAAGTATTCAAAACAACGCATCTGTCAAATGGAACGAACATCAATTGGGTTTTAACCCTGGTGTTGAATCAAAGGACATTATATATTCAGGAATAAGCACAAAAATAAATCTCAACGACTCCATCAAAAAATATTCCTTTAATGTTTTATTAAATTTTAATGGAAGTAAGGGGATTAGTTTTACCCCATTAGGCAAAACAACCAATGTTAACATAAATTCCAGTTGGCCAGATCCAAGTTTTAATGGTTCTTTTCTTCCAGATTCAAGAGAAATATCAGAAAATGGTTTTTCAGCACATTGGGAAGTACTTCATTTAAATAGAAATTACCCACAACAATTTACAGGTAGCAACAACAACATTAGCAACTCTAACTTTGGTGTAGACTTGATTCTCCCTGTTGATCATTATCAAAAAAGCATGCGTTCAGTAAAATATGCTATTATGTTTATATCTCTCACCTTCTTATTTTACTTTTTCTCACAAATAAAGAAGCGTGTAAGAATACATCCCATTCAATATTTAATTATTGGATTAGCTATATGCTTATTTTTTACCTTATTGATAGCCATATCAGAACACTTACAGTTCCAATATGCTTACCTTATTGGTTCAATTGCAACAATATTTTCTATTACTAGTTACTCTCACTTTATTTTTAAAGACAGATTGATAACTTATATTCTTTCAGGAATACTTTTAATTCTTTATGGTTTCATCTATGTAATTATTCAAATTCAAGATTTTTCACTTCTTATTGGAAGCATAGGTTTGTTTATAATATTATCTAGCGTAATGTATCTTTCAAGAAATATAGACTGGTACAATATTGGAGGCAAAGAATAACGGTTTTAATTTATTTAGGATTATAACACACACTAAATATGCTATCTTTTAACAAATGTTATTTGTAAAAAACCCCATTTCTAATTGCATATTAATTGTACTGTTAATTACTCCATTTCTTTGCATAAGTCAAAGAATGCCTGATATAGGGGGTGAGAATTGGTTAAGTGGAAACATAAACTTAAAAGTTAATAAACATTGGAAATTTAATCTAGAAAATCAAACAAGATTTAGTTTAGATAATATCAATTTTGAACGAAATTTTACTGAATTTCAAATTGAAAAAAATATAGCTAGTTGGATAAGTTGGGGAGTAAGCTATAGATACATTCTTAAAAAACAAGCTTTTGATGAGAATATAGCGAACTACAATAGATATAATTATTTCTGGATTTTAAAACATCATCTCGACAAAAATGAGCGACTAAACATTCAATATAAAATTCAATCACAAAGAAGAAGAGAAACTTTTTCAAACACTAATAAATATGTTGGAGAGCTTAGAAAATACTGGAGAATTAAAACAGTTCTTTCCTACAATATTAAAAATTGGAAATTAGATCCAAAAGTTGGAGTAGAATTTTTCTTGAGAAGCAATGAGCATCCAACTGATCAGTACAACAAATACCGTATTTCATTAGGGACCAAGAAAAAAATCAATAAAAATCAATACATAACTTTTAAATACATGTTTGAAAAACAATACAAACAATGGAACCCTGAAGTAATGCATGTGTTTGGAATTAAATACAATTACTCGCTAAAACACTACACGAAGAGGTATTTAAATAAAAACAACAATGAATAAAATTTTTCATGCATGTATTTTTTTTACTTTAATTTTATGTTCATGCAATAAAATGGAAAGATTCACATCATCAGGTGTTGAAATTGTAATTCCAAATGGAAATGAGAATTATCTCAACCAACCTTCGGATTCTATTTTTAATCAAAATAACTTACCAATACTAGAAATCAACCTTCCAGAAAATGCTATAGCTTATATTGATGCTGATCCTGCTGCTGAAGAATATGTTGAAGGAAGTTTAACATATAATGGAGAAACCATAAGTCCAATTGGAATAAGGTACAAAGGATCTATTGGTGCTTTTGTAGGAGGAGTTAGTGGAAACGATTGGAGTAATCCATCTGGAAGCAAAACAGCTACAAAACTTTCGATGAAATTTAAAATTGATTGGAAAGGTTACCATTCTGCTTTTTATGATCTCAAAACTCTACAACTACACTCAATGAGTTTAGACAATTCTCAAATGCACGATCGTTTGGGGTATTGGCTTTTCAGACAAATGGGTGTTCCTGCTCCAAGATGTATACATGCAAAATTGTACATAAATGGTGAATTCAACGGTTTATTTGCTTTGGTTGAACAAATAGACGAACAATTTGCAAAATACCATTTCTCGGATGGCTCTGGAAATTTATACAAAGAAGTATGGCCTTTAAAATCAAACAATTCTATTCAAACCGATCGAAAATTCTATGAAGGGCTTGTTTCTAATAGGCAGACTGGTGTTAACATCAACATAATAAAAAGCTTTGCTCAAAACATTACCAACGCTAACGATTCAGAAATTCAGACTATACTAAACAATCACATAAATATTGAACAAACTGTTGCATTAGCTGTAGTAGATAGAGCAATAAGAAATGACGATGGTCCATTTCATTGGTATTGTGGATGGTTTGGTTGTGAACCACACAACTTCTTTTGGTATGAAAACCCTTCAACCAACAAAGTACATTTGATTCCTTGGGATTTAGATAATGCTTTTGAAAACATAATTACCAATACTAATCCTGTTACCCCAATTGCAGATATATGGGGAGACACAACAAACAGTTGTCAACCCTTTGAATATGGAGCATGGGGGATGTATCAAAAATCAGCTGCTTGCGATAGAATAATTGGTGGTTTAGCAAGATATGATTCTAAATATCAACAATTGAAAGAAACCTTAATAAATGGATCAATGTCTGAACAAACTGTTAATCCTATAATAGATGAATGGGCAAATCAAATTAGAAATGCAACCATAAAAGCTGATCAAGAACACAATGATGCTTTAAAATTATCAAACTGGGAAGAGGCTGTTGTTGATCTTAAAACTCAATTAGATCATGCAAGAAATAATTAAAAAGAAGCTTTAATTTTTCTTTTTTGATGCTTTAAAATTGTACTGTAAGCCCTTGGCCTACTATTGAATTTTTTATAAAAAGACAGTGTAGCAAACATGTAAACATCTTTGTTATTGGGATTACCTCTTTGAAAACCCTCTTCTGTAGCAGTTCTTTCAATGTAATAGGGATTTGTACCTCCAATAGACGGGTCTGGAATTGCATCAATTGGATAAATCCCATCTAGAGACCAACCTAAATATCTTATTATATCTCCGGAGTTTGTTCCCGACATAGTTGCGGCTGTTGATCCATACGCTGCTTGAATAGCATCCTTATCGTAATAGCTTGTACTTACATCATCTAAATAATCTGTTGTAGTATATCTATATCCTGCTTCCAATTTTAATCCAGTGTAACTGTTGAATGCTTTTTCGATACCAAAACCCATTGGAATACATAATGCAACTTTGGAATAAGTTTTTCCGGATGGAAAACCGGCAGGATCTCCTGTCATTCCTTGTCCTTCTGTGTGAAGCTCCCTTAAACTAACCATTCTTGGAGTATTTACTGGTGAAAATCCAGCATTCCAATAATTAATATTATTATAAGCTAAATTATTGATAGCTCTTGGTTCATAATAAAACCCACCAACTCCAGAAAACACATAAAAACCTAATTGTTGAAAAAACCTAGGAGCCAAACGTTGACCGGCAACACTTCTTAGATTATATTTTGTACCTGTACTAGGTAAAGAAATATAAAATTCAAAAATGGTAGAAGCTTCAAGTAAATAAGTTGTAAAATTTAAATTTCTATTGTTTCTGTAAAATTCTAAAGTTTGTGCATCATCTCCTGAAATACTGGCTAAGGCTACATTAGCTCTGAAATTTAACCTGCTTTTCATATGATAGATGTATGCGAAATTTAACACGTATTTAGATTTTGCTATATCAAGATCATAAGCAGACCTAAAGATTCGATTACGGTCTTTCTCATTAATTTCTGTTAAAGTCATATCTGAGCCGCCTAAGTCAGTCAAACAATTGGTTGCACCACCTCCAAAATTGATTTCATGTCTCTTTTTCCTGTATTCGTATTTATTGTAATAAGCTCTCGTTTGTGAGAGAATATTCAATGAAAAAAACACAGTTACTAAAACCAAAAAAAGCTTTTCTATGATAAATTTATTTTGCATCTATTGCCCTTTATTTAATGACTAAAACAACATCCAATCAAAGATGTATTTTAAGTTCAATGGACAACTATCTACGCATAAACAACAAATGAGTTACAAAATCAACTTTACTAAAGAGTTAATTATTAGCATTTTACAAAGGAGAAAAGGTTAAAAAGAAAAAATTAAAAAAAATATTTTTTAAACCCTTCACAACAATTTGTTAAAAAAATCGTCTTATATAAAACATCAATTTTATTATAAAAATGAAAAGCATAAAATTTACTGAATTTTCAAAAATTTACCCAAACATATCGGTTGCAATTAAAGCTAAAAAAGGTGCAGATTCTTTTAATTTTAGGGGCGTAAAGCTTGAATTAATTAAAATATATTCTCAAAGAAGTTTACAAACTTTCCTATATTTATTACTAAAAAATAAATCATGAAAAATTTAGTATTGTTTCTTTTCTGGACCACAACACTAATATGTTTCAAATTTTAGGAATATAAATTTTAATTCTTTTAATGAAAAAACTAATTCTAGGGTTGCTATTAGTTCCCTTTTTAATCAATGCTCAAAAAACCATTACTATTAGTGGTTATGTTGAAGAACGTGAAACTGGAGAAAAACTTGTTGGTGCATCTATTTATGATTTTAAATCTAAAAAAGGAACAGCCTCTAACGATTATGGTTTTTATAGCTTAACTATACCTATTGACTCCTTAAGACTTAGGGTAAGTTTTATTGGGTTTGAAAACCAAATTTATGAACTAAATCCAACAGAAGATATTTCATTAAACTTTACCCTTACAAGTCAAATGCTTGAAGAAGTTGAAATTTTATCGAACAAAGAAGAGCAAGTTCACCTAAAAGCAGAAATGAGCACCATAGACCTTTCAATGGATAAAGTAAAAGCTTTACCAGCTCTATTTGGTGAAAAAGACATTATGAAAACCATTCAATTGCTTCCTGGTGTGCAGACAGGTAGTGAAGGAACATCCGGATTGTATGTAGGTCCAGATCAAAATTTAATTTTATTAGATGGAGTACCTGTTTATAACGCCTCTCACCTATTTGGATTTTTCTCCGTTTTTAATGCCGATGCTATACATTCCACTAAATTAATTAAAGGTGGATTTCCTGCAAGATATGGTGGAAGATTATCATCTGTGATTGATATTAAAATGAAGGAGGGTAACATGAAAAAATTCCATGGCGAAGGAGCCCTCGGTTTAATTTCATCTAAACTTACCCTTGAGGGGCCTATAATTAAAGATAAAACCTCTTTTTTGATTTCTGCAAGAAGAACTTACATTGATATTTTAGCACAACCGTTCATAAGAATGGCTCAAAATAGAAACAACAAAGGAGAAGATAACAACAACAATTCTGGTGGGTATTACTTTTATGATGTAAACGCTAAGTTAAATCATAAATTTTCTGACAAAGATCGTCTATACTTTAGTCATTATATGGGAAGAGATAGGGCATATTTAGACAATTCAGACACCTACACACAAGATTCAACCAGCACAGTTGAAAATACGCAAGCTCAATTAAGATGGGGAAATATAATTAGTGCTTTGAGATGGAACCACATGGTTACCAACAAAATTTTCATGAATACCACATTAAGATACAGTAAATATGATTTTTTAATTGGGGCTGATAATACTAACGCTAGCACTACTAACGGTGTAACGACCAACGATGCTTTTTCCTTTGCTTATACTTCTGGAATTGAAGATTGGTCTGGAAAAATTGATTTTGATTACATGTTAAATCCCAATCATTTGATAAAATTTGGTGTAGGAGACATCTATCACACTTTTACACCTGGTGTCAATCAATTTAGTTTAACCAATGGCAACTCAGCTATAGATACTACTTTTGGTTCTCAAATTCATTATGCCCATGAGATAGCAGGATACGTTGAAGATGAATTCAAATTAAATTCCAAAACAAAAGGAAATATTGGTCTTCACTATACAGAATTTTTAGTAGGTAATGTTAGATACCCTTCATTTCAACCTAGGTTTAGCATAAGGTATCTATTGACAGAAAATGCATCTTTTAAAGCAAGTTATGCGTCCATGACTCAGTTTTTACATTTGCTAACTAATTCTGGAATTGGATTGCCTACTGATTTATGGCTTCCTGCTACAGAGCTAGTAAAACCACAATACTCGAACCAATTTGCAGCAGGTATTGCTAAAACTTTTTTAAATAAATTTGAAGTTTCCATCGAAGGGTATTATAAAACAATGGAAAACCTAATTGAATATAAGGATGGTGCTTCCTTTTTTAACACCGATCAGGATTGGCAAACAAAAATACACGCTGGAAGAGGCTGGTCATATGGAGGGGAATTAATGATTGAAAAAAAGGTAGGTAAAACTACTGGATGGATTGGGTATACTCTATCGTGGTCAAATCGTCAATTTGATTCCATAAATTTTGGAAATGTTTTTCCATATAGATACGACAGAAGACACGATATTGGGATAGCCTTAACTCACGAATTTAATGAAAACATTAACGTAGGTATTGTATGGGTTTATGGAACTGGAAATGCGGTTACATTAGGTCAAGAAAGGTATGTTTCATTATTTGACACTCAAGTTCCTTCCATTGCAGATTTTAACATAAATGATTATTCTGGTATAGAACACATTGAAAGTAGAAATAATTATCGAATGCCAGCTTACCATAGGTTAGATGTATCTATAAATTTTCAAAAAGAAAAAAAATGGGGAGAACGAACATTTAGTTTAGGAGTCTATAATGCCTACAGTAGACAAAACCCATTTTATTTAGAATTCACGAGAAACGACAATGGCAACCCTCAACTTTCCCAGTATAGTTTATTCCCTCTTATACCATCCTTTAATTATGCTTTTAAATTTTAAGAATGAAATACATTAGAATTATATTTTTTATTTTAATTGCTACTAATTTCAGTTCATGTGAAAAAGTAATCCCTTTTACTGGAGAAGTAACTCAACCAAAAATTGTAGTTAATTCTTTATTTCAAAGTAATAAATTATGGAAAGTTCACATAAGTAGTAGTCTAAGTGTAATTGACACGGGTACGCTTTCTAATTTAGAGAATGCCTCAGTACTTATTTTAGACAATCAAAACAACTTAGTTGAAGTACTATCTCATGATTCATTAGGATTTTATAAGGGCACAACTATTCCACAAGCTGGCCAACAATACAGTATTGAAGTTTCTGCTCCTAATTATTTATCTGTTACTGCTGAAGATCAATTACCCAACTCCATAAACATATCAAATGTTGACACCTCTTCTTCTAGTATTGGTGATAATGAAAGAATGGACATATCGATCACATTTACTGACCCGATAAACTTTAGCAACTTCTATCGTTTAGAAATTGAAGTTGGTTTGATTTATGAGGATGATTTTGGAACAATGGAATATTTTGAATTTCCAGCAAGTATGATTTTAGAAGATCCCGTCTTTGAAAATTATGGTGGAGGTCCAGTCGAACAAGGATTATTTACTGACAACTCTTTTGACGGTGAAGAGAAAACCATTGAAATACAAATAGATAATATAATCAAAGAATTTGACAAGGTAGATAAATTGGAGATTGACCACATTACACTTTTCCTATACAACATTACAGAACCTACTTATCTTTTTAGCAAAAGCTACCAAGTATATCAAAGTGCAACGGGAAATCCATTTGCTCAACCTGTTCAAGTTTATAGTAATGTAACTAATGGATTTGGAATATTTGGGGGTGCACAAGTAAACACCTATGATATTTATTAAAATATGTAATATATCATATTCCATTTAACAATGAAAAAACCTTTTCACATAATTTTCAGCTTTTTAATATTGCTTAATTCTTGTGAAAAAGTAATTCCTTTTTCTAGTGAAATAACACAACCAAAAATTGTGATTAATTCATTATTTGAAAGTGACAAAACATGGAACGTTCACTTAAGTTCTAGCTTAAGCAGCATTGATACAAGTAATTTATCAAACATAGAAAATGCATCTGTTTCAATATTTGATGATAAAAATCAAATTATAGAAGCACTTCATTACGATTCATTAGGATTTTACAACGGCACCACTAACCCTGAACCAGGCCAAAAGTACAGCATTGAAGTTTCTGCAATGAACTTTAATACTGCAAATGCAGAAGATAGAATTCCTTTAGAAACCACTATTTCAAAAATAGAT
>JAQWRG010000036.1 GCA_029243855.1 Flavobacteriales bacterium | reverse complement strand
GTTTTTAAACTCCAAAAGCACCTTTAATTTTATCTACAAAATCTAATTTTTCCCAAGGAAATAATTCAACTTCTAAGCTTTTAGTAGTCCCATCAGGAGTCGAGAAAGTCTTAGTTACTTTTTCAGGATTTCTTCCCATATGGCCATATGCAGCAGTCTCTAAATAGATAGGAGTTCTAAGGTTAAACCTAGTTTCAATAGCATACGGTCTCATGTCAAAAACTTCAGAAAGTTTTTCAGCAATTTCTCCATCATTCATATCTATCTTGCTAGTGCCGTAAGTATTTACATATAGCCCAACTGGATCTGCAACTCCAATAGCATAGGCAACTTGTACAAGTGCTTCGTCTGCAATTCCAGAAGCTACTAAATTTTTAGCAACATGTCTTGTAGCGTATGCAGCAGAACGATCAACCTTACTTGGATCTTTACCAGAAAATGCACCACCACCATGAGCTCCTTTACCACCATAAGTGTCAACAATAATTTTTCTACCCGTTAATCCAGTATCTCCGTGAGGGCCTCCAATAACAAAAGTTCCTGTTGGGTTAACGTGATAATTAATATCATCATTAAAAAGATTCTGAATGTGTGCAGGTAACAAACTTTTAATTCGTGGGACAAGAATATTGATTACATCATTTTTAATGGTTTGAAGCATAGCTTCTTCAGAGTCAAAATCATCGTGTTGAGTTGAAACTACAATAGCATCAATTTTAACGGGTTGATTCTCATCAGAATATTCAATAGTTACTTGAGATTTAGAATCAGGTCTCAAATAAGTCATCTCCTTACCATCTTTTCTTATTTGAGCCAATTCTTTTAGTAAAAGATGAGAAATTTCTAAAGGAAGAGGCATGTAGTTGTCTGTTTCATTGGTTGCGTAACCAAACATCATTCCTTGGTCTCCAGCGCCTTGCTCTTCTTTGTTTTTTCTTTCAACACCTTGATTAATATCAGGTGATTGTTCGTGAATAGCAGATAGAACTCCACATGAATTACCATCAAACATATACTCCCCTTTGGTGTATCCAATGTTGTTTATTACATCTCTTGCTATTTTTTGCACATCTAAATAAGCTGAAGATTTAACTTCTCCAGCAAGAAAAACCTGTCCAGTTGTTACCAATGTTTCACAGGCAACTTTAGAGCTCGGGTCGAAGGCTAAAAAATTATCAATTAAGGCATCTGATATTTGATCTGAAACTTTGTCTGGGTGACCTTCTGATACAGATTCTGAAGTAAATAAATAAGGCATATTGTTATTAATTTCTAATTAGTTTTTTTAAAAATTTAGAGGAGAAACAACAGCGACAGACATCAAATTTAGCTTTTTTTTGGTGGTTGCAAGCAGTCAAATCACTCCACTAATACGGCCGCAAATGTATAAAATTCAATCAATTGACGAAACCTTATTGGGTTAATTTTTTAAATATGTCTTCAAGATTGTCACTATGTTTTTGAAGAGTTAAAATAAGCAGATTGTTTTTCGCTGCAAATTGAGAAATAATTAGTCTTAAATCATTCTCTTTTTCAGAACTAATAATCCAACTTTTACCTTTTGCTTCAATCTTAGATACGCCAGAAATGTTTTGAAGTTTATTTAGACTTATTTCTTTATCAAACTCAACTTCAAAAGTTTGTGCTTTAGTTTTAGATTTTTCGCTTGTAATGGCATCGTCAGCTACTAGTTTTCCATTGTTTATTACTAAAATTCTATCGCATATTGATTCCACTTCCTGCATTATATGCGTTGATAATAATATTGTTTTTGTTTTACCTAAATCGATAATTAAGTTTCTGATTTCGTCCAATTGATTAGGGTCCAACCCCGTTGTTGGTTCGTCAAGAATTAGTACACTCGGATCGTGAATTATGGCTTGAGCAATGCCAACTCTTTGTTGATACCCTTTTGAAAGTTGTCCAATTTTTTTGTGTGATTCTTTTTCTAATTTAACTTTTGCTATAGCTTCATTTACTGCTTTTTTATGTTCTTTGATTTTGTGGATTTTAGCAATAAATTCAAGAAACTCTCTAACATACATCTCTTCGTATAAGGGATTGTTTTCCGGTAAGTAACCAATGGATTTTTTTACTTCATTTGGGTGCGTAAGTACATTTTGTTCGTTAACAATCGCTTCACCAGATGATGGAGCAATAAAACCAGCCAAAATTTTCATGGTTGTTGATTTTCCAGCACCATTTGGACCTAAAAACCCAACTATTTCACCCTTATTTATTTTGAATGAAATGGAATCCAGAGCTACTTGTTCTTCATATTTTTTTGAAAGGTTATCAACAACAATACTCATCTTTACATTTATTTTTGACTAAAGTAATTCATAAGTTGATAACAGAAAAATCAATTTTACTGTTAGTTTACACTAAACTGTTGTTATTTTAGAGAATTATGGTAAATGGATTAGTATATAGATCTACTGGAAGTTGGTATGATGTTAAGTTGGAAAGTGGTGAGTTTGTTGAAGCAAGATTAGTGGGTAAGTTAAGAACTAAAGGTATTAGAACTACAAATCCAATTGCTGTTGGAGACAAGGTGTGTTTAATTGTTGATGATGACAATAATGCAGTTATACAGTCTATTGTGGAGCGAAAAAACTATGTGATTAGAAAATCAGTTAATTTATCAAAAGAAGCCCATGTTATTGCAGCTAATGTTGATTTAGCAATTCTTGTAGTAACAATTGCTTATCCTGTAACTTCTCCTGGCTTTATTGATAGATTTACCGTAACTACTCAAGCTTATGGCATCCCACTTTTAATTGTTTTTAATAAAATTGATTTATTTGTTGATAAAGAAATTCAACTTTTACAAGAGTTTGAAACTGCTTATGAAATAGCTGGTTATCCCACACTCAGAACTTCAGCTCAAAATAAGACTGGTGTTGAAGAATTAGATCGTTTAATGGATGGGAAAACAGTTCTTTTTTCTGGGAACAGCGGTGCTGGAAAGTCAACGTTAATAAATGCATTAAATTCAGATTTTGAATTGAAAACGGGAGAGCTATCGTCTACCCATCAGACAGGAAAACACACCACCACGTTTGCAGAAATGTTTGATTTAACAACTACCACAAAAATTATAGATACACCAGGCATTAAAGGATTTGGATTAGTAGATTTAGAAAAAGAAGAATTATCAAGATATTTTCCTGAAATGATGACTTTATTAAACGAATGTAAATTTCATAATTGCAGACACATTAGTGAGCCTGGTTGTGCAGTAATAGCTGCTGTGAAAAACAACGAAATTGGACAAAGTAGATACAAAAGCTATTTAGCCATGTATAATGAAGATAAAGACAATAATTATAGAGCTAATATTTTCCCTAAATAAATGAGAGTTGTTGTTCAATTGGTTAAAGAATCCTCTGTAAAAATAAATGGTGTTATAAAAGGGGAGATTAAAAAAGGATTTCTTGTTTTGATTGGGATTACTCACAATGATAAAGAAAGTGATGCTAATTGGGTGCTGGATAAATTGGTTAAGCTTAGAGTTTTTAAGGATGAGAATGGAAATATGAATAAGTCTTTATTAGATACTAATGGGGCAGTTTTATTGGTTAGTCAGTTTACCTTATTTGCTTCTACAAAAAAAGGAAATAGACCTTCATTTTTAAATGCAGCTCCACCTAAAATTGCTGAAAAATTATACGATTATTCGATAGAATATTTAAAAAGTAAACATAAAATTAAAGTTGAAACAGGAGTTTTTGGATCTATGATGGATGTCGGTTGAATACCCATAAACCGAAGCTAAACGTAAAATAACATAGTCCCTGCCTGAGGCTTTGAT
>JAQWRG010000051.1 GCA_029243855.1 Flavobacteriales bacterium | reverse complement strand
AACCGCCTGAGCCGTAATCAGGTATTCTATTCAGTTGAACTACGAGGCCAATTATATGCAAATATACATTTACCCCTTTAATTGACAATTCAATTTTTTAAGAACTTTATAAATGTAAACCACATTCTGTTTTAGGACTGTTGTTCCACCTACCCTCTCTTCCTTTTCCAGGCACGGTACAATGCTCACAACCAATAGAAAAATATCCTTTAGAAACCAGGGGGTGAAAAGGCAAATGATGATCTTTTATAAAAGCTTCTCTTTCATCTGATGTTACATCTAACAAAGGATAAAACTTAACCATTCCTTTTCGTTCTTCAAAATAATCTAAGGTATCTCGATGGTCACTCTGCCAACGCATTAAACCTGAAATCCACACCTTATATTTTTGTTTTATTTTATCCAACGGTTCTACTTTATTTATAGAACAACACAAATCTGGATCTTTAGTCCAAGTTCTGTCATCTGTAGTAAACTCATGTTTCCACTCATCAGCAGTTACGTCTACCACATTTAAATCGTATAATTTAGTCAAGTAATCTTTGTAAATTATGGTCTCTTTAAAGTGATAGCCTGTATCAATAAAGTAAATTTTTTGATTTTTATTTACATCAGAAAAAACTTTAAGCAACATTGCAGAAGTTGCAGCAAATGAGGAAGTTAACATTACATCCTCTAACTCAAAATCATGGTATAATTTTTCAACACGTTTATGAATTGACAACTTATTGTATTGCTCATTCAATCTTTCAAGTTGCGGAGCTAATATTTTATCAAATGAAATTTTAGAATCAATCAACATAGTTATCAAGTTCAGTGTCAATGAATTCTTGCAAATCATTAATCCTTGTTTCATCACTTGGATGTGTACTTAAAATTTGAGGAACAAAGCCTCCCTGTTCAGCCATTTTATTCCAGAAAGAAATGGATTCATTTGGGTTATAACCGGCTAATTTCATGAAAACCAAACCTAACTTATCTGACTCCGTTTCATGTACCCTACTGAATTTCAACATTCCTAAAGATGCTGAACCTGAAAATACATAATCAAAAGCTGTTTTGGTTTCGGTAGAATCTTTTTGACCCACACCAGAAAGCTTCATAATGCCAGTTAAAGCTAATTGCTGACTCATTCGTTCATTTCCGTGTTTTGCAATAGCATGAGCAATTTCATGCCCCATAACAGCCGCGATTTGATCGTCATTATCTGCTAATTCTATTAAACCTGTATAAAAGCATACTTTACCTCCAGGCATACACCATGCGTTTAATACTTCACTTTCTACAGTTTTAAACTCCCAAGCAAAACCATCAACTCTGTGGCTGTGACCATTTTTCTTTAAAAAGCTTTCTGCAGCATGTTGTACTTTCTCACCTATTTTTTGAATTTTTTTACTTTGAACATGATTACTAGGCAACACTTCTGCATTAGTCATAAACTCTTCATACTGTAAATTTGCCATCTGAATTAAGTCATGTTCATTCAACAAATGCATTTGCTTTCTGTTTGAAATAGGAACTTTAGAACAAGAACTAAATAAAATAAGAGTTAGCAGTGGTAAAAAAATACTTCTTAAAGACATATAAGTGCTATAGAATTTTAACTGAAAGGCCAGCATCAAGTAAAGCATCGTACATAGGCTTTACATTAGCATATTCATCTCTTTTAACCATACACTTGCCATTGTTATGAACAATCCAAGCGCATTGCTCTGCTTGAACAGTATCGTGCTCACAATATTTACACAACATTTCAATAACATGTTGAAAAGTGTTGAAATCGTCATTAAAAAGCATTAACTCCTTTAAATCAACCGTTTCTATTTTTGCAATTATTTCCTCACTATATTGATGTTTTTCAGCCATTCAACAAAACTATTAATTATTCAGATTGGTTCAAAATTGTTTGAACATTAATGCTAACGCCATCCTTAAAGGCTACTATTTTTGCAACTGCTATTCCCTTTTCTTTACATGAATTTAAATCTTTAAGCACTTCATCGTAACTTGACTTACTAGCTGTCATGTATTTGACACCTTGACCTTCTGCATATTCTTCTATTCCACCAATAGCATCAAAAACAGTTTTTAGTTTATCTGGAACTCCTTCGTAATAAACCCCTAAATCAACTTTATATTCATAATTGAATGTGAAATCATTTTGACTTGATTTTACAACCTTATACTCTTCAATACCTTGTTGTTTTACAATTTCAATAGCTGAATTGGCTTCGTTTAATGAATTGAATTTTTTACTAAAATATTGTTTACCCTTAAGTCTCATTCTTGATTTGACCCCTATAGAGCTTAAACTAATCAATCCATTAGTAATGGTAGTTGGAACTGAATCTTTGAACGTACCTAAATCAATGAAGTATATAGTTGGATTTGATGGTTTTGGTGGAGTTGATGGATTTAAAGACAAGGCATTTGAAATTGATATTTGAGCTCCGTTGTTGTACGCTACAATAAAGGCATCTGTTAACCCTAAAGGAACAAGTTGATTCTTTCTTTGAGTCACCTCTTCAATTGTTTTATACTCCCCTGTTGTGTACTTGTAAAGGCCTCTTCTTTTTTCTAAATACAATGGAGCAACATTTAAAACGTTGTCTTCTGTTAATGGCTTACTGAAAGCACCTATTTGAACTGAGAAAAACAACCCTTGAGTTTTATGGGAATTGGCACTGGCTTCATTCACTATTTCTTCTGCTACGTTATCTTGATCATCAACGTTAACTTCATTTTCAGCATTATTTACATTATTTAATGTTTCTTCATTAGGCAACTGGATGGTTGAAGCTACTTGTTCAACAGTTGTCTGTTTGGCTTTTGCTTCAGCAATGGATATTTTTTTACCATTAAAAATAGCTACTACAAACGCATCTCTATATCCTAAATTCCTAACCTCATTTTTTGACACATTAGCCGACTCAAAAGAAGTAAAATAACCAACTCTATATCTTGTAATATCATCGTTAACTTTTTCAGCACTAATTGGAGCAAAACCTTTGAATAAGTCTTGGGGAATTGGTCTTCTAAAAGCCCCTACCTGCACTTTATATACCAATCCATCTGGAGATTTAGGATTGATAGGAATAGGATTTGCTTCAGAGTAATTGGACTGCTTGTTGATAACAAATAAGTCTTTGACTACTTTAACTGGTGGAACAAAATCGTTTTTCACCAATACTTCAGTAGCAACATTTGAAACTACTGTTTCATTATTAGTTGTTAAAGTTTCATCATTTGTTGATGGTTCTTCATTTTTAACATTGATTGCCGCTAATTCTTCTTCTGTCTTAGCTAAAAACTCTTCTGCTAATCCAGAAATTGACAAACCTCTTACCTGTCTTGCTGTAATACTATCTAATGAGCTTATTACTTCAGCCTGGGACATTTCTTTAACTTTGATATCTTCTTCTATTACAACTATTTCTTGATTGATTGAATTAGATTTCTGTTTGTTTTCATTTGACTTTATTAGAAACTGATTGGCCTGCTCATTTAGTTCTTTTTTCTTTTGAGGGTTTCTTTCTTTTTTTGCTTCTTGAGTTAACTCATTGGCTTTGTTTTCCATCTGAACTGCAAGACTATTTAAGGTTTTAAGCTCTTGCTCCTTATTAACCTTATCCGTTTGCAATGCATTTATTTCTTTTTGCTCTTTATCATACGTCTTGAACTCTTGAGAACCAGCAACAACAGCTGGGTCTTGAATATTCTTAACCTCCTCAACTAGTACTATATCCTCTATAATAGCATCTTCCATTTTTTTAATCTTCTTTGCTTTTGTTTCAAATTGATTGGATTTAATGGTTTGTTCTCTAGCTAATAATTCATATTGTTCTGCTAAAACAATAGCATTTTGTCTTTCCTTTTTAGGTAATGTATTTGCACTGTCTCTTATTTCAGCACTTCTTTTAGAATACACTTCTGCTTTAGCGTATGATTTTTCCGACAACTTCTCAAGTTTAACAGATTGCTTGGTCTCTTCTTTTTGAACAGTTTTGGCCAATTGGTATTTATCTTCAGTAAAGTCCTCTACTAATGCGTTACTATACAATTTATCAGCCTTATTTAGGTGAGAAATAGCAGTATTTTCAGATGAAATCGCCTGTTCAATTAAAGCACTTTTTAATACAGGATCAGTTTCTGCTTCTGCTTCTGCTCTTATAGCTTTTGCATTTTCAGCCAATTCAACTGCTGCTTGTTCGTAATTCTCAGCCTGTTGTACTTGATAATTGTTGTTTACAACTGCTTCAGAGTAAGATTTGGAAGATTCAATTTTCTTGGTCAATAAACTAATTTCTGATTGATTAACAGAGGCAACATCATCAGCCATTTTCAATTGACTTTTTGCTTTCTTCTTTTCTAACTTAGCTATTCTTTTATCGGTTTTAGCCACCAATTTCTCTGATAAAGCTGTTTTTTCTAATGTTTTTAACTCTGTAATCTTGGCATCTATGTTTTGAACCGTTTCAATGTTTTTTTCGTTTTCAGTTAAAACTTGTGCATTTGAAGAAGTTTGAACTGCGGATGTATTAACTACAGGATCATCGTCAGCAACTGCTACCACATCATAATTAGCAGGCTTTAAGTTTGGATCAAATGATACCCCTTGAAACCTTTCTACAGGAGCTTCTTTTTCAACTTCAACAACTGGTATTGAAGCAGGCAAACTTTCTACAAACTCTTCTTCTTCTTCTTCTGTTAATCCCAATGGATCAAACGGTTCATCAACAACACTTACCACTTCTTCAACATCCTCTTTATTTTCATATTTTTCTTTAACATCAACAATTAAATTATTAGCTGTTTGTTGATTGTCAATAGCAGCCATTTCTAATTGAACAGCTTCATTAAGTAGTTTGGTTTTTTCATCTTCTGAATCTGTAGCCTCAGCTTTTACCCTTGCTGTTTCTGCAGCCTTAAGTTGTGACTTAGATTGTTCTATAAAAACTGTAGCACTTAAAAAATCTTCATCTTCCTTAGCTTGTTCATCTAAATCTACATTAGCTTCATTAAATACTGAATCGTTAAAAGCAATCTCATCATTATTAATTTCAGCATAAGATGCAATCAACTCATTTTCTTTTGTATTTAATTCTTGTTTCTTTTCATTAATTTCAAGAATTAATTTTTCCTTTTTTGTTTCATTGGTTTCTTTATCAATTTTTTCTTTAATCAATTTTATTTCTTCCTTAACTGAAACTACTTCATCTTTCTGATTATTTAACTCAACAGATTGCTGCGAAGAAACATCATTGTTATACGTTATGTTATCTTGAGTTAAATCATTAAATGAAGAAGGATCTACTGTAGATTCTTCAAGCACATCTTTTACTTCATTGTACGTTTCTTCTTGTTCTGGAGCTATGTATTCAGAAGCTACAGACTCTTCAAAAG